>NZ_FNXZ01000012.1:0-2129 GCF_900108865.1 Streptococcus sp. 45 | reverse complement strand
AATATCTGTGGTAAGGATAGTCATCCCAGCACTTGTCACATCATCTTTAATCCATTGAGGTGTTTTTTGCTTAAATAAGGTATTGCCACCCCATTGGATGCTTTCGGCAGTCAGGTGACTAATCTGGGCGGCACCCAGAGCTAAATCTCCTATAGTTTCACAAGCTTTTGATATGAAACCTAGACGTAGAGAGATTTGGTCTTTGACATAATTAGCCCCAGGAACATTCAAATTAAAGTCTTGAACCTCTTGGTTAGCCCATTTGAATAATTTTGTGGTTTCGTCATTGACGTTTTGTAATAAAGCTTCAACTGGATGATGCTTAGCCCAGTCTTTTTTGGCTTTTTGCTCAGCTTGTTCTTTAGCTAGTTTTTCTTGTTCTGTGAGTTGTTTGTCGACAGATTTGATGCCTTTAGCGAAATTGACATTACTAAAAGGAGTAGGAGAAATCAGCAGATTTCATAGAAAGAGACGCAAAATGCGTCTCGAGGTTATTCATTTAGCTTAGCACAATTTCTAAAATAATTCCTCTTTCGGAAAGATTTTGTTGTTGTTTTTTCATGAATCGCATACCATTTTCACTAGGATGGTGTCTGAAACCAACTTGGATAATAATTTTATCAAAGTTTTCTCCACATTTTGAAACATAGCATTTTCCATCAATATATTCGAGATAAGTATTTAGTTTTTCCTCTAATTTTTGTAAATGCTCTTTTTCAGAAGTTCCTTCCCACTGATTTTCATCAAGGATAATGAGTTCTAAATTTCCATCTTCAATGTCGCAATAGTCAATAACTGTCGTAAACATTTCAATCGGTTTGTAGTCAGACCAAAGTGGAGAGTAGTATATTGGCTGTTTACCATCTTCAACTTTCCATCGATTTATTTCTATTGTTAAATCTAATAATTCGATAAATTTGTCTTTTGCTGAATTAAAATCTACAAATTCGTATTTTCCCCTCACTGAAGCGCGATCCATTGTTGCATAAACTTGATAAACTTGTTTTGTTTTATCGTAATCAATGCGGGTCTCCCATTCATGAGGATTCCCTGCCTCAAAAATAGAATAGCGCAAAGTTTGATAATTGCGTTTTTCAATTTCTTCCAGTATTTCTTGTTTTTCTATTTGTAAATTTGGCATTATTATTTAATCTCCCTTAAAAATCCAAGCTCTTCATAAATTGAGACACTCGTTCCTAATTTGATTTGTTGTCCGCCACCTGCTCCAAATACTTCGGCAATTTCGCCTATTTGAGGATTGTAAATATCTTCAGCAGAGAACTTATAAATATTCATAAGTTTTAAGATTTTGTCTTGCTTTTCTGGGCGCAAATTATTAAATGCTTTTTCGTAGTTAGCTTTATTGATATCCATAGTAAATTGATATGTATGTTTTTCTAGATAACCTTCTGGGTAAGGTAAGCCTCGAGATTCAAAAGGAAAAGATTTACCATCCATTATAGGACTAATAAAAGTTCCACCTGAACTGCCATATCTATCTACTAATTGACCTGCTGTGATATTAGCATCGCGTGTTATTGGATTTCCAGCAGCATCTAGGACGAATCCATCTCCTTTAGGCCAATTTATACTTCCATCTGGGTTTAAGAAATCTAATGAACGAACTAAAACAGGTTTTCCATCAACAGTTTCTGTAGAAAAGTAGGCTACTTCATTGTTATTAAATCTTGCTACCTTATTACCAGCTTTATCAAAATAAATTTCATCAATTTTAAGAGTTTTAGAAGTACTTTTAATACTGTCAGTGGTAACAGTTTTTGAAAAATCATTTACTTTTAATTTTCCAAACAGTTTATCAAATTTAGAAACCTTCACCCCATCTTCCACCTTACCAACGGTTGAGGCGACGTCACCGGCTTCGGCGAGTTTGGCAAGGTTGCTTGCTTTGTCGACGTATTTGAGTTTGCCAACAGCAGGGCCAACAAGTGTGGCGACATCAAAGAGGTAGCCACCGATTTTATAGTCATCCCCTGTTTTAATAGCGGATGCCAAGTCGCTTCCAACTTTTTCACCAGTTTTAGCAACAGCATTCCAAGCATCTGCATCAAGAGCTATTAGTCTAGTGCCAAACTCACTGGCAGCCATCACATTGTTCCAAGCACCAGTCA
>NZ_FNXZ01000002.1:0-443870 GCF_900108865.1 Streptococcus sp. 45 | reverse complement strand
TTTGTCTAAATCAGATGCCGTGATGCCGTATTTTGCAAGATAAGTTTTGACCTTAGATTGATCTTCGATGTATTTATCTGAATCGCCATTCTCTAAGATAATTTGAATATTTTTCTGAAATGACTTATCATTTGAGGAATATTTTCCATATATCCAAAGACGTGTGCCTGTCGCGATTTCTTTTTCAAAAGAAATAAACACTGATTTTGTATCTTGTGTAAAATGAAAAGTTAAATGTACATTACTATAATCTTTTGAAAAAGACTCCTCACGATAAGTTATACTTGAGTAAAATTTTGAATCATTGTTATATTCTTGATACTTATGAATATCTACATCACCTAATTGATTAAAAACATTATTACTTTGGTATGTCTTTTTGGTTTCTTGATAAATCTCATCAAAAATATTCTTGGGCTGACTAAGATAATGATGAAGGCTAAAAGCTAGGGCCGCAACTAGCAAGACTAGAATACCGATTAATTTCTTTGTCATAATTATCTCCTATTTACCTGTCGCAGACTCTATGCGATTCAAAAATTTTGAAACATCTTCAAAACTTTCAGAAATATACTCTTTAGTTGCCTCTTCACCTTTTTTAAGGATATCATCAGGAGCCAAGCTAACATAAATAGTACCTTTGACTTCATCCCAATCCTTATTTTTGACGAATTCTTTTTCACGAGTAGTGCTATCTTTGTTAACATCACGGTAATAAGAAACACTGGCTTGACTGTAGGTTTGACCCTTTTCCATTCGTCCGATAATATTGACAGAGTCTAAATCTGCCTTGTAATCATCCTCACCAATGCTAGGATCCATATCATTAGCATTAAAGGTAGTATCCCCTTCCCATCCTGCTAAATCTTTGACATGCTCTCTCCCGCCATAAACATCTGATAACTGGATACTTGTTGGATTCAAATGTGTTGCCATCGTGATAGATTGATGAGTAAAATCAGCGTGACCTGCACCGTTATTAGAATATGATTTTAAACGACTATTCCAAAACTCATCAAAACCTTCTGCTGTTCCGTAAATTGATTTATAACAATTTTTAGCACTTTCATAATTCTTCGGTGTATCTGACTTCATTTCTTTAGCAGACACTCCGCCCCCAGCCATATTATGCTGCAATCTAAGGTTGTAATTTAATTGTTTGGCTTCTTGTTCGCTAAGTCCTAAATCTCGATAAATGCTAAGCAATGGTTTAACAACTTTAGCTTTTTCATCAGTGATGGGAACTTCGATGTAGAAGTACGGTGTTAAATAGCCAGCTGTTTCGTCCCACTTAAAGCCATCATAATTAGCTGCACCAACCACTCTTAAAAAGATATAGTCTCTCTCCTTTTGAGAAAGGTTTGAAAATTTCTTATCAATGCCTTTTTTGACGGTCAACAATTGCTTAGCTGTTGTTAGATCAAAACCGTATTCAGCCATCATGGTATTGACAAAAGCACGGTCAGATTGACTAAGATTTAAATCTTTTGTCGCTGAGTAAGCTGATAAATAATTCACCCAAGTCAAATCACTTGGAATGGTAAAGGTACCAGATGAAGCATCCCAACAAGTTTTTGTCTGTGAGATACCTATTGCTAACTGCGCATCAATATCATTTAATTCATCAAATAAATGGACAGAATCTGTGCTATAAGCTCGTAAATGAGCCAAGATTGTCTCATAAACGTGTTTTGTCATATGATGTCCACGCAATAATTCTGTGTTATTGACTTCAAGTTGATGCTTATGCTCCGAAGGTATCCCCGAGTGTGCTAATGATTTGGCATAATCGTTAAGTTTAGCAATCATCTCTTCTTCTTTTTGAATATATTCTTGAAGCTGCTCTTCGCTCCAACTCTTCGTATCTACTTTTTCTTCATAGCCAGCAGGAAAATCAGTGCTTGTTTTTTTTAAAGTTTCCACATACAATTGTCCACCTTGAGCAAGTGGCAACAAAACCGCTTGATAATAACTTCTAGCAGAGTTATAGGCTTTTCCTTGTAAATTTTCAGTATCCTCTGCAAAGTTTTGAATAGCACGCTGTAAAGCCTGATACCCCTGAACTTGAGCTTGACAGACACTATTAACACTTGCTGACTGAGCTTGTGATTGCTCTAAAGTCATATTAAGTCCCATTTCATGTTTTCTCCTTATCCCTTATTTTTCTTTATGTTTTTGAGTTCGAATGACTTCTATTTTTCTTTCAAGGTGACTTTCCTCACGTTTTAAATCATCTCTATAGCGCAGAAAATCATCTACCAATCGTTCTTTATGACAACGGCGTCCTTCATTCAAATTTTCTAATTGATTGCTATAACGGCTATGATAAGCAGCTTCCCACAAATTATTTTCCGAATCATAAGTAGCTTCATCATAAGCCTCAAAGTCGCTAAATAATTGCTCTGCTTGATATTGTCTATCAGCTAAATCATCTATTTTTTTAAGTAAAGCACGTTCTTTTTGATCTAATAATTCCCAAGTATCTGCCATATTAGCCTCCAAAAGATTTAGCACCAGCTTGATCGACAGCTTCAAAATCACTCGCCACTGAATGAAGGTTATCTGACGCTGTTTTAACAGCTGATGTGATTTGTGCCAGTATAGTTGCAGATTTATCAATCGCTTCGTGGCAACGTGTGTTTCCTGCTAAATTAGTCTGTGTGTCTTTACTGACAGTGGCACTTGAAGACAAGGTCTGACAAGCGTTAGCTAACTGACTAGCATAGGCATGCACTACTTCTTGATTACTTTTGACTGTTCCCATAAAAAAATCCCTTTTCACCTAATTTATTTTTCATTTTATCATAAAAATGCTTACAAGACAGAAAAAAAGCGAACCTAGGCCCGCTTAGATTTTTTTATCATTATTTATCGATATCCATTTCACGAAGTTGTTCAATGACAGCCTCAAATGGAACACCTGCTTGCAGTAAAGAGGCTGCTGTATAAGCCCCTTCAACGAGAGGAACTTTACACATAAGGATGTTCTTTTCAGACAACTCCCCAACCATTTCTAGATTCATCTTTGAAGAGCCAAAATCAAAGAATCCTAGCAAGGTATCTGCAGCGTTGTTATTGACAGTTTCTTTGATTTGTTGGAAACTTGTTCCGATTCTACCATCTTCAGTTCCACCAGAAAATGTAATTGGAACATCTGTTGCCACTTGTGAGATTAAATCTACGACACCCTGAGCAATATCTTTTGAGTGTGACACAATAACAATACCAGTTTTCTTAGACATAATCATTTTCCTCCGCTTCTAATAGTGCTTTAAACAATAGACCTGATGAATACGAACCAGGATCGACAAGCCCAAGTGAACCATCTGCAGCATATGCATGACGTCCCTTTTTAGCTCTCAAAAGAGCTGTCTTTAGAATATACTCATCAATACGCTCTGGTGTTAGCTGATGATTTTTCAAATCTTCTACTACAGGCGCCCAGACATCAACCATAGTTTTATCACCGATTTCTGCTCGACCACGCCTTTGAATCATGACCAAACCTTCTTTGATATCATAGTAAAGCGAGTCACCTGCTTCTTCAGCCCTTGCCATTCCTAAAAATGCTGAACCATATAAGGTTCCAGATACGCCACCGACTTTTGTAAGAAGAAGCATTCCTGTCTCCTTAAATAAATCAGATGTCGAAGTAAATTCCTTTGGTTCAACGGTATTGACAACAGCTGTCATACCACGTAGCATGTTTTCACCATGGTCTCCATCTCCTCCCATCGTCGAATCCAACTCGGCTAGAACAGCCACATTGTCTTGGATTTTTTCGTAAAACAAGATGAGCCACCTTTTTGCAGTTTCTAACTTCATATAAGAACTCCTTTTGTTATCCTAAACACTGCTAAAAGAAAGCGGTATCAGAGAAACCTTTTTCTTCATTATAAACCATTTTGAACAAAAGGTCTTAAATAAAGTCATAAAATAACCAACTTTTTTGACAAGTTGTCAATTCAGGCTAAAATTAGCTTATTTAATGGTGTTCATCCATTTTCTACTACGGAACATAAAGACAGAAACGATAAATCTAAAGACTTCTTCTTGTGACAAGATGAAATAAACCCAGACAATCGGAAGTTTAAGAACCAATCCCGTAAAGAGCCCCAAAGGCACACCAATGCACCACGTTCCCAAAATATCGATAATCATGATGTACTTGGTTCTCCCACCACTTCGGATAACACCACCACCCAAAATCATATTTTGGACTTTAACTGGTGCTAAAATCGCAAAAGTCAACAAGAGTTGCGACCCGACTTGTCTAACATCAGGACCAACATTATATAAGTCAATGTAGAGATTCTCACCCAAAACCAAGAAGAGTGATAAGATGAGAGAGCCTACAAAACCATAAAAGCACAAACGTTTTGAATCTTGATAAGCTCGTTCGAAATCATGCTCACCAAGCCTGCGTCCAATTAAAATCCCCGCAGCTTGAGACAACCCAGACAAAGCCCCGATAAATAAACCTTGAATAGGACCAGTTAGAGACATCCCCGCAAGTTCACTCGTTCCCATGTGTCCATAAATGTAGGTATTGACATTTTGCCCCAAAGTCCAAAGCAACTCATTAACCACAATAGGCGTTAGCATGATGAGGTACTGACTAATCTCAGAACCCTTCATACGCAAATCAAAGCTAAATTGGCAAGTTCTATGGTAAAAATAAACCATCAAAGACAAATTCACTACTTGAGACATTAAACTAGCTAGCGCTGCCCCCTTGATTCCCATGGCAGGAAAACCAAAATGCCCAAAAATCAAAAGATAGTTTAAGCATGTATTGACCACCGCAGCGACTGCACTGATATAGAGCGGATACTTAGCGTAATTTCGGCAACGCAGTTGAACCGCTAAAAGTGTTGCAACCCCAGATAAAGGATAAACCCAAGCTAAGAGCTGAATATATGGTTTAGCCGTCACCACAACTTCAGTATCCTTAGTGAAGATTCCCGCCAAGAAATCAGGCAGAATCAAACACAAGCCCATGGTAAATAGAGCCAAGCACAGCATGACTAAGAGATTGACTGACATGCTGGTATTAATCTTTTTCTGGTCATTTTTTCCCATATACTGAGAAACCATGATACCCGTTACGGTCGCAATCGCTCCGCTAACAAAGGCAAAGACAAACTGAGGCTTTCCGCCAACTTCCACCGCTGCAATAGCAGTTTTCCCAAGCTGTCCGACCATTAATTGGTCAATCATTGAAAACGATGACTGCAACATGGCTTGTAAGGCTACGGGAATAGCAATCGCCATTGCTTCTCTTAAAAAATGTTCTCTTTTTGCCATAATTTTTCTCCATCATTATTACTAAGTGCATTATATCGCAAACGCTTGCATATCACTAGTGGTCTATCTGCACAATTTTTTTGGTCATTTAAACCTAAAAAAGCACCCCTAGCCAAATTCAGCTAAAGGTGCTATTTGTAAGATTTCAATTAAGATAACCAATGAATCATGGTAGCTATCACATCGCTGCCATTACCGATAAGATTTCCAATAAAATGCGCCGTCATGACAACGTAAATATTTCTAGTTTTGATATACGATAAGCTCAACGAAAATGCCCAAATCATGGTCAAGAAAATTCCCCACCAAGAAAACGAGTGTTCCAAAGCATAGAGAAGCATGCTAAAAAAGGTCGTGAGGATAATCGCCTTCTTACTATCAAACAGAATCATGTTTTTTCGGTAAAATGTCTCTTCGGTCACGGCTGGCAAAAAGATAGTCGAAATGGAAAATACGATTAAGGTCAACCAACTATCTCTTCTTAAACTGATACTCCCTATCTCAAAGTTGGGAAAAAATCCTTCTAACATCCTTGTCAAAGCAAAGGTAAGCACGAACCCTAAAAACGTCAATAAAACCTGAATCCAGTACTTTCTTCCGCTTTTAAAACTCCTAAACCATTCTTTTAAGTTAAGGTCTTTAGAGATGAGAAAATAAACCAAAAGCAAAAAGTAAAATAAAGCGTTGGTGTAGATAAGGTAGCTTGACGGGACAATCAAACACGACAAGATAAAGACCACTTCAATCATAATAGGAATAGCGTTTAAAGCGATGTAATCTCTAAAACTAGTCTTTTTCTGTTTACTCATCATAGCCTGAAATCTCCTTTTTAGATGTTAATTCACTTAGTATTGAAATACTAAGGCACCTTCCTTCACCCAAATTATACACCAATACTAATGAAACTTAAAGTTTTAAGCATAAAAAAGCTACCAAATACTAGCACGCACATCACTAGATTTGATAGCTTTTTATTATGGAGTTATTGCTTGTTTAAATTTGTTTAGTATTAAAATACTAACACGCTTTTGATGACTGATTAAGCTTCTACAAGAGCTACATCTTCATCTTCCAAGTCACCAGTTTTTGCATCGTAATAGTGTTGGTGACCTTCAGCGTCTGTAGCAAATCCGCCTTTAGTTTGAACACCATTTTCATCGAAATGCAATTCTTGACCGTTGATTTCTTGGTCACCAGTTACGACTTGACCATTTTCGTCAAAGTAATACCAGTTGTCACCATCAGCGATAAATTTATTTGTGGCAAGGTCACCTGAATCTGGATCGTAAAAGTGACGGTTTCCTTCTGCATCTGTTACGAAGATACCTTTAGCTTGAAGACCATCTTCAGCAAAGTAAAGTTTTTGACCACGGATAACTTGTGAACCTGTTGCCAAGTTACCATTTTCGTCAGCGAAATACCAGTGGTTGTCACCTGTTGTGAAGAAATCACCAACAAATTTTTCACCAGATTTAGCATCGTAGTAACTACGTGTACCATCTTCATTTGTTACGAAGATACCTTTGGCTTGGACACCATTTTCATCGAAGTACAATTGTTGACCGTTAATTGTTTGAGCACCTTTAACAGCTACACCGTCTTCGTTGAAGTAATACCATCCGCCATTGATAAGAGCGAATTCAGAAGCAACCATGGCACCTGAGTCACCCTTGAAGTAACGAAGTTGACCATCTTTGTCTTTAACAAGTTGACCTTTAACTTGGTTACCATTTTCATCGTAGTATTGGTAATCTTCACCGATTTTAACAAGACCACGCGCCATAACACCGTCTTTACCGAAGTAACGCCAGTTTGTTACAGTCTTAGCAACGCCATCAACTGTTTCAGTTGTGTTGAAGGCATAGTAATGACCACCTTCGTAACGGCTACCTGTTTTACCGAAGTAGTATTGGTTTCCTTCTGCATCTTCGTAGATAGCATCACGAAGTTCAATACCATTTGGCAAGAAGTAATAAGTTTGACCGTCGATTTCACGCATACCAGTTACCATGTGACCATTTTCGTCAAAGTAGTAACGATTTCCGTTGTAAAGAACAAATGAAGATTTAGCTTGGTAACCACTTGTTGAGTAGTAAGTCATACCTTTACCATCATAGTAGAATCCAGTTTGTGCTGAATCTGATGTCATTTGTTTTGGAAGGAATGCGCCGTTTTCATTAACGGTGAAGTAAGTACCTGTTGCTTGGTCGTTAAGAACGTAATCTGAACCTTTACCAAGGATGTTTGTACCGTTGAAGTATTCAGCTTTCCAAACTTTAATCTTAGTTGATGGGTCAATTTTCTTACCGTTAGAAATCATGACACGTTCAAAGATTGATGGGTATTTTTCTTGAAGGTATTCTAAGAATTCACCACCGTATTGAGCTTGGTAATCTTTACCACTACTTTTAGTGTTTGCGGCATATGGTTTGTTCTTAATTTGAGCACCTTCGCGTTCTTCACCGTAGTCGTTAACACGTGTTGCAGTAACGATTTCTTCACCTGGAAGAGCGTAAATTTGGTCTGGAACCCAGTCAGCGATTACTTGGATACCTTTAGAGTGAAGAGCTTTGATAGCATTTCTAAGGTCTTCTGCTGAACCGTATTTATTGTTTTTGCTCATTGCCAAGTCATAACGGTCGCTGAAGGCATAACCATTTTGGATGATTGAGTCAAGGAATGTACCGTCAGTTGATGACACGTATTGTGGTGCCAATTCAAATGATGTGATACCCCATGAAGCAAAGAGATCAGCATTTTCAGCAATGACTTTGTTAGTGTATTGTGATGGGTCTTTAACAAAGTCTTGGAAGTTTGAGAATCCTTCAAAGATAACTTGTGAATCAAGAGCTGCTGAAGTTTCGTAAGTTAATTTACCTGCTTCTTTTGCTTCTGTGCTTGCTTTGGCACGGATATCTTGGTCAGCAGCTGCACCAACTGGTACCCAAACAGTAAGGAAACCATTCATATCAACAGTTTGGAAACCTTTGATTTCATCACCTGTGAAGTAGATAAATCCGTTTTCGTCTACAAGTTTAGTGATGTCTGTATCAGAATCGTTAAGGTAAGCTTGCAAACCATTTTCAGTTGGTGAAAGCAATGGACGGTAGTATTGACCAGCGTGAGCAATACCAACTTGTACAGCAATTCTATCTGAGCTGTTCAATTTAAGGTTTGGATTGTTAGAAATGATTGTCACAATACCTGAAGTTGGAACTGATTCATCTGTTGCTTTTTGATCAGCAGTCATGATGCCTTTACCAAAACGAACAGATGTCAAAACGCCACCGTTAGCACCTTCTGGGTATTGAACGTTCATTGCTTGCCCACCAGCTGCGTATTTGATACGTGATTTAAGAAGAGCTACGATTTGATCATAGTATGGAGATTTCACTGCCATGTATTGACCGTTATCAGTGAACAAATCACCGTAGTAAACACGTGGAACAGATTCCATATTTGTCAAAAGAAGAGCGTATGCTGCTGGGATATTGAAGTGAGTGTATTTTTTGTGAACACTGTTCATATCAGCGTTATAGATTTCAAAGGCTTTTTGCAATTCATCAAGTGTGAATGTGAAACCATCTGTTTTAGGATTGATTTGACCAGCGATGATTGATGCAATGATACCTTGAACTTCACTATCGTGTGCACGAACGAAAGCATATGATGGCATTGTATCACCATAAGCGCTGTCTACAGTACGGTCAGTCATACCAAGGCTATTATGAATCAATGATTCCAAGTTTGAACGGCTACCTTCTGGACGTGTCAAAACATCAAGGAAAGCCATACGAAGACCATTATCGATAGCAAGTGCAGCACCGTTTGTATCGTGGTTATAATCAGGGTCATTAAAGCTCCAAGCTTCTAGGATAGAAATGTGAGCAAGTGCTTGTGCTTCTGTTTTATTAACGCCGTAAGCTGCTTCAAATAAGTCAGTGTAAAGTTGAAGAAGGTCAGCATCCACGTTATCTACGGCATCGACACGAACACCATCAAAGTTAGCGTCAGCATCACCAAAGACCACTTTACCCCAGTTCATAAGGTAGTAAAGTTGGTTCAATTGTTCTGCTTGAACAACTGGGTTTGAGTTATCAACATCGTTTGCAAGCAAGAAGTCATAACCACCTGTACGGTCAGCTTTGTGGTAGTTTGTTTGACCATTTTGGTAAGTAGGTGCGCGGTTAAGAAGACGGTAGTCTGAATTAGCCCATTCAGTCAAATCGCTGTTAACGTAAAGAAGGGCACCACCTTGCAAGTGGTCAGTGTCACGATCTTCTGAGTTCATGTTCCATTTGTCTTGAGTTGATACAAATGAAGCAATGATATCACGCAACCAAGCTACGTCACCACGACGTTTGATTTCTTGTTCAATTTTAATTTGAATAGCTTCTGCTGCAACGTTTAATGTTGATTGTTTATCAGTTGCTGAATATTTTTTATCCATGCCAAAGTATTCAGACATGTGGTTAAGGTAGTTCACTTGTGTGTCAACATCAGGCCACCATGCCATTACCAATGGACGGAAAGTTTCTTCAGTTGAATCTACCCATTTTTCACCATTATCTAAAACTTTAGTAGGGCGATACCAAGAATTAGCTGTTAAATAACCATCAACCAATTCAAAGCTTTTTTCTGTTGAATCGTAAGCTTGGTTATTTTTTGAGAAGTTATCGACAAGGTCTGTCAATCCTTCTGTAAATGAGTAAGTTGATGTTGATGACAAAGCACCTGTTTCAGCATCAAAGTAAAGCAATTGACCATTTACTGTGATGGCAAAGTTTTTCTTAACTGTACCATCTTCTTGGATGTAGTAGTATTTTCCATCAATTTTTTTGATGTTATCCAAGCTCAATTGGTCAACAGCAGCTTTTTCGGCGTCTGAATCAGCAGCTTTGTTTGTTTTGTCATCACGTACTTCTTCATCAGTAGCTTTGTGTGATTCTTCTGATGGGTTAGTTTCAGAAGTTTCACTTGTTTCTGTTGAAGTAGCTTCTGAAGGTTTAGTTGTTTCTTCAGATGATGCTTTTGTTTCTTCAGATGCTTCAGTTGCTGAAGTTTCAGTAGTCTTGTCATCAGCTTTAGCAGATGTAGCATCTGTAGTTTTTTGTGAGTCTTCCGCAACTACTGTTTCTTCTGTTGATGAAGCTTCAGTTGTTGTTTCTTGACTTTGTTCTGTAGCAGTGCTTGTTTGTGTTTGACTACTACTTGACGCTGGGGTGTCACTTCCTCTTGTAACGGCAACAACGTTTGTTTCGTCGGCAGATACTTCATGTGTTGAGCAAGCAACTCCAACACCAACTCCAACGAGTGCCATACTTGTAACAGCAATGGTTACCCATTGTTTTTTAACTTTGTGTAGCTTATAGCGAATCTTGTTTTCCATAAATCCTCCTAAATAAATTCCATAAAAAGACTACACGAATAGTTTACTCGAAATTACAAATGGGTTAATTCTTTTTGCATATGTGATGTTTCTTGTTTTAAATCAGAAATTCTGTCCAACATTTGCTGTGCAATGCTGTGGCATTCTAGAAACATCATGATTTCTGCGCATTTTTCCATCGTTTGAAGGCCAGATAGATTACCTGTTTTAAGTAGGTAATAACCTCGACAATACTTGACCGCATTGCGAATGAACAAATCGGTTTCATCTTTTTTCAAATTATCAGCATAGTTAAGCAATTTGAAAGCTAATGAAAAACGACTTCTTTCAATACAAACGTTAATCACGTTAAACAACATTTGATTGACCAAGCGACGATTCTCAGGAATTTCTTGATAAAACTGCGTGCGGTTAATCATTTCACAAGCGAAAGTTTCAACCAAGTTACTTGTCATCAATGAGGCACTGTAAGTGAAAAGCCAGAGCTCATAACGCCCCCATTCTTCAACTGAAAACAGGTAATCTACCAAGAATTGAACATCCTTTTTTGCGACCTTTTCTTTCTTGTCACACTGCTGCAAAACAGCTTTGACAATGATTGTATTGAGTTTGTAAAATTTTTGGTGTGGTGATGAAGCTTCAAGTTGCTGACATTTGACTAGATAGTGTTTTAGGGTTAGTGTATTTTTTTCAATGTAAGCCTTAGCCACTTCATCTTGAAAAAGCAGTGTTTGATTTTGTAAGTAATTCCTACAAACACACTGAAATTCTGCAATAGAGACATTCATATTCTCCAAACACTGATAAAGCGTATCAGCGTTAATATTACTAACACCACGTTCAAAACGTGATAACTGCGCGATGGAAATAACCTCCCCAGCTATTTCCTTTTGCGATAAACCTTTTGATTCTCTCAAAAGCTTAAAGCATTTTCCCAAATTATTTTCCATGATGTATCCCTTTCCATAAAAAATAGAACATTATCTATATTACTCCATTTTTAGGTTTATGAAAAGACATTTTTGTATGTTTTCAAGAAAATTTCAGAAAAGTTACAATTATCATTCGATTTTTGCATCATTGCAAAACATTACTTTGATAATTGAAATTATTTTTAGTGAAAAGGTAGTCAATAAATAAAAAAGCCATTTCAAAAAATGAAATGACTTTCACCAAATATAAGGAATTAAGCGATAACGAACTTTTTTCTGATAAACTTCATAACCTTGCAAGTCACGTACCAGAACCGCTTCTTCATTACGGATACGTTTTACGATAAGAGGCAAGTAAGCAAGTAATATGAGAAATGATACAAGGCTCCCGAGAACAAGTCCCATCGCTAAGAATAAAAGTAAAGTTGCAGCATACATGGGGTGGCGAACAATGCTATACAATCCTGTATCAATCACTTTTTGCCCTTCTTGAACCTCAATCGTTCGAGCTAGATAGGCATTTTCACGCAAAACTTCTGCATATAAACCATAAGCTAGTAAGAATATCACAGCTGCAACATAACTGATATTAGGTGATAAGCGCAGCCAATGGAAACGAAAGCTAAAACCAGCTGTCAAAAAAGCTGTGATAAACATCAGCGCGCTAAACTTAATGACCTGCTGCTGCTCTTTTTCACTTTCTTTGGCATTAAGACGCTTTTTAAGCAATTCTGGACTA
Organism: Streptococcus sp. 45; assembly: GCF_900108865.1. Lineage (NCBI taxonomy): Bacteria > Bacillati > Bacillota > Bacilli > Lactobacillales > Streptococcaceae > Streptococcus > Streptococcus sp. 45. Next base: position 431,503 of record NZ_FNXZ01000002.1, on the reverse strand, counting down.
AAAATTATCATGACAAGCCCTGCGATAAACATGGGAATAAACAGAATCGCTAACAAAAGCCAAGCATTCCAATAATGTATAGTCCCCGCTGGAAGAAATAACAAAAGAGCGATAAGCAAAAAGCCAAGTAAAAATTTGCTGATAGCTTGCATAAAAAGTTTCTTACTCATTTATCTCACCCCATTCAAATCAAATAGGCAACCCAAATAAACAAAAGCGAATAAAATCAACGGTACCGTGGGCAATCATAGCCGATACAATATCTCGTTTTCTCTGCAAAAAAGCAAAAATCAGTCCAAAAATAAGGATATATAAAACCACTGAAATCAGCCATTCCAGCAATCCAGATAGAAAACCATTGTTAAAACACTCCACCGTATGCGGTAATATATGCGGAACAGTCATCATGGCATAAGTTGTCAATTCCTGACCTTTCGTATTCAGCTTCTCGCCACTTATCATGGTTAAACAAAAAGCGTAAAAAACAGTTCGATATGCAACTTCTTCAATAATAGCTGGGCTTAAAGAAAGTAAAAAAGCTTTAAAAATACTAGAAGGCTGAAGGTCATTACTTCCCAACATCAGTATACAATTAATAGCACCCCAAATGAGTCCACATAGTATTCCAATACTAACACTTATTGCAATACTTTTTCTTGAATGTCCTTTAAACCATTTTAGTGCTCCTTCTGGTTTTTGAGCAAAAACACCCATCACAGCACAAGCCGATAAAAAGACAAGGACAATATTAAATATCGACAAAGGTGTTAGATGAATCAGTTCTGACAAAGTATACAAGCCACAAAGCCCGCCAGAAATAATCAAGTGCTTAGGCTGCAAGTAACGATAGTATTTCCAAAGGATAAAACTAGAAATCACAAGCGCATAAAATTCTAAAAGAAGCCAAACAAGCTGTTTTTGATTAAGTATTAGACTACCTAGCCAAAAAAACAGCAAATATATCAAAAATGATAGCCACACTCTATTTAATTTCATATTTTCTTTTTTCATAATTCTCTTCATCGTGATTATTAATTATAGTTATCATATCATATTTAAAAATCTTTTACCCAAATTGAGTAAAAGATTTTTTTATTTTATAAATGCTTCTAATTCTGTCACATAAGCTGCCGTATTACCAGCAAAATAACCACAATGTGGGTAGCCCTTTCGGATAATCACATCAACTTCTGGAAGATATTTTTTAAAAGCTTTTTTTGAAACGCCGAGATCAAAATCTTTCTCGCCATATTCTAAATGAAGTTTGCTTTGTTGTTCTGCTGCTAACAGCTGTAAATTATAATGACAACATGCGTGACAAATAACATCGATATCCTGACTAGTAATTCTATCAAAATTTTTCGTCATCAACTCAGCCAAATCATTACCATACATTCTAATAAGAGATTGTGATGCTGCTGCGCCAGATTTTTTTAGTGCTCTTTTCTTTTGTCTGAAAAGAAGGCGCGTGACATTTTCCAACAACCAAGCATTTTTCTTCAAAGCAACTCCATCAAACCAAGCGTGTTCAATTTTGAAACGTTGGTCATTAAATAATCGCCATCCAATAGCTACACCCAGTGAGGCGCCATAAACCAGTTTAATATCAAAATACCCTTTTTCTTCCAAATAAGATTTCAATTGCCGATATTCATCATCAGCACTCAAATACTGTCCCGCTTTACCATGACCACCTTGATCAGGTACAATAATGCAATAATCACCTTTCAAATATGGTTTCATCAAATGATATAAATTCTCACCAGATATCATCATCGGTGCTAAGAGGATTACCTTAGGATGTTCAGGATTACCAAATTCATGGATATACATGTATCATTCACTTCTTTCACTAACTTTTTAATCTTTATTTTTCAAGAGCAATAAGCCATAAACGCCTAACAAAACATAGGCAACAAGCGACGTTACCAAGGCAATTTGTGGATACTGATCACTTGTTGAAAAACAAAAAGGAATACCACAAAGATCGATAACAAAGTGCAAGACGATTGGTACCCAAAGGTTACGCGTCTTAACATAGACACTACCAAGATAAACACCAAGAGCCATTGCCCAGACAGTTTTACAAATAACTGTTCCAAGTGGTTGTCCAAGTGCCCCAAAGACATGACCAAAACCAAATAGGAAAGAAGTTATCAAAATAGCATACAAGACCGCATTCTGACTATTTTCAAAACAATCTTCTAAAAGATTTTGCAGCAATCCTCTCAAATACACTTCTTCTACAACAGCCACACCAATATAATAAATAATTCCTTCAACTAAAACACGCCAAAAAGTCGGTTGATTGTCAAATGGTGCTAAGCTGATGCAAAAAGTAATTGCAACAGCTAGCGTCGCAATCACAGCTGGTAAGCCAAATCTTTGTAAACCTGAAAAAAGACCTGATTTTTGTAAACCGAACTTCAATGATTTAATCCAAAATTTTTGGCACAACCAGCAAATAAGCAAGGCTAGAATAAAATTTAGCATCAATGTAAAATACATTGGTTTAATATCTTTGAAAGTTACTTGACCTAAAAAAGCTGCAGGTAGGGTTGAGAGCTCCATAAAAGCCATTAGCAAAGTTAAAATCAGCACTTTCAGTCTTGGTAGCTTATGTATCATCGTTATCTCCTAATTCTAAGTGTCGCTGCCACAACTATTTTCATTAAATTTTCAAAACATTTTTATTATACGTTACCTAAAAATGCATTTCAAGACAAAACTAAAAAAGCCTCAAAGAAATTCTTCAAGGCTCTGTGCTTAGCAAGTCTACTCAAAATAAATATCCGTAGTTCCTAGACCATTGTCAACGTTAAGGGTCAAGAGCGGTTGGTTAGTATCTGTAGATGATGTGCCGTGTGCATTAATACTTCCAAGACCATTGTCAGCATTAAGGCGTACTCTAAATTCTTTTGGCACATAGACTTGCAGCTTACCTAAGCCATTATCGATATCAATCGTAGCGCCTGCTTCATCTAGACTTGTCCCGTTAAGATAAACCGTCAAACTACCAAGAGCATTCTCAATTTTACCATGCCTTAACTCATTAACAGACATATATGCTGTTCGTTCGCCTAAACTATTATCAACCGCAAAAGTCCCTTCGCTATCAGAATATTCTTTAGAACTAAATCCATTGCTTTGTCGGTGTTCGTATTTAGTTGATGCGACGTTTACTCTTGGTGTGTGACCAAAAATCATTGATAAGCCAATCCCTACGAGAACTGACACCAAGATAATAGTAACAGGTGAAACCATGCTAATTCCAAGCAAATCAGAGAATAAACAAGCAATAATACCAAGTGGCACTGTAACTCCCAAAAAACTGCGTTTGCCAAAACCATTTACAATGATAAAGTAGATTAAAATCGCAATTAAAACTACTTTCAGCATCATTTTTACAGGCGGAAATGCTGTCAGAATACCCATTTTATTAAGCATTAGCATGGCAGCAAATAAAATTAATAAAAGTCCTGTGATAATGGAATTGATTCTATGTCTTTTCATCTTTTTAACCTCTTTTCGTTCATAATATCAATAAGTGCCTTAATGTAATTTCTTGATGCGTAAGCTTTTTTGCTGGAATGGCTAAAGGCAATCTCACTAGCTCCCGTGATATTTTTCTTAATGCCAGAAATCCTTAGCGTATTCACAATCGTTGAGCGCGAAACTCTGACAAAGTCCCTTGGAAGAAGCTCTTCCAACTCGTATAATTTTCGCCTCGTTTTGAAAATATCTGTTGACGTGTGAATCAGAATGTAGTTACCATCAGATTCCATGAAAATAATGGACTTAAGCTCCAAAAAATGCTCAACATCATCTTGAAAAGCTGATAGACGAAGACTGCCAGAAGATTGACTGACCAAAGTCTTTTGCAGCTCCAAGATATCATCTGTCAACTCTTTACAATGAATGGTAATGTAATCTTGCTCCAAAGAATCATCGACATCAATGGTGATTTTCACTCCTCCAACCCTCCTTTTGATTATAGTAAAACACACTTGCTATTAATTAGCAATAGTTTGGGACAAGAGGTTAATTTTTGGTGATAAAAGGTAACTGAAAGCAAAGGAAAAAGCTAACCAGATTTGGTTAGCTCAATTCTTCGATAAAGTTCTGTATTCTCTGCGTGGCTAGTTCTTCTCGAGACATTTGACGCAATTCTTCAGCTGTCACCCATTTATACGCTGATGTTTCACCTTCTTGCAAAACAATACTAGCCTTGTCTACATCAGTAATGCACTGATAATTGACATAATAGGTCTGATGTCTCTGGTGCAACACTCGCCCCACCTCAACAAAATCACCTGTCACGATTCCTGTCTCTTCACGCAGTTCGCGTTTGGCACACTCTAAAGGACTTTCACCTTGCAAAGCTGAACCACCAGCAGTCGCTTCCCACATACCACCAAGATTTTTTCTTGGATCTCTCTGAGTTAGCAAATAAGTCCCATCTTGATGCCTCACGATAACTTCACTCACCAAATGATAAACACCCTTTGGAATCTTTTTCCCACGAACCAAAACTTGACCACCGATAACATTCAAATGCGCATCATAAGCATCCCAAAGTTCCATTTCAAACCTCCTTTATTCCAGACAAATACTGTTAATAAGCTTTGATATTATACCACTTGACTTGATAAATTCAACTAAAAAACCACCTAGAAGATTTTCTTCTAAGTGGTTATATTATTCACCTCTCAGCAACCTCATCACATCGTCGCTTTCGCTCCTTGTTCTGAGACAGCTATCACAGGGGTATATCAGTTCTGATGGTACTTCTTGTGTCGAACATAAAAACCACTTAGACTAGCTTGTTCTAAGTGGCTATATCGTTTAAACTCCCAGCAGTTCGTGGCTAACTAATCGCTGCGTCGTTTTCACTCCTTGCTCTTAGGCCACTATTGCAGGGGTAATGCATCAGCTCTCTTGTACTAACGTACTGCGAATCGCTGTGCATTACTCCCACTCAACTGTTGCTGGTGGTTTACTTGTAATATCGTAGACGATGCGGTTAACGTGGTCAACTTCATTTACTATACGAACAGAGATTTTTTGAAGAACATCCCATGGGATACGTGCAAAGTCTGCTGTCATACCGTCAATTGATGTGATTGCACGGATTGCGATTGTGTAATCGTAAGTACGTCCATCACCCATAACACCAACTGAGCGAACACCTGTGTTAACTGTGAAGTATTGCCAGATATCACGGTCAAGACCAGCTTTAGCAATTTCTTCACGAAGGATAGCATCAGATTCACGAACTGTTTCAAGACGTTCTGCTGTGATTTCACCCATTACACGGATAGCAAGTCCTGGTCCTGGGAATGGTTGGCGCCAAACGATTTCGTCAGGCATACCAAGAGCTGTACCAAGCGCACGAACTTCGTCTTTGAAAAGTGTGTTAAGTGGTTCAATCAATTCAAATTGCATGTCTTCTGGAAGACCACCAACGTTGTGGTGTGATTTGATTGTTTGTGCTGTATCTGTACCAGATTCGATAACGTCTGTGTAAAGAGTACCTTGTGCTAGGAAGTCAACACCTTTAAGTTTGCTTGCTTCGTCGTCAAATACACTGACAAATTCATTACCGATGATTTTACGTTTTTTCTCTGGGTCATCAACGCCAGCAAGAAGGTCTAAGAAACGTTTTGAAGCATCAACACGGATGATGTTCAAACCGAATTTACCACCAAGCATGTTCATAACTTGGTCACCTTCTCCTTTACGAAGAAGACCGTGGTCAACGAAAATACATGTCAATTGGTCACCGATAGCACGTTGAAGAAGGACACCTACAACTGATGAGTCAACACCACCTGAAAGTCCCAAAAGAACTTTACGGTCTCCAACTTTTTGACGGATTTCATTGATTTGCAAATCGATGAAGTTATCCATTGACCAATCGCCTTTAGCACCACAGATTCGGAAAGCAAAGTTACGTAAAATATCGTTACCATATACTGAGTGACGAACTTCTGGGTGGAATTGGATACCGAAGATTTTCTTCTCAGTATTTTCAATTGCTGCGTAAGGGCAATCAGCAGAGTCCCCAACTAAGTGGAAGCCTGCAGGAATTTCAGTAACAGCATCGCCGTGGCTCATCAAAACAGTTTGTTCATCTGGTGTTTCAGCAAAAAGTTCTGATTTAGCTTTTAGACGAAGTGTTGATTGACCGTATTCGCTGTGACCAGTTTGTCCAGCTGGAACAACTTTACCACCAAGTTTGTCAGTCAACAATTGCATACCATAACAGATACCAAGAATTGGAATACCCAATTCAAAAATTTCCTCATCAATGCCAAAAGCATTATCAGCATAAACTGAGTTTGGACCACCTGAAAGTACGATACCAATTGGGTTAATTGCGCGAACTTCGTCTGCTGTGATTTTGTGGCTTCGTAGTTCAGAGAAGACACCAAATTCACGGATACGACGAGCAATCAATTGGTTGTACTGGCTACCATAGTCAAGAACAATGATTTTTTGAACATCGTTCAAAGTAGATTTGTCAGTCATTATTACCCTTTCTATTAAAGTCAGCTATTCTAGCTAACTGTGTTCTCCTTAATTGTAGCATAATTTCCCATATTTGGCAGTAGATTTTCGGTATCTCATTAAAATTAGCAATTTAACAACTATTCTCATAATTATATAATCTGTTCCATGCGTATTTCTTGCGGTGTCATGCCTTGGCGTTCATAGAAACGAACTGCTGATTTATTAGCACTCCAGACATTCAACGTTAAGTTGTAACAACCAATCTCTTTGGCATACTGCAAGGCAAACTGATATAACTGCTCACCGATTTTTTGCCCACGCGCAGCTTCATCCACACACAAATCATCAATAAAAAGTGTCTTTTGCGGCACTTTTGGCGCTGACGAATGCTCGATAATGGTAAACATATGTCCAAGAACTTGTCCCTTTTCGTCTTCATAGACAAAAATCGGACGATTATCATCTGCAATCAGCTCAGCTAATTGGGCTTGCGTGTATTTAACACCTTTTTCTTGGAACAAATCAGGTCTAACCTTATGATGAACCAAAAGAACTTGTTCTAGTAAATCAATCAGTTTTGAAATATCACTTTCTTTTGCTCGTCTAATCGTCATATCAGTCTCTCCTTCTTACAACTTGCCATCCCATTCTGCGTAGAATTCTTTTAAGAATTCTTCCAAAACAGCGTGGCGGTGCTCAGCCATTTTTCTAGCGTGGCTTGTGTTCATCAAGTCTTTAAGTTTAAGCAGTTTCTCGTAAAAATGCATGATTGCTGTGTCCTTGCCATTACGATACTCCTCAGCAGTCAAATGTTCACGAGCAGTCATGTTGGGGTCATGAATCGGACGGCCTTTACTTCCTGAATAAGCCATACAACGCGTTATCCCAATCGCACCAATAGCATCTAATCGGTCTGCATCCTGTACAACTTTTCCTTCTAAAGTTGCTGGAACACTGCTACCATCTCCTTTAAAAGACATGGTATTGATGATTTGAATAACGTGTTCAACGTCTGCTTGAGAAAGTTGCTGCTCAACGAGCCAAGCTTTTAAATTAGCTAGAGCTTGCTTAGGATCATCATTTAACTTTTCATCAGCCATATCATGCACCAAAGCTGTCAACTGACAGATAAAGCTATCTGCTCCTTCTTTTTCGGCTAATTCACGCGCTGTATTTCTTACACGAACCGCATGCCACCAGTCATGACCACTAGCTTCTGCGTGTAATTTATCATAAACAAGCTTTTCAGCCCTTTGTAAAATATCATTTTTATCAGTCATAAAATGATTATATCATAAAAGCAGGACAAATTTGCCCTGCTAAAAAATAGGAAGATGTTTAAAGAAAATGTTCTATTAGTATTCTAATGCTCCTGGCCACGCTGATGTGCCGCCATCAACATTTACCACTTTATAGCCTTGGTCATCTAGAAAAAAGCAGGCTTGTTCTGAACGGGCACCACTTTGGCAAATGATATGATATGTTTTATCTTTATCAAGTGCTTGGTAGCCAGATACAAATTCACTCAAAGGAAGGTTAACTGCTGTTGGAACGTGTCCCATGGCAAACTCCATTCGCTCACGGACATCGATAATGTTTAATGGCTGTTCCTTTAAAGCCTCTTGTAGTTGACTAGCTGAAATGTATTTAATCACGTTTAATCTCCTCTGGTTTTACAGTACTATAAAGGTGGTATGCCCCATCAAGGTTCTTCACTTTAAAGCCATGTTGTTTCAAGATACGTTCGCCAATGTAAGAACGAAGACCGCTGTGACAGCTAATAATGTATTCCTTGTTAGGGTCTAACTCAGACAAACGGTCACGCAAACTATCTAGTGGTATGTTAATACCATTTGCAATATAACCTCTAGCAACTTCTGCTTCAGTACGGACATCAAGAAAGACCTTACCTTTGGCTAATTCGTCAGCTAATTCATACCATTGGATAGATTCACTAACGCCTTCAATGATATTAAGTGCAGCATATCCTGCCATATTAACCGGATCTTTTGCTGCTCCAAATGGTGGCGCATAAGTAAATTCTAATTCTGGAAGATCTGCCACAGTCAAGCCTGCTTTAATGGCTGTCGCTAAAACATCGATACGTTTATCAACACCTTTTTGACCAACTGCTTGAGCTCCATAAATAACACCAGTTTTCTTATTAAAAATTAGTTTTAGGACAACATCTGTCGCACCAGGATAGTAACCAGCATGATCTTTGTTATTTGTGTGAACAACAGCAACATCATCAAAGTTTTGACGAGCAATACGTTCGCTAAGTCCTGTTGAAGCAGCTGCTAAATCAAAGACACGAACAATAGCTGTTCCGATGCTACCTTTATTTTGGCGAGCAATCCCAGCAATATTATCAGCTACTTGACGACCTTGACGGTTTGCTGGACTGGCAAGAGAAATAAGCGCATCTTGACCAGTGATTTCTTGTTTGACAATAATGGCATCACCCACTGCGTAAATATCTGGGTTACTTGTTTGGTAGTTTTGGTTAACCAAAATACCGCCACGAAGGCCGAGCTCAAGACCAGCTTCTTTAGCGAGACTTGATTCAGGTTGAACCCCAACAGACATAATAGTAATATCTGAAGTCAACTCACTACCGTCTTCCAAAATAATCACTTTTCCATTTTCTTTGAAAGCTTTGGCAGATTGATTAGTGTAAACTGTGATACCGTTTCGAGCCAATTCGTTTTTCACAAAGGCTGCCATTTCTTCATCGAGTGGTGGCAAAACATGCGGAGCTTTTTCAACGATAGTCACGTTCAAACCTTTTTTAGCCAAGCTTTCTGCCATTTCAAGCCCGATAAATCCAGCACCGATGACTGTTGCATTTCCTGATTGTACATCAGATAAAGCTGCCATGATTTTATCCAAATCTGGAATATTGCGAAGCACAAAAACATTGTCTGCACTGTCTAGACCTTCCATTTCTGGGACAAATGGTTTGGCACCTGGTGACAAGATTAGTTTGTCATATGATTCTGTGTAAACTTTGTCTTCATGTCGAACTGTGATTTCTTTTTTGTCTGCATCAACTGATAAGACCTCTGATTCTGGACGGACATCAATGTTAAAACGCGCCTTCAATCGCTCAGGTGTCTGAACTAGCAAGTTATCACGCTCTGCAATTTCCCCAGAAACATGGAAAGGTAGCCCACAGTTAGCAAATGACACGTATGGTCCTTTATCAAAAACAATAATTTCAGCGTCTTCCATCAAGCGGCGAAGACGTGTCGCAGCTGACATACCCCCAGCGACACCTCCAACAATAATAATCTTAGTCATTTCTTTCCTCCAATGATTTTTCCTTGCCAAGCCATCATGCCACCTTTTACCGAAAACGCATCATAGCCTTTTTGACTCAAAAGTTTAGCTGCACGCTTACTACGTGTGCCAGAGTGACAAATCAAGTAAATCGTACTACCTTTTTTACCCTCATAGGTATGAATTCTATCAAGCGGGAAAAGTCGTGCTCCCTTAATATGCCCCCCAGCGTATTCTTGAGCTGTTCGCACATCTAGTAAGACCGTAGACTTGTCCTGCATAACAGCTTCTAGTTCACTTGTCGTAATTGTTCTCACTGACTGAGAAAATAGTTTTTTAAGAAAAATAAGCTTTTTTCTCCTTTCTATCGAATACCCCTATAGGTATGATAAAATAATATCATAGCTACTTTTATCCTGTCAACGAAAAGGTCTTAGGTTTGACAAATATACCTACCACCGGTATAATAAAATCAAAGGAGGCCTCATGAAAACAGATAAAAAAGATATTATCAACCGTTTAAAACGTGCCGAAGGCCAACTTCGGGGCATTCAAAAAATGATTGACGAAGACCAAGAATGTATTGATATCGTGACACAACTAACTGCTGTTCGCTCAAGTATCAATCGTACCATTGGTATTGTCATTGGCAATAAAATCAATCAAGTCATCGAAGAGCCCGTAGCAGATCCTAAACAGCAAGAAGATAACCTTGCTAAAGCTATTGATTTGATTATTAAAAAGTAGAGATTGACTGAAAAGGCAATCTCTACTTTTTTAATTTCAACTTTCAAACTTCTTTTTCTTGATGCGAATTCCTTAAAAAGGTGATATACTAGCATTTGAGAAAGCGATTTTAAAATTAGTAAGGAGTCCATATGACTAAGAAAGAAATGGTAAGCTTCCTATTAGATTACCTTATTATGGAGAATCCGCAATTTAAAGCCATCGATGTTCCAGATGACTTACCTGGACAAGAAACTCTCTTGCGTGCTCTTCTTAATGTCAGACCGCCAATGGCTGTCTCAACGCGTTTTTTAATCATGCAAAATGATTACCTTCAATTAAAAAAAGCTGAACGGGTGGTCGTTTTTTTAAATCATTTACAGCCACTTGCGACAGACGACCGCTTGTATGTCTGGAAAGGTGATATTTCACGACTTCAAGTCGATGCTATCGTCAATACGGCTAATCGCCAAATGCTAGGTTGCTTCCAACCGCTTCACGAATGCACTGACAATACCATTCATACTTATGCCGGTGTTCAACTGCGTCTAGAATGCTATAATCTTATGAAAGACCAAGGGCACGACGAACCAGAAGGTAGTGCAAAAATCACTCCTGGTTACAACCTTCCAGCAAAATTCATTCTTCACACCGTTGGTCCTGCCATCAACGAGCACTTAACAGAGTCTGATGCTGATTTGCTTGCACAAAGTTATCTTTCTTGCTTGACCTTAGCTGAAAAAAATCAGTTAGAGTCTGTAGCACTAGCGTCGCTAGCAACAAATCATGACAAACACTTTATCAACGAAGATGCTGCTAGAATCGCTGTAAACACTGTTAAAGCATTTCTAGATCAAAGTCAGTATGTCAAAAAAATCATTTTCAATGTTGACCAAGACGATGAAGCAGCTATTTATCACGAATTGTTGCATTAAACAACTCAAAAGGAACTGGATAATCCAGTTCCTTTTTTAGTTTTATCATACTAATTTGTAATTTTTCCAAGTGCCTTTGCGGTAGCGGATTTCATAAATGATACCTTTAACAATCCAATCTAAGAACATAGCTACCCAAGTTCCAAGCATTCCCATACCAAAATCGACCGATAAAAAGTAGGCGCATACCACGCGAACTAAAAGCATTGAGGCGATTCCGATAACCATTGGAAAATTAGCATCTCCAGCACTACGAAAGACAACCGGCAAAACATAACCTGAATTCCAGAAAATACTTACTAAAATCCCATGAGCAAGTACAATAATCCAAACATAATGTGTCGCTTGGTCTGACAAATCATAAATCATCATCAAAAAAGGCATTAAAGCAACGACAACTACTGAAAATAAAGCATTTGCAGCATGAATGATGCGACTAACTTTTCGCTTGTAAAACTCAGCCTGCTCATAGTCACCAGCACCGACACATTTTGAAATGATAACAGCTAAACCAAGTACAATTGAAATTCCTGGCAAACCTTGAAACATGATGATGGTTCCACCAACTGAATTAGCCGCAATCGCTGCTGTCCCAAACAAAGAAACAACAGATAAGACAATCAAGCGTCCAAGGAAAAACATGCCATTTTCAAAACCAAATGGTAGTCCAATACCAAGAACTTTTTTAATCATTTGCCAGTCGACTTTTTCTTTTAAGAAGTTTCCTAAGGTCAAATCTGACTTGATATGATGCGCAAACCACAGAATTAACAGCATGGCACCAACACGAGAAAGAAGAATTGGAACAGCTACTCCTTCAACACCCCAACCACAACCATAAATCAAGCTAACACCCATGATAATGTTTAAGCCATTCATCACCAGCATGATATTCATTGGCAGACGAGATTTATTTAAGGTTCTGAAAATGGCTGCGCCTGAGTTATAAAGAGCGATAAACGGTGTTGAGAGTGCAACGATATTAAAATAACGATCAGCTTGCGCGTGAACTTCAGGCGTGATTGATCCAAACAAATGACTCAAAATAAAAGGTTTAATCACAAAAATCAAAAGCGTAATCGCTAAGCTAAAGTACAAAGTGAACTTCACCAACTGGTTGACCGCTTTATTGGCATTTTTACTATCACGGTCACCGAGATATTGCCCAGCAACAATCCCTCCACCAGTCGCAAAAGCCGCAAAAATACTGATAAAGAGTGCCATCAAGAATTCAACCAAGGATACACCTGACACCGCTGCTTCACCAACCCTTGAAACCATGATGGAAGCAATTAACCCAACCAAAAATTCCAAACCCTGCTCGATAATTAATGGAATAAATAATTTAGCTAAATCACGATTACTAAAAAAGTAATCCTCTTTCATAGCCCTATCCGAAAAACTGTCCATTCTTTCCTCCTATTCTGATAACTACTAATAATATTACACCTTGGAGTCTACTCAAAGTCAAGAACTTTTTTAATTTTTCTGGAATTTCTCATCATTAATTTCCAGCTTGTAGCATCCAGCTCAAAGGCGCAAATGTAATTTTCACTATTTTTTCAATCTATATTGCATAGCTATTTTCAATATGTTAAACTAATATCGTTTTGCTAACATTAAAATGTTTAGAATTTCATATATAGGAGTTTTTATGAAGCAAGAAAGTTATTTTGATAGTGGTTTGCTAAGTTATGTTGGCCACCGTATCATCGCTAGTCTGATTACTATTTGTACCCTACATTTGTGCGCCTTGGGGGATTTGTATCATGATTAATTGGAAAGTCAAACACACTGTCATCGACGGTCACCGTTTGTACTTTGACGCACAGCCATGCAACTCTTTGGAAACTGGATCAAATGGCTACTTCTTACAATTATCACAGTTGGTATCTACTCATTCTGGCTTAACATCAAGTTGGAACAATGGATTACCAAACACACACATCATTTAAATTAATAAAGAATACACGTGCAAAAACTGAACCACGTAAAAAGCTGATAGGAGTTATGAAATATATGTTAGAGTTTTTCTTAGTAATTTGCTTTGTTTTCTTCTTTGTGGCTTTAGTACTATTTATCCTAAGCTTCTTTAAAAAATTTAAAACCTTAAGATGGCCAAGTGCCTTAGGAATGCTTGCAACTTTTATAATGTTTTTAGCTTTAGCCGGACAATACCCATCAACGGATTCTACAACTGATAATAGTTCTTCAAGCAGTCAATCAGTTAGCTCAAGCAATGACGATGATGACGACTACGATTATGATGACGATGATGATTACAGTTACAGTTCATCAAGTTACTCATACAGTTCTAGTTCTGAATTCAATCCTGCAGAATACGAAGTTCCTGATTTCAACACATGGAATCACGACCAATTAGAATATGGAAAAAAAGTACAAATCACTGGTAAAGTACTTCAAACTTTAAAAGACGGATCTTACTATAATTTCCGTTTAGCAATGGATGAAGATTATGATAAAGTTGTTCTCATTGAGCTATCTTCATATGAATATAGTGATGTCATTGCAGAAGATGATAACGTTACTTTCTACGGTACTGCAGAAGGTTTAACATCTTACGAAAGTACTTGGGGTAAAGAAGTTACCCTACCATCAATGGATGGAACTAAATATACAGTTAATAGTTACGGGAACTAATTTTAAAAGCACCTTACGTTACAACGTAAAGTGCTTTTTCTTTCCTCACTCCACGATTGCTCCCGCAATTTCTTGTGGGGTGATGTTGGTGAAGTATGGTGTGGTATCGATTGTTTGGAGTTTGTCTAAGATGTCCTGGTATTCGTAGCGAAGACCAATGAGTTCTTCTTCAATATCTGAAACATCTTTGATGCCAAAAAAATCACCGTAAATTTTAAGACCTGTTATCACAGATTTTTCGACTTTCACATAACTTGTCAGCTTACCTGCTGGGTAGCGGACTGAACGTTTGATGGTGTAATCTGGCGATTTGCCAAAATTCCAATCCCAAGTTGCAAATTGGTTATCGGCTAGATTTTGAATATTTTCTAAATCAGCTTCAGAAAGAACATACTCCGTCATGTCAGGGTATTGTTCTTTTATTTTGTTAAGTAATTGTTCTGAAAATGCTTCAACAGTCATTTTTTCTGGCAACTCATCCAAAATATTGGTCACACGCGCACGCACTGATTTAACACCTTTTGATTCAATTTTATCCTTTGAAACTTGAAGGGCATTGCTAAGCACTGTCATATCAACATCAAAAAGCAAGCAACCATGATGCATCATGTGACCTTTGTAATAAGCTTGTGCATTCCCACAAAACTTTTTACCATCGATTTCAAGGTCATTTCTTCCAGTGAAGGTCGCTGTCACACCAAGATCAGCAAGGGTTTCAATGACAGGTTGTGAGAAGGTCTTAAAATCAAAGGCACCTTCTTGGGTTTTATTAGAAATAATGGTGTAATTCAGATTATTAAGGTCGTGATAAACAGCTCCGCCACCTGACAAACGGCGAACGACATGAATCCCGTGTTCATCAGTGTAAGCCTTGTTAATCTCTTCAATTGCATTCTGGTGTTTTCCAATCACAATGGTCGGCTCATTTATCCAGAGAATAAAAAGCTCATCTTCGTCTCGCAATTCACGAAAAGCGTAAGCTTCCAAGGCAATATTGTAAAAGGGATTGTGGGACTTGTTAACGATGTATTTCATCTGAAAGCTCCTTCATTTTTCATTAGGCTCAGTATATCAGAATCCAATCCCACCGTCTCTTAATTTGCTCATCAATTCTCCCAAGCTTTTCTAAGGCGTCTGACACAATCTGGGATGTCTTCCAAATCAATTTTACTAAATCCAAGAAAGAGGCTTTCCTGCGGACAAGCCGCTTTTTCTTGCCAAAATTGCATGGTATCGTAGACTCGAACACCTTCTTTTTCTGCACGCTTGATAACATCACACTGGTTGATTTTATCCGGAAAAGTCACCAAAAAATACTGTCCACTGACGTTTGAAGATAATTTTATCGGCGCATTAAACTGCTCGAATTCTTTTTTAAAGGCTTCATAGCGTTTCTTAAAAACATGGTTCATCTTACGAACCAAGCGGTCGTAATCACCACTCGATAGGATATTGGCTAGAGCAATCTGATTTAAGAGATTAACCGTGCTATTGTAAAGCTTGAATTTTTCTAAAAAACTCTCAGTGAACTGTTCTGGCAAAACCATATAGCCCATACGAAAAGACGGTGAAAGAATTTTTGAAAAAGTCCCCAGATAAATCACTCGATCCAGATAATCAATTGATTTCAAGGCTGGAATGGGACGTTGGTAATAGCGGAGCTCGCTGTCATAGTCATCCTCAAGAATAAAAGAATTGTGCGCTTCAGCAAAACTCAAGAGTTCACGACGTCTAGAAATCGGCATGATCATACCAAGCGGAAATTGGTGAGATGGTGTGGTGTAAATCATTTCAATCTCAGCATTTCTATCTACCTGCGTCAATTCTAAGCCCTTGTCATCAACGTCAGCAGTTATGATAGGATAGTGATTTTTCTTAAAGATTTCACGCGCTTTAGGATAACTCGGGTCCTCCATCAAGACACTTCTTTTCGTATTCCCTAAAAACTGGCAAATATAATCCAAAGATTGTTGAAGCCCGCTAGTGATAATGATTTGGTCTGGGTGACATTTTACCCCACGAATACGCTCCAGATAACGACTGATTTCCTTTCTCAGTTTGTACTCTCCCTGAAAAGGCTGCAAGGTCGACAATTGCTCTGCTTTATCTAGCTCATCAAGGGCATTTTGATAATGTTTTTTCCAAACTTTCTTGGGAAATAGATTACTCGTATGGCTGCTGTTGGTCAAATCGTAAACAATGTGGTCGTCATCAGACTTGGCTTCAGTTTTTGAAATGGGCTCGGTCAAAGTTCTTTCTGACTGAAAAGCTTTTGGCATTTTTAAAACGTAAAAGCCTGCATTTTGACGGCTCTCGATATACCCTTCTAGGGTCAGCTGCATGTAAGCTCGGTCAACCGTATTTCGACTGACGCTTAGCATTTTTGCTAGGGTTCGTGTTCCTAACAATTTCTCATCAGGCGCTAAATAGCCCTGCAAAATATCTGATTTTATCTGCTGGTAAATCTGCTGGTACAGGGGACTACTCCCTGCACTGCGATTAAGATGTATCATATTTCCTCCAAAGTGGCACCTAAAAATTTTTAAATACTGGTACTTTTTATTATACCACGTATCCTTTACAATTTAGACTGAGGTGAAAAAATGAAGCAAAATCGTACAAATGATAGCAAATATATTTTCTTAATTTTTCTAGCTATCTGTTTTTTAGCAACTGGTGGCATCTTTGTCAAACTCAGTCCCCTACCACCAATCAACACTGGATTTTACCGTGTTTTATTTTCCATTCCTATGTTGATGCCTTTTCTCAAGAAGTCTGAGTTACAGGCTTTAAACCGCAAACAGATCGCAACAATCGTTTTAGCGGGAGCATTTTTAGCAGGGGATTTGACTTTATGGAATAGCTCATTTTCGTATACTAGTGTGGCTAATGCCAATCTTTTGGTGAATCTTACCCCATTCACTGTTATTCCAGTCAGTTATTTCCTATTCAAAGAAAAAATGACGCCTAAATTTTTGTTTGGCGGTCTCGTTACACTTATTGGTGTGCTGGTTCTCATGGCAAATAAAGTGAGTATGTCTCCAGACCGTCTGCTTGGAGATTCACTGAGTCTTGGCTCATCTGTCTTTTACGCCATGTTTATGATTACAGTTTACAAATTGCGCGATTCGGTAACATCAACCATCATTATGTTTATCAGTGCTTTTGGAACTCTACTGGTACTAGCTACTGTGATTTTCTTTACCGAAGGCTTTTATGTGCCACAGAATTTTGGTGAGCTTTGGCCACTTTTGGCACTAGCTCTCGTCTCTCAAATTTTAGGGCAAGGCTTATTAGCTTATTGTTTGGGAAAAGTAAATGCTTGCCTATCATCCTTAATTACCCTATCTCAGCCAGTCGTTGCCGCATTATACGCTTGGGTAATTTTCAACGAGAGCTTAAATCTCCAAACTGTCATCGCCATTTTAATTACATTGACAGGTGTTTACCTTGCTAAAACACAAACATCAACTAACATCGCACAAGAAAAAGTTTAGTCTTTTTAATTGTTACATTCAAAACAGAAACATCCTCAAAACTTAATTCACACTTCAATTTTCATGCTCAGCTAAAAAGGATTGCAAAAATCACTCGATTGTGACTGCAATCCTTTTTTTATTTTGTGAAAAATTCACCTATAAAGAAGTTGAGAATCTTATCTCGTACTCCTTTTAATCTATACTAACTGGTAAGAACTTGTTGAATCATAGCACAAATAAATGTCAAATTTATCAGTAAATAAACCTGAAGAAATCTAATTTCACCTGGGAAAAGTAACGGAAACTCTTGTGTATTTCCTTTTTTTCGATAATATTTTGAAAAAAAGATACTGATTTCACCAATTAACAAAGAAATAATAAAGAATACATAAAGAAATATTCTATTGTCATAACCATCAGGTATACCATTATTGAAATGCACCACAATTATCTCAGGTGAGAATAAAAATAGAGCCGTTGCAAAGACAAATACTAAAAAATAAAGCAACCTAACATATAAAGAAAATTTGTTCATGTTACACTTCCAATAAACTAGTTAATTTCATAATGTCTAATTTCTTAAAAAGTATACAACTTAAAAATAATTTTTCAAGTGTTAACATTCATAGCACATGTCAAATTATTTCTTCGGTGGGTTGTGAATGGCTTGTCCGATGGTATCTAGAAAAGCTTCGTACATGTTTTCTGAGAAAGTCGGATGCCCATGGATAGCTTGGGCCACGTCATCAACGGTCAATTCATTTTCCATGATAGTTGCTGCTTCGTTGATGAGCTCTGCAGCTGCTGGTCCAATGATATGAACCCCCAAGATTTCATGGTACTTGCTATCTGCAATGACTTTGACAAATCCTTTGGCTTCATTTGAAGCGATAGCACGTCCATTTCCTGAAAAACTTGATTTGCCAATCAAAATATCACCGTATTGCTTGCGCGCAGCTTCTTCGGTCAATCCGACCATGGCAACTTCTGGATGCGTATAAACTGCTGCGGGAGTGTACTTGAGTTTTGCTTTGCGATGATTACCAGAAAGAGCATTCTCAGCAGCCACTTCTCCCATGCGGTAAGCAGCGTGCGCCAGCATTTTCTGACCGTTGACGTCGCCTGGGGCATAGATGCCTGGTATTGACGTCTCTTGATAATCGTTAACTTTGATACGATTACCGTCCATCTCTAAGTCGAGATTTTCAAGACCTTTCATCTGTGGCACACGTCCAATTGATAGCAGAGCTTTATCAGCTTGGATAGTCTCACCATTTGATAATTTCAAGCTTAAGTAACTTGTCTCATCAATGATTTCGCTCACCCCAACATTTGTCTTAATGGTCATGCCTTTTTTCGTCAAGATGTTTTGCAATTCTTGTGAGATTTCTTTGTCCATTGCTGGAATAATGCGGTCAGCCATTTCGATAACAGTCACCTCAACGCCGTAAGATGCCCAGACCAAACCAAGCTCGATACCAACAACGCCACCACCCATGACAACAAGAGATTTCGGCATCTCACGTAAATCAAGAATCTCATCAGATGTCAAAACACGTGGCGAATCAATGCCAGGGATATTAATACGTGACACTTTGGAACCTGTAGCAAGAATAATTTTGCGCCCTTTAATGATTTCAGAACCGATATGGACTGTTTTATCAGGATTGACTTTGGCAACTCCATTAAAAATGGTTACTTTATTGGCTTTTAGAAGTGAACGGACACCGCCAGTTAGCGTTTTTACAACCGTATTTTTAAAATCAACGGTCTTATCCATGTCAATACTGTAATCCGTTGAGGCAAGATTAATACCTCGACCTGCAGCAATTTTAAGGCCGTCTAAAATTTCAGCATTCTTGAGATAAGTCTTGGTTGGAATGCATCCGACATTCAAGCAAGTCCCACCGAATTCTGATTTTTCAACGATAGCAACCTTAGCCCCTAGCTGAGCTCCGCGAATGGCGGCATAGTAACCCGCAGGGCCACCACCAACGACAATCAAGTCATATTCATCTGCAGCTAAATCAGCTTCGCTAAAAACTCCAGCTTTAGCAGAAACAGCATTTGGTACTTCAAGGCCTGCAGACTCAAGTTGACTAGCAGCTTCCTTGAGACTGACCTCTTCAGCAATCACTTCCCCTTCTGCTCCGATATATCCAATCACTTCAGTCACTGGCACCACATCACCAGCTGGGTGCACAATTTTCAAAAGTACACCAGAGTCGTCAGCTTCGATTTCCATGTTAGTTTTGTCGGACATGATTTCAAGAAGAATATCACCTTCGTTCACTACATCGCCTTCAGAGAATTTCCACTCGAGAATCTCACCTTCTTGCATGTCCACACCAAGCTTTGGCATGATAATTTCTACTGCCATAAATTTCCTTTCTTATCTTTTTAATCTCAAATCAATAGTTCCAAAGGATTTTCCAGCAACGCTTTTAAATCCAACATAAATTTAGCGCCATTCATCCCGTCGACCAAACGGTGATCAATGGTCAAGCTAAGTCCCATAATTGGACGAATCACTACCCGTCCATCAATGGCAACCGGCGTGTCAACAGTCGCTGAAATTCCTAAAATAGCAGAGTTTGGCTGATTAATAATTGGGTTAAAGGACTTAACCCCAAACATCCCAAGATTTGTGATAGAGAAAGTTGACCCAGACATATCAGCTGCTTTTAATTTGCCAGCTTGCGCTTTTTGAATCACATCTTTTGAGGCAACCACAAAATCAGACAAGGTCATCTTATCAGCTCCATGAACAACTGGAACCACCAAACCATCTGGCAAGCCCACGGCAATACCCAGATTAACAAAATGATGCAGCTCAATAGCTTTCGCGTCATTAATCAAAGAGGCATTTAAATAACGATGCTCCTCTTTCATCAAGGTCTTCGTAACCGCAAGTCCAATCAAATCAGTTACAGTCACCTTGTAGCCTGTTTTTGCCATGATTGGCCCTATCAACTGCTTACGAAGCGCCAAAAGATTCGTCATATCAATGTCATAATCAAGCGTGAAAGTTGGAGCTGTAAAGTAAGACTTCGACATGCCTTTTGAAATCGCCTGACGCATGCCAGACATTTTAATCACTTCGATACCATCTGGCACACTGTGAACCTCCTCACTACTCTCACTCTTATCGGCACCTGCTTTAGCAAGGACATCATCTTTAGTAATCTTGCCACTAGCACCAGTTCCAGCGATACCAGAAAGCTCAAGGCCCATATCTGCCGCAATCTTACGAGCAAGCGGCGTCACGCGCACCTTAGCAAACTTCGCCACGTCATCTTTATGAATACGCCCATTTTCACCAGTCCCACTAACCTCATCAAGCGCGATTCCACGCTCTGAGGCTAGCTTTCTTGCTGCTGGTGTCGCACGAATCTTACCTTTTTGAAAAATAGCTGGCGCATCAGACGGTTGAGAGAAATCAGCTGGTGCTTCCTGAACAGGCTCTAACTGTTCAGCCTGCCCTTCTCCCACCAAATCATCAACGTTTTCCCCTACTGCTCCGATATAGCCGATTACCTCAGTCACTGGCACCACGTCGCCAGCAGGATGCACGATTTTCAGTAGAACACCTGAGTTTTCAGCTTCGATTTCCATATTAGTTTTGTCGGACATGATTTCAAGGAGAATGTCACCATCGTTCACAACATCGCCTTCGGAAAATTTCCACTCGAGAATTTCTCCCTCTTGCATGTCAACGCCAAGTTTTGGCATGATAATCTCATTTGCCACAGAAAGCACCTCCTTTTAATTCGCGCGCCCGTTTCGAGTCATCTTATAAATAGCCGCTTTAATCTTTTCGACATCAGGTAGGATAGCTTGTTCCAAAACACTGGCATAAGGCACTGGTACATCTTCACTCGCCAAACGCACAATTGGATAATCAAGATAATCAAAAGCTTCGCTTTCTGTAACCTGCGCAGCTATTTCTCCAATAAACCCACCCGTTTTATAAGCGTCATTGACTAACATCAACTTGCCCGTTTTCTTAACCGAGTTGACAATCAAATCCTTATCAAGCGGAATGAGGGTGCGAGGGTCAACCACTTCAACGCTAATGCCGTCAGCAGCCACTTCATCAGCAGCTTTAAGAACACGCTCCAACATGCGACCATAAGTCACAATCGTCAAATCAGTTCCTTCACGTTTAACGTCTCCTTTACCAAGAGGAATGTAAGCATCACTATCTAGAGAAACCTCTTCTTTCTTGCCATACAAAGCTTTTGGCTCCATGAAAATGACAATATTGTTATCTCGAATGGCTGATTTTAAAAGACCTTTGGCGTCATTTGCAGTTCCAGGTGCCACCACTTTGATGCCTGGAATATGCGTCAACCAAGCCTCCAAAGATTGCGAGTGCTGAGCCGCTGAACCGATTCCTGAACCTGATGCTACCCGAAAAGTGACCGGCGTTTTCAACCCACCACCAAACATGTAATTGTTTTTAGCACCATTGTTGACAATGGCATCCATCATAATGGTGATAAAATCCATGAAAGTCACGTCAACAATCGGACGAAGACCTGTAATAGCAGCTCCAATTGCACTCCCAGCAATAGCCGCTTCTGAAATTGGAGTGTCTCTGACACGTTCCGGACCAAATTCTTCAAGCATTCCTACAGATGTGCCAAAATCTCCGCCGTAAATTCCGACATCCTCTCCCATGAGAAAAATGGACTCATCTTTTCGCATTTCTTCTGTCATGGCAAGATTGATTGCCTCGCGCAAGGCCATTTGTTTTGTTTCAGTCATTATTTTTCTCCTCTATTAATGAAAGGCTGCTTAGTCTACCCAGACATCTTCAAAAGCGACTGACAAATCTGGTGCAGGACTATTTTTAGCAAATTCATAAGCCTCATCGACTTCTTTCACCACTTGAGCATCAATAGCATCAAGCTCGGCAATACTTGCTAGCTCATGTTCCGTCAAATAAGTACGGAATTTGACAAGCGGATCTTTTTTCTTCCACTCATCCACCTCTTCTTTGCTGCGATATTTTCCAGCATCAGCTGTTGAATGCCCGAACCAACGGTAAGATTCTAACTCAACAATCGCAGGGCCATTACCAGAACGCACATGTTCCACTGCCTTGCCCATTGTCTCGTAAACTGCTAAAACATCATTGCCATCCTCACAATAAAATCCTGGAATACCATAAGCTTCTGCGCGTGTATAAAGGTGAGGTGTATTTGTCGCACGCTTGATATTCATCGAAATTCCGTAGCGATTATTGATGATATAAAAAATCACTGGGAGTTTCCAAGTAGCTGCTAAGTTGACCGATTCATGAAAAGAGCCTTCGTTGGTTGCCCCGTCGCCAGAAAAAGCCACAACGATATTGCCAGTTTTTTGATAATCTTGGGTAATCGCTGCGCCAACAGCAAGGGCATATCCACCACCAACAATCCCATTCGTGCCGTAATTGCCTTTTTCAAAATCAGCCAAGTGCATAGAACCACCGCGACCTTTTGACACACCCGTTGCTTTTCCAGCAAGCTCGGCCATCATTTTATTCAAATCCATATCTTTGGCAATGCTTTGTCCATGACCACGGTGGTTTGAAAAAATAATATCATCGTAAGATAAATGAGCCATCGCCCCAACACTAGCCGCCTCTTCTCCAACAGAAAAGTGTGTCATTCCTTGGACAAAGCCACGACGGACTAGCTTATTAATTCGCATATCAAATTCACGAATACGCTGCATCTTCAGATACATTTCCATATATAGTTCTCGAGACAAAGTCATCTTTTGCCCTCCAATTATCTTTTTCGTAGTCCATTCATCATATGATAATATCCAGCAAATCACAAATTATTTAACCGCTTTTTTGCAAACGCTTCGAGGTAAATTAAAAAGACTCTTGCTACGCCTTGGATTAACAAGATTTCTAAAAATAGTCGGCCAATAAAAAAAGCAAGCGGCCGGGAAAACCACTTGCTTCGGAGTTATATGAAAAGTTTTTAGGATGATTATATTATATGATTTTCACTTTTATGATGCATCCGTCTTAAGACCTATTTTACTTTTTAAAAAAAGTTGACTTATCTCTAAAAAGTTTTACAATGATAGCAGCAAAGAAAGAATCAGATGGGAGATTAATTTTTGTTTCAGCACTATAAAATTATTCAACGCTTAATTCATATCCTATCAGCACTTATCTTTATCATATCTTGTGCCTGTATTTTCTGGCTATATCAGCACGGTTATCTGACCAATCAGGAAAAAATTCAAGCACTCATCGGTCAGGATAAAGTCTGGGGAGCAATCATGTTCACCATCTTCCAGATGATGCAGGTTGTCGTTCCTATCGTTCCTGCTAGCCTTACTATGATGCTTGCTGTCATGACTTTCCATCCTCTTGTTGGCGTTTTGACAAGTTGTATCGGAATTATTATCGGCACAATGATTTTATTTTTGCTAACGCGTTGGTATGGTAAGCGATTTTGCCTTCTTTTCATCAAAGAAGCCACACTAAAAAAATATGAGGACTTAATTTCTCGTCACAGTTCCTTTACCGTGATTTTCATTATTTGTATGCTTCTACCTTTTGCCCCTGCAGACTTACTGGTTATGTTAGCAGCTCTCAGTAACATGCCGTTTAAAACCTTCGCTAGAATCATCATCTGCTGCAAACCCATCTCAATTATTGGTCACATTTTACTGCTTTTTTATGGTGGTGAATGGGTCATTCATATCATCTAAGTTCTGGGAATTTTTCTTAGAACTTTTTAGTTATTTTTATAGCGCAAACGTTTGCATTATTTGAACTTTCTGCTAAAATAAAAGAAAAAGTCTTTCTCTTTGAGGTACTCTATCATGACAAATGAAACTTTGATGCAATACTTTGAATGGTATTTACCAAATGACGGCAAACACTGGAAACGTTTGGCAGCCGATGCTTCTCATCTTGCCCAAAAAGGTATCACCAAAATTTGGATGCCCCCTGCTTTTAAAGCGACGCATGATGGTGATGTGGGCTATGGCGTCTATGACCTTTTTGACCTAGGTGAATTTAACCAAAAAGGAACCGTTCGAACAAAATACGGAACAAAAGCTGATTGCCTAGAAGCTATTTCAGCTCTTAAAAATAATGGTATTGAGCCTTTAGCTGACGTCATTTTAAATCATAAGGCTGCTGCTGACCACACCGAAACCTTTAAGGTTGTTGAAGTTGCTCCAGAAGACCGAACAAAGGTTCTCAGTCAACCTTTTGAAATTGAAGGGTGGACAAATTTTACCTTTGAGGGTCGCCACCGTGCCTACAACGACTTTGAATGGCATTGGTACCACTTTACGGGTACAGACTATGATGTCAGAACTGGTAAAACTGGCATTTTCCAAATTCAAGGAGACAACAAAGGTTGGGCAAACCAAGACTTGGTTGACGGTGAAAATGGAAATTACGATTACCTCATGTATGCCGACCTAGATTTCAAACATCCAGAAGTCATCAAAAATATCTACGATTGGGCAGATTGGTTTGTTGAAACAACTGGAGTTAAGGGGTTCCGTTTAGACGCCATTAAACACATCGATTCTTTCTTCATGGGAAACTTTATCCGTGATATGAAAGCCAAGTACGGCAATGATTTTTACGTTTTTGGTGAATTTTGGAACGGTGATGAAAAGTCAAATAATGATTACCTAGCAAGTACTGATTATCGGTTTGATTTGGTCGATGTTCGCCTCCACCAAAATCTCTTTGAAGCAAGTAAAGCCAAGGAAGCTTATGATTTACGTCAGATTTTCGAGCAAACTTTAGTGAAAAATCATCCAGATTCTGCTGTCACTTTTGTTGATAATCATGATACCCAACGTGGTCAAGCACTGGAATCAACTATCGAAGAATGGTTTAAACCAGCAGCTTATGCCCTCATTTTACTTCGTCAAACTGGACTTCCTTGCATTTTCTACGGAGATTATTACGGCATTTCGGGACAATTTGCTCAGGAAAGCTTCCAAACTGTCATTGATAAATTGCTTGAACTTAGAAAAAACGCCGTTTATGGTCAAGAACTAGATTACTTTGACCAAGCTAACTGTATAGGCTGGACTTGCCTTGGAGATGACAAACACCCTACTGCTCTTGCTGTTCTCATCAACAATAGTAAATCCACATCAAAGCGCATGTTTGTTGGAGAAAAATGGGCTGGTAAATTGTTCACTGATGCTCTTGGCAACCAAGCTGCGCATGTCCAAATCGATGAGCAAGGTTATGGCGATTTCCTAGTCGGTGAAAAATCAATCAGCACTTGGATACCACTAACAAAATAATGATCTAAAAAAAGCGATTAGAAATATTTTCTAACCGCTTTTTGCATATTTATATTTATGTAACAAAACAAATGGTCTATCCAGCTTGTGCTGTTTGCATTTGATAATAAACGCCTTGTTTTGTCATTAGCTCATCATGGGTACCGTATTCTACGATGTCACCATCAACCATTACTAAGATACAGTCGGCTGATTGAATCGTTGACAAACGGTGAGCGATGATAAAGCTTGTACGACCTTTCATCAATTTTTCAAAGGCTTCTTGGACAAGAATTTCAGTACGCGTATCAATTGACGAAGTTGCTTCATCCAAAATCAAGATTTTTGGTAATTTCACAAAAATACGAGCGATAGTCAAAAGCTGACGTTGACCTTGTGACAATGACGCTCCCGCATCAGACAAGTAAGTGTCATAACCATTTGGCAATTGACGAATGAAGAAATCTGCGTTGGCTGCTTTTGCTGCTGCAATCACTTCTTCACGAGTAGCCTCTGGATTACCATAAGCGATGTTATCATGAATTGTTCCGACTTTTAACCAAGTCTCTTGCAGAACCATACCGATTTGTTGGCGGAGCTCTTCAACTGAGTAATCAGCCATTGACACGCCATCAAGGTAAATTGCACCCTTATCAACTTCGTAGAAACGCATCAAAAGATTAATCAAAGTTGATTTACCAGCACCAGTCGGCCCAACGATAGCAACTTTTGAAGCTGCAGGAATAGATAGGTTCAAATGGTTAATCAGTGTTTTCTGTGGTGTGTAACCAAATGACACATCTTTAAATTCAATTTGTCCTTGAATCTTATCAGCATCAAGCTGAGCTTTTACTGGAAGTGGTTCGTATTCTTCATCTAAAATGTCGTAAAGACGTTCTGCACAGGCAATAGCACCTTGCAATTCAGACAAGACTGATGAAATATCATTGAATGGTTTGGTATATTGAGTGACGTAATTCAAGAAAGTTGTCAATTGACCAACGGTAAAGGCACCAGACATGATACGAAGAGCCCCGACACCAGCAAGCAAAGCGTAAATCAAGCTATTGATAAAGCGTGTTGATGGGTTAACCGTTGATGAATAGAAAATGGCACCTTGCGAATAATCCGCATAAGTATCGTTGATATCTGTGAAAGTATCAATCGCTGCTTCTTGTGCATTAAAGACATGTAAGAGACTTTCTTGACGAATCATCTCTTCAATGTACTGTGTTTGACGACCACGAGATTTGGTTTGTTTTTGATACAAATGATAGCTCTTATTAGCAATAAATCGTGCCAAGAAAAGAGACAATGGTGTTAAAACAAGCACCAAACCAAGCATCAATAAGTCAATATCTGCCATTGTCACAATTGTAATGATGATGGTTAAAACACCAATGAAGAATTGGTTGAAGACCATCAAAAGACCATTACTTAATTGCTCAGCGTCAGTTGTGACACGACTGACCAAATCACCAGAGCTTTTCTTATCCAAATAAGAAATCGGCATTTGGTTCAATTTTGCCATAACTCTTTGACGAAGATCATAGATATAGCCAAAGGTCAAACGATTGTAAATCAAAGGATTCAACCATTGAACCAAAGTATTTAGACCAATAACAATTGCCATTTTCGTGATAATCGGCATAATCAAGGTCAATGATTTTGGTGATAACACCACGTCAACAGCATTACCAATTAGGACAGGAAGGTAAACCGTTAGAGCAACTTGGGCAATTGTTCCAAGAGTCGCTCCAATCACAAGTCCTTTTTGAGAAAGAAGTTCTTTAAACAAACGACGTCTTGTATCAGATTGTTTTCTAGCTTTCATCTTCTAGTCCTCCTTTCCTTTTTGGTGTTGTGAGTAATGGATGTCTCGGTAAAGCTCATTAGTTGCAAGCAATTCATCGTGACTTGCAAATCCTAGTTGATGTCCCTTATCCAAAAGCAAAATCTTATCAGCAGCCTTCAAACTATTAGTACGTTGTGAAATCAAAATCAAAGTTGTATCACTTAGTTGCTCATGAATAGCTGTCAATAATTTTGATTCTGTCAAGTAATCAAGGGCTGACGTTGAATCATCCAAAATAAGAAGCGGAGCTTTTTGAACAATGGCACGCGCAATAGTCAAACGTTGACGTTGCCCACCAGAAAAATTACGTCCAAAAGCTTCGACGGTTGCATCAAGCTGTCCTTCTTTTTCAGAAACAAAATCACTAGCCTGTGCAATATCCAAAGCTTTCCAAAGCTTCTCGTCACTCACGTCACCCTTCATTCCTAGAGTCAAGTTTGAGCGAATTGTTCCTTGGAAAAGCTCAGCTTTTTGCGGCACCACATTGACCCATGAGCGCCACTCACCTAAGGTTTTAGGCGATTTTTGATTTTGGAAAATAGCTAAGCTACCTTCCTGAGGTGTGTAGAGATGTGTAAGGAGTTCAACTAAGGTTGATTTCCCTGAACCAGTTCCCCCAATAACTCCTAAAAAGTCACCTGGATTTAGTTGAAAATCAATGTGTGATAGTGATGGTTCTGCTGCTGTTGGATAAGTGAAGCTCATATCACTCACGCTAACCGCAAAATCAGATGTCATTTCTTCAAGCTCAGTCGACAAGTCTTCAGACTCTTTTTCAAAAACTTCTGTGATACGTTTAGCACTGATAAATGATTGGTTAAGAGAGGTTACAAGCATTGTCATCTTAAGCAATTCAGTCAAAATTTGCAAAAGATAGTTAACCAAGGCAATCAACATTCCTTGAGAAAGAAGACCTTTACCGATTTGGATATTTCCTTGCCAAATGACAAGAATCAAAGTGCTGTTTACCACAAGGTAAGTCAAAGGCGTTACTAAACTTGATAAGCGCCCTGCTTTTAATTGTAAATCAGTGTAGTTTTGGTTAGCAGCCGCAAATTCTCTTTCTTCCTTGTCCACTTGACCAAAAGCTCGAATAACACGAACCCCTTCCAACTGCTGACGTGTCATGTTCACAATCTTATCAGTCGCACGACGAATACTAGCATAGATTGGATTCAAAAGATGCGACATAGTAAAGACAATCACAAATAAAATGGCAACCATAACCAAAAAGTCGATAGTCATCTTAGGGCTGATATTAAAAGCCATGATAATGGCACCAAAGACAATAATCGGTGCGCGTAGGAAAAGACGCAAGAATTGGTTAATTCCTGTTTGAATTTGGTAAGTATCGCTGGTTAAGCGTGTTACCAAACTTGAAGTTGTCAGTTTATCACGGTCTTCCTTACTCAAGCCCATGATTTTTTTAAACAAATCCTTGGTCAGCTGACGCGTATAGCCAACTGCGGCTTTTGAAGAAAAGTATTGTGCGGTAATCGCCACAATGACACCGACAACAGCGAATAGGAACAAAAGTCCAATCATCAAAACAAGATTCATCTTGTTATTGCTTGGAATAATCGTATCAACGATTCGCGCAATGATAATAGGAACTAATAATTCAAAAGATGCTTCAAACAATTTGAAAAGGGGACCTAAGACAGTCTCTTTAAGGTACCCTTTGAAATAACGACTTAAATATTTCATATTTCTCTTTTTTAATAGAGATATTAAACTCTAAACCTTACTATTTTAAAATAAGCTCATTAATTCAATCAAATATAAATTAAAATGAACCTCACGCGAGTAGTAAATATTACCACCATTTCGATATAGCTGTCCACCTGAAATCAAAGCCAGAGGATGATAGTAAAAATAAGATTCACCAGTCGTGTTACCAAGACTTGGAGCTACTACATCGCGTGAATAAGTTTTAGCTAAAGTAATTGTATTTTTACTACCGTGCTTTGCAACATAATCAATATAAGATGTTCCAAAGTTATAAGCTTGAACAGCTGTCCAAACATCTACTCCTGCCTCATGGGCTAAAGAAAGATTTTCTGAAAGGACTGTGACCCCTTGGCGAATACTCGTTTTACTATCAGTGATGGAATTAGCAACGCCGTCTGAACTTTCGCTAGATTGCATAACGTCGCCATC
This sequence comes from Streptococcus sp. 45, assembly GCF_900108865.1. Classification (NCBI taxonomy): domain Bacteria; kingdom Bacillati; phylum Bacillota; class Bacilli; order Lactobacillales; family Streptococcaceae; genus Streptococcus; species Streptococcus sp. 45. The sequence continues at coordinate 401,618 of NZ_FNXZ01000002.1, read as the reverse complement.
ATTTCCCTTTGTTTCTGTGTAAATCATTGCCAAGACCAACTCAACGTTGGCTGTGGTGTCATTATCGTCTAAAATCTCTTTGACCATGCTTTTATACTGCAATACATTATGAACATTTTCATGAGTGACGTAAACTTGGTAGCCACAGAAAATGACAAATGCCAGTACAATCAGGCGTTTTAAGAACTTAAACATTATTTATTTTGAATATCCTCTATATTTTTAATCAAGATGGAATAGGTTCCATTTGGATTTTGAATAAATTCAACCGACTCAGCGTCTTCATAAACATTATTAGGAACAATCAATTGAATACCATTTGACAGTGACAATTTTTGATTCTCTAATTTTTTCGTTTGACGCGAGTGGTCAATATCCGACACCTGAATAGGCTCTGGAATGCTTTCTTTCAACTCATCAACAAAGGTCAAACGAGCTGTTAAATTATTGTCAAAGAGTTGGTCCGCCAATTTTTCTGGAGATAATTCTTGCTCTTCTTCCAAGTTTTTGTGAATGGCTGCTTTCATTTTTGATTGGAAAGCAAAATCATCTTGTTGGAAATTTTCAGCGATTTTCTGGGCAGCTTGTTCTACCATTTTAATCGATTTTTTGACCGATTGTTCAGGCTGAACTTGCAAGAGATTCTCTGAGAAATAGTTGGCAAAGCTACCATTGTGCTTAATGCGTTTTTCAATCAAATAATAATGATGGTTAACACGATTAATCACCAAGGCTTCATCTGGTGTTTGAGCCGCAGATGGGTAATTATTTTGTGTGATTTTAATCGGACTTTCACTGTCACTTGAGATATGCGTGAAATTTTCTCTTAACGCAACACGAAGGAAAGCAAAATGCTCAACACCGTCTTTATCAAATTGGATGAAGACCAAATCATTTGTCTTTTGATTATCAGAAATGACAAACTCTTCTTTCCAAAGCTGAGCGATTTTAACGGATGATTCCATCAAATCATCACTCAAATAACTAAGAAAGACATTGTCTTCTGAGAACGTTCCACGTTTGGCTTCATCTGAGAAAACTTTGCTTAATTTTTTACGAAAATACTCATCAATACGTGGCGTAATCGTCAATAACTGATCTGACAAAATCAATTCCGTATCATTTGGCGTAAATTGATGAATAACAATGCGTTTAATATACAAATCAATCATGGTTAAGTCTGTCTGAACACTTAAAAGTGTTCAGCTGTTCGTTAATAAAGTGGGAAAGCATCTGTCAATGCTTTAACCTCACGACGAACCTCCTCTAAAATAGTTTCGTTTTGATAGTTTTCAAGAGCTTTTACAATCAATTCAGCAATAAGGCGTGATTCTTTCTCACCCATTCCACGACTGGTAATGGCTGGTGAACCAATACGGATACCAGATGTCTTAAACGGTGACAAGGTTTCAAATGGAATTGAATTTTTGTTGAGCGTAATGTTAACAGACTCAAGAATATTTTGTGCCAATTTTCCATTTTCAACCACTTTTGTCACGTCAACCAAAAAGACGTGGTTATCTGTACCGCCTGAAATGACACGGAAATCAGAGTGTTGATTAAAGACATCAGCCATAGCAGCTGCATTTTTAATCACCTGTTCACCGTATTCTTTGAAAGCTGGATCCAGCGCTTCTTTTAGAGCGACAGCTTTTCCAGCAATCACATGCATCAATGGACCACCTTGAAGACCCGGAAAGACTGCAGAATTAATCTTCTTAGCAATAGCTTCATCATTTGTCAAAATGAGTCCGCCACGAGGGCCACGAAGGGTTTTGTGGGTAGTTGTCGTTGTCACATGAGCATATGGGACTGGACTTGGGTGATGACCAGATGCCACAAGACCAGCAATGTGGGCCATATCAACCATTAGATAAGCACCAACGCTGTCTGCAATCTCGCGGAATCTCGGAAAATCAATAATACGTGAATAAGCTGACGCCCCAGCAACGATTAATTTAGGTTTGACTTCTTTAGCCAAATCCGCTAATTTATCGTAATCGATGCGTTCTGTGACTGGGTCAACTGAATAAGAGACAAAGTGATATGTTTTTCCTGAAAAGCTGACTGATGCCCCGTGAGTCAAGTGACCACCTGCAGCCAAATCCATTCCAAGGACAGTATCACCTGGTTGGATTAAAGCCATATAAGCTGCGGCATTGGCTTGACTTCCTGAGTGCGGTTGGACATTGGCAAACTTAGCACCAAACAATTCTTTGGCACGTTCAATAGCCAAATTTTCAACCACGTCCACACAATCAGTACCGCCATAATAACGCTTTCCAGGATAACCTTCGGCGTATTTATTTGTCAGTACTGTTCCTTGAGCTGCCATAACAGCTTTGGAGACCACATTTTCAGAGGCAATGAGTTCAATGTTATTTTGTTGACGAACTTCTTCAGCATGGATAGCTTGCCAAAGTTCGGTGTCAAATGCTTCGTAGTTTTCCTTGTCAAAAATCATATCCTTATCTCCCTTTTGATAAGATCAAGTCACAATCTTTTCTCGATTGTAAAAGCCGAAACAGTATCAAATAAACTCCAAATCTAATCTTTTGCAAACGTCAACTCAGGGACTTGCGCTAACAAATCTTCTTTTGTAATAGCTCCCTGACGTAAAATACGTGCAAAGTCACCAGACAAATCCAAAATTGTCGAGTCAACACCAGTGATAGCAGCATCGTCCGCCAGTCCTTCAACTGAGTTGCCAAACTGCTTCTGAATTTGCGCAAAAACTTTGCCACTTTCTTGACCAGAAATGTTGGCTGACGGTCCAATGAGAGGACCGGTCTCTTTAATAAGTGCCAAAGTCTGCGGATGTTTTGGAATTCTAAAACCAATTGTTGATAAGCCAGAATTGATCCAAGCTGGCACGCGGTCATTTGCCTGTAAAATAATGGTTAACGGTCCAGGTAAAAAGGCGTCATAAAGGTCTTTAAGATAAGTTGGCTGATTTTTTGAAAAAGCTAAAATCGTCTCGTAATCTGCCACATTCAAATTCATGGCTTTGTCTTTAGGACGACGTTTTAAGTGATACACATGTTCAACTGCTTCTTCATTCATGGCTTGTGCAAAAAGCCCATAGACGGTTTCTGTCGGCAAAATCACCGCACCACCCGTTTGAAGTATTTCTTCCAAATTAGCCATTATCCATCACGACCATTCTATCTTTACCAAATATGTCTTCTAAGACACGGACACGTTTTTGTGGGAAATGCTTGCTAAGCAAAGCACGCAAACCATCTCCTTGCTTGTAGCCAATTTCAAAATAAAGTTTTCCATTTTCTGATAAATGCTCAGCAGCACCTTCGATAATTTGACGGTAAATGGCAAAACCATCCTCGTCCGCAAAAAGCGCCAAGTGAGGTTCAGAAGCAAGGACATTCACCCCAACTTCATCCTTATCATCATAGGCAATATAAGGCGGGTTTGAGATAATCACATCGAAAGTCCCTGTAATCTGGCTGAAAACATCTGATTCCACAAAATCAAGCGACACTTGGTTGAGATTGCTATTTTCTTTTGCTAATTGCAGAGCACCTTGCGAGATATCTGAGGCTGTAACTTGCCAGTCAGGTCGCTCAGACTTAAGTGAAATGGCAATAGCTCCGCTGCCTGTTCCAATATCTAAAACACGCAAATCAGCTTTGCTATTTTCCTTTAGCACTAAGTCAACTAATTCTTCCGTCTCAGGTCGCGGAATCAAGACACGCTCATCAACCGCAAGCTCCAAATCACGAAAGTAAGCTTTTCCAGTGATATACTGCGGTGAGCGATGGTCTCTTAGCTGAGTCATGATTGACTCAAGGAGCTTCTGATCTGATTCAGTCACTTCTTTATTTTGATGTAAGATGAAATCAAGAAGACTCCAGCCCTTTAACTCACGAAAAACGTAAGTGAGGTTTTCTGGATCTTCTCCAATTTCTTGTAAGTTTTTTTCTAGTTGGCTGATTGTTTCAGCGTAGTTCATTATTTATTTAACTCTTCTAGTTTCTTAGTTTGATCAAAAAGAATAAGCGCATCAATCACTTCATCCAATTTACCTGACAAAATGCTATCAAGTTTTTGCAATGTCAAACCAATACGGTGGTCTGTCACACGGTTTTGTGGGAAGTTATATGTACGGATACGTTCTGAACGGTCACCAGTACCAACTGTTGATTTACGTTCAGCATCTTGTTCGTCTTGAGCGATTTGAGCAAAGTGGTCCGCAACACGCGCACGAATGACTTTCATGGCTTTATCACGGTTCTTTTGTTGTGTACGTTCTTCTTGCATTTCAACTTTGATACCAGTTGGAATGTGGACCATACGAACGGCTGTCGCAACTTTATTGACGTTTTGTCCACCAGCACCTGATGCGTGGTAAATATCCACACGCAAGTCTTTTGGATCGATTTCGTATTCAACTTCTTCAACTTCAGGCATGACAAGAACTGTCGCTGTAGATGTGTGGACACGACCTTGGCTTTCTGTAACAGGGACACGTTGTACACGGTGAGCACCTGATTCGTATTTCAATTTAGAATAAACAGATTGACCTGAAACCATGACAACAACTTCTTTGATACCACCGACACCGTTGTAAGAAGCTTCCATGACGTCAAATTTCCAACCTTGGCTTTCAGCGTATTTTTGGTACATTTGAAGAAGGTCACCTGCAAAGAGGGCTGCTTCATCACCACCAGCAGCACCGCGAATTTCCAAGATGATGTTCTTATCATCGTTAGGGTCTTTTGGTAAAAGAAGGATTTTAAGTTTTTCTTCGTAATCTTCTTTTGCTGCTTTTGATTCTTTGAGTTCTTCTTTTGCCATTTCTTCAAGTTCTGGATCACCACCAGCATCTTTAATCATTTCTTCGGCATCTTCGATGTTTTGAAGAACTTTTTTGTATTCACGGTAAACGGCTACTGTTTCACGTGTGCTTGCTTCTTCTTTTGACAAAGCCATAAAGCGTTTTGTATCACTAACGACATCTGGGTCACTTAGTAATTCTCCTAATTCCTCATAACGGTCTTCGACCGCTTGTAGCTGATCATAAATGTTCATGTGTGTTTGTTATCCTCTCTCTTACAAATTCATTTCTTATTTTTCAGTTGAAATCATGGGATTAAAATAGTGTTTACGGCAAACAGGGATGTAAGTTTCATTTCCACCAATTTGAATTTGATCTCCCTCGTAAACCGGTTTTCCATTTTCAGTTCGCAAAACCATTGTGGCTTTTTTCGAGCAAAACTGGCAAATGGTTTTAATTTCATCAATTTTATCTGCTAAAAGCAGTAGGTATTTTGAACCTTCGAATAATTCATTCTGAAAATCATTTTTTAACCCAAAAGCCATCACAGGGACTTCTAGTTCATCAACCACACGAGCTAATTCATAGACATGCTTTTTCGTTAAAAACTGACATTCATCAATAAGAACACAATAAGGTTTCTCTGGTAAAGCTTTGACGTAAGCAAAAACATCCATCTCATTAGTAATTGCAATAGCTTCACGGCGCATACCGATACGACTAGAAACAATACCATACCCATCACGTGTATCAAGTGCTGAAGTCATGATGACAACAGGTTTTCCCTGTTCTTCATAGTTATGGGCTACTTTTAAAATTTCAATGGTCTTACCAGAATTCATGGTTCCATATTTATAATAGAGTTGAGCCAAAAGTGACATTCCTACCTTCTACTAATATTCTACTATTCTACCATAAAATCGCTCATGGATAAACAAGAAGAACAAGCAATTTAGCCAGCCAAAGCCGTCCTCTCCCCACCGTTCTTGGCATTTGACCGATTAAAAAAAGCTAGAGGCAAAAACTGCTCTAGCTTTCATCACTTAATGTGATATCGGTAACCAACACTATTGAATAACAAATCAACGCACTAAAGAGCGACCAAAACGCCACTCCTTGTGCTGTTAAATTGTTAATGCTCACTAGAAATTATAACACAGCACCCCATGTAAATTTGATGACACTTTATTAAAAGAATCACGAGTATGTTACAAAAATGTTTTTAAAGTTGATTTTTCGAGCTTAAACCGATAGAAATGATATTAAAAAGGTTTAGAAAAAATCTGTATCATATCTGTATCATATATAGATATAAGTAAGAGTCACAAACTTTAAAAGTCTTTATTTTTAATGATTTCAAAGAGTATTTTTTACTCTTTGAAAAGTAATTTTTTATTTACAAATTAAATATGATATTTTTGATTCTCTGAAGAACAAAAATAATACACGGTAAAATTCTTTAATGAAAATCAGTAAATCAATAAAATCATTTAGTTGAGCAAATAAAAATAATGCTTGACCTTATCAGATAGTTATTGTAGAATGCAAATTAGAGTATTATACCATTTAGAGAGCATTTAGGGAGGAAGGTAAATAAATGCATTCATACATAAGAGAAAGTCATGACATGGGAAATGGGCGTCGCTATATTGTAAGATATACTCCAGGCGAATATTTGGCTTTTAATATCATAAAATTCTTATGTTTTCTCTGTATAGTTTGGCCAATTCAATTAGAGTTTTGGATGGGGTTCTTTATAATCAAATCTATCTTAAAGGCTTTATGGTGGATTATCTCGTTACCTTTCAGATTAATATTTCATAAAAAAACAATCTGAAACTTTTTAAATAACATTTACCTTTGAAATTGCTGCTTCTCTTTCCTGCAATTTCCTGAATTTTCCTGCAAAATATGCTACAATGTTACTATTAAATGATTAAAAAAGGAGACTCTTATGCCATTCGTAAAAATCGATTTGTTTGAAGGTCGTACTCAAGAACAAAAAGTTGAGCTTGCTCGCGAAGTAACTGAAGTTGTTTCACGTATTGCTAAAGCTCCAAAAGAAGCAATCCACGTTTTCATCAATGACATGCCAGAAGGTACTTACTACCCACACGGCGAAATGAAAAAGAAAAACTAATTTTTCATAGCTACTGAGCTTGAGGCAATTGTCTCAAGCTTTTTTGCTGACCTAGAAATTGCTTTTTTGACCAGAAAACATTATGCTAAAACTAAGAAACTTTCAGGAGGAAAAGCATGCAACTTAGCCATAGTATTCAGATGATGGGAACTACTATTGATATCTTAATTGATTCTGACACCCCAAAAGAGCACATTGCCGAAGTTTGTCATCTTCTAGAACTTTACAAGAATCGCTTCAGTGCCAACGATGCTGACTCTGAACTCATGGTCATTAATGATAACTCTAGCATCACTCCTGTCACTGTTCACCCAGATTTATTTGATTTAATTGCGATTGGCAAAAAGCATAGCTTAGCAAATCCTAGCAACCTCAACATCGCTATTGGTCCTTTGGTGCAAAGCTGGCGCATTGGTTTTGACGATGCTAGGGTTCCTGGTCCTCAAAAAATCCAAAAAGCGCTAGCCTTATCTAAACCAGAAAATATCATTTTAGATGCGACTAAACAAAGTGTCTTTCTAAGCCAAAAAGGCATGAAAATCGACCTTGGTGCTCTTGCCAAAGGTTATATCGCTGATAAAATCATGGATTACTTAAAATCAGAAAAAATCACTTCTGCCATGATTAACCTTGGTGGAAATGTCCTTGTTTACGGCGATAATCCAAGAAACGATAACGGCAGCTGGCGAATTGGTATTCAAAATCCTCAAAAACCACGAGGCAATCATATCGGGATTTTGACTCTCAAAAATCAATCTGTCGTCACTTCAGGTATTTACGAACGTCGCCTAAAAGTTGGAAATAAAGAATACCACCATATTTTTGACCAAGAAACTGGCTATCCTATCGAGACCGAAATGGCAAGTCTTACCATCGTTTCTGACTTGTCTGTTGATTGCGAAATCTGGACGACACGACTCTTTGGTCTTCCTGTCATGCAAGCTCTAGCAACTATTCAAGCCACTCCGCATATAGAAGGCATTCTCATCACTAAAGATAATCGCTTAGCTTTGACAAATGGCTTACGCTCCCACTTTCAACTTCTAAGATAAAAGAAAAACACATCTAGGGAAAAATCCTAGATGTGTTTATTTATGTCTAAACGCTTATTTTTTTGGTTTTCCGTTTAAAATCAAATTAAGAACAACAGCAAATAATGCAGCAATAACAATACCATTTGTTAAGAACATTTGAACTGTATTTGGAAGGCTAACAAAGAGATTTGTTCCGTTAAAACCAACTCCACAAGCGATTGAAACCGCAGCAATGATAAAGTTGTATTCGTTATTTTGAAAATCAACTTGATTTAGCATTTGAATCCCTTGAAGAGCAACCATACCAAAGAGAACAATCATAGCACCACCAAGAACTGGACTTGGAATCATTTGTGCCATTGCACCGAATTTTGGAAGAAGCCCAAGAATCACAAGGAACAAGGCTGTATAGTAAATTGGACGACGTGTTTTGATTCCTGAAATACGAACCAAACCAACGTTTTGTGAGAATCCAGTGTATGGGAAAGTATTGAAAATACCACCAAGAAGAACAGCGGCACCTTCTGCACGGTAACCGTTACGAAGACGTTTGCTGTCTAATTTTTCACCAGTCAAATCTGACAATGCAAGATAAACACCAGTTGATTCAACCATAGAAACCGTTGCGATGATACACATCATAATAATTGATGTGATTTCAAATTTTGGTGCGCCAAAGTAGAATGGCTGTGGAATATGAACAAGCGGTGCGTTAGCGACTACTGATGTATCAACCAAGCCCATAAAGGCAGCCACAATCGTTCCACCAATCAAGCCAATCAAAATGGCAATTGATTTAATGAAACCTTTAGCAAAAATATTAACCGCAAGAACAATCGCAATGGTTACAAGTGCTAAAATCAATGATTGAACTGTTGGTTTGTCTGAGTTATCACCCATGTTACCGATAGCAACGGGAATCAAAGTCAAACCAATAGTTGTGATGACAGAACCAGTAACAACTGGTGGGAAGAAATCAGCAATTTTTGAGAAAATGCCAGAAATCAAAATCACATAAATACCAGAAACAATCAAGGCACCAAACATGTAACCAGAACCTTGTTTCGCCCCGATGATTGATAACGGTGCAACAGATTGGAAGGCACAACCAAGAACAACTGGAAGTCCTACACCAAAGTGCTTACGCAACTGCAATTGCAAGAACGTAGCAACCCCACACATGAAAATATCAGTTGAAATGAGGTAAGTCAATTGTTCAGCTGAATAGTTGAGAGCGCTGGCAATCATGATAGGAACCAAGATTGACCCTGCATACATGGCAAGCAAATGTTGCAAACCTAGGATAGCGGCTTGTGAGTGTTTTTGTTCATTCATTTCCATCTTATGCATCAGCCTCCGTAAAGACAACTTGTCCATCTTTAAATTCTTTGATTCGAGCTAGAGATGTCACAGGAACGCCTGTTTCTTCAAGTAATTTACGACCTGTTTGGAAAGATTTTTCAATGACAATTCCGATACCAGCAACTTTAGCACCTGCTTGACCAATAATTTCAAGAAGTCCTTTAGCAGCTTGTCCATTTGCCAAGAAATCATCAACGATAAGAACAGTGTCATCTTCTGACAAGAATTTACTTGCGATTGATACTGTGCTTGTCACGCGCTTAGTAAATGAATAAACTTCTGCTGTTAAAATACCTTCTGTCATTGTGATATTTTTAGCTTTTTTAGCGAAAATCATTGGAACGTTCATGGCTTGTGCCGTATATAAAGCTGGTGCAATACCAGATGCTTCAATTGTAACCACTTTTGTGATACCAGCGTCTTTATAAGCTTCTGCAAGAACTTTACCAATTTCTTGCATGAGTTCATAGTCAACTTGATGAGTAAGGAAACTATCTACTTTCAAGATATCCTCACCCAAAACATTACCATCTTTTAAGATGCGATCTTCCAATAATTTCATGGATTCTCCTTTTGAAAAATTTTTAAAAACGGATTGTTAAAATAAACAACTTACTATGAAACTTTTCAAGCGTCATTAAACAAAGACAGATTGTATAAAAAGAGGTGTTTACAAATTGTAAACACCTCTTGCAAAACTCGGTCACATTTTTACAGGTATGCAAAAATGTTTTCTCAGACAGCAACTGAGAATCGACTTATTGTTAGACATTACGGTGTCTTGTAGAAACGCTACGCCTATTCGTAGCATAAATAAGTAATATTGAATTTTAACCATCACATTAATGATAGAACTATTGTATCATTTTAAACTTGGATTTCAAGATGACATTGGTCCTATTATTAAAGAAGTAATATTCTGAAAATAATGACAACTTTCCTGTTCTAAATTGAATCACCATTCCAGATTGAATTTTTAACGATAACATAATCAACACGTGTCAAGGCATGCAAATCACGACCGCCAGCGTATGAAATTGAACTTTGAAGATCTTCTTGCATTTCAACAAGTGTGTCTTTTAAATGTCCTTTGACAGGGAGTAAGATTTTCTTACCTTCAACGTTTTTGTGTTCTCCTTTTTGGTACTCAGAAGCTGAACCGTAGTATTCTTTATACTGTTTTCCATCTACTTCTACCAATTTTCCTGGGCTTTCTAAGTGTCCAGCAAAGAGAGAACCAATCATAACCATTGTCGCACCAAAACGAATAGATTTGGCAATGTCACCGTGAGTACGAATACCACCATCAGCAATAATTGGTTTACGAGCTGCTTTTGCGCACCAACGTAGTGCTGCTAATTGCCAGCCACCTGTTCCAAAACCAGTTTTCACTTTTGTGATACAAACTTTACCAGGACCAATCCCAACTTTTGTGGCATCAGCACCAGCATTTTCCAACTCACGAACAGCCTCAGGTGTTCCAACATTACCAGCGATAACAAAAGTATCTGGCAATTCTTTTTTAATGTGCTTAATCATCTCAATGACACTATCAGAATGCCCATGAGCGATATCAATGGTAATGAATTCTGGCGCATCATCTTTTAAGCTTGAGACAAAGTCGTACTCATAATCTTTAACACCTACTGAGATTGAAGCAATCAAGCCTTGGTCATGCATGCGTTTGACGAAAGGTTTACGAGAAGCCTCATCAAAACGATGCATAATGTAAAAGTAACCATTTTTAGCAAGCTTTTCAGCGATATTTTCATCGATAATCGTCTGCATATTAGCAGGAACAACTGGCAATTTAAAGGTATAATCACCAAGTGTTACATGCGTATCAGCTTCCGAACGGCTTTTAATGATACATTTGTTAGGAATGAGTTGAATATCTTCATAATCAAAGACAGGCATTTCGTTATACATATCAATTTCTCCGTGGTCTTTGTGTCAGCAAACACTCAGACAAGGTCAAATGACAATCTAAAAAGGTCACCTTTTCTCTGTCAGAGTAGCTCAAAAACACATCGACTCTTTCATTAAAAAATGACCTTCCTATAACTCTACTGTGCCTTAACACAATAGAGCATCGCTAGGTAAAACCTTACCCTTCCATTATCATTTTACAACTTCATTCGTTTTATGTCAATTATTTTTATTTTATATTTTTATATCGTTCGGTTTTTACGGACGATATTTGGTGGTTGCATTTTCACAATTTTTAAGTTTTATTTCAGTTTTCTTTCAGTTTGACTTAAGTTTAATCCCCTAGACTTTTTTTGTAATACGATTGCAAAGGAGTTATTGACATGAATTTTATTAAGCGAGCATGGCTTGCGACAAAAGCTAAAAAAGGACGCACGGGACTACTCGTTTTGGTGACTAGTGCGATTTTAATTTTTGTGCTAGCTGGATTAACCATTAAAAATGCGGCAGATTCTGCTGTCACATCAGCTAAAAAACAAGCGGGTGCAACAGTGACTTTATCCGTTAATCGCGAAGCTATGATGAAGGCTTTTAAACCTGACAGCGAAAATAGTTCTGACTCAAGTAGCACCACCACAGCTACTACTTCTGTTGACCTTGCAACAGCAAAATCAATCGCAAAAAAAAGCGGTGTCTCATCATACCTTTTCACAACAACCACAACGGCTAATGCAGGTGACGGTATTTCTGCTATCTCTACTTCTTCATCTTCCGATGATTCAAGCGATAATGCTTCACAAAATGGCAACCAACCTGAGAACCACGGCGCCATGATGGCATCGGGTGATTTTACCATTACTGGTGTTAACACAACTGACAATGTCAGTGACTTCACTTCAGGAACAAGTACGATTTCTAAAGGAGACGGCATTACTTCAGAAACTGCCGACAACTCCGCACTTATCTCTTCAGATTTGGCTAGCGAAAACAATTTAAGTGTAGGTGATACTTTCACAGTAACAACTACTGTAGATAGTACTGAGACAAACTACACTCTAACTGTCATTGGTATCTACGACAATTCATCAACAGCAACGACAGCACAAATGATGTCAAATGCCTCAAACCCACAAAACAACATTTACACAACACTGACAACAGCTAATACCATGAAAGGTGAAACAGATAAACTTGATTCAGCTGTCTATACCCTTTCAAATCCTGAAAAAATGAACAGTTTCGTTAAAGAAGTAAAATCAGAAATCGACACCGACACTTACTCTGTGACATCAAGCGATGAAATCTACGAACAAATGCTTTCACCACTCAATAACATTTCATCAATTGCACAAAATATTGTTATTTTGGTGGCTATTGCTGGCGCAGTTATCCTAACCTTGATTGTTATTTTAAGCATTCGTGAGCGCCGTTACGAAATTGGAGTTCTCATGAGCTTGGGTGAAAATCGCCTTAAAATTATCGGCCAATTCTTCACAGAGTTATTCATGGTAACTATTGTTTCTCTTGTGATTGCATCATTTGCAGGAAATTTTGTTGGAAATGCTCTTGGTAACCAACTGTTATCATCTTCGACTCAGACACAACAAACTACAAACCAAGGACCTAATGGCGGTGGTCCTGGTCAAGAAACAAACTCTTCTAATGATGACAATAAGCAAAATGGCTCAAAACCCCAAAATGACAAACCATCCGGCGGTGGTTTTGGCAACATGATGTCAATGGCAACAACTTCACCACAAGAAATCGATAATCTCGACATCAAACTAACAGGAACTGATGTCGCTAAACTCGGTGGAATTGCCCTTATCATCTCATTTATCTCAACTATCTTAGCAAGTATTGGTATCATTCGCATGAAACCAAAAGATATCTTATCATCAAATTAGAAAGGACACTCATATGACCTTACACACTAAAAATATTGGCTATTGGTACACTAATAATCCAGATGATTACCTGTTCAAAGATGTTAATTTAAGCTTCGAAAGAGGAAAAATTTATGCCATTCTTGGTCAATCAGGAAGTGGAAAGACCACCTTTCTTTCCTTGCTGGCTGGCTTAGATAGCCCAAAAACAGGCAAGATTTACTTAGATGACAAAGATATTAATAAGTCTGGCTTGACCAATTACCGTAAAAACGCTGTTTCAACTATCTTTCAAGCTTATAATTTAATGACTTACATGACTGCACGTCAAAATGTTCAAACAGCACTCGAAATCACAAACACTCCCGTTGACAATGCTAAAATCGATGAGCTTTTTGAGCTGGTGGGCATTCCTAAAGAAATGATTGATAAACCAGTTCTTCAACTTTCCGGAGGTCAACAACAGCGTGTTGCCATCGTCCGAGCCCTAGCAACCAATCATAATGTCATTATCGCTGATGAACCAACGGGAAACTTAGACGAAGAAACCACCCAAGACATTGTCAATATCTTTAAAGACATCGCCCATCAGCAAAATAAAACCGTGATTATCGTGACACATGAAACGGCTGTCGCTAAAGAAACAGATGTCGTTTTTGAACTCAAGAAAAAACAATTCACCCAACTATAAACGAAAAGCACCCAGCAAAACTGCTGAGTGCTTTTTCTTCTTATTTTAATCTGACAAATCTTGTCCGTTACTTGCGATAACTTTTTTATACCAGAAGAATGAATCTTTGCGGTAACGTTCAAGGCTGCCAACTTCTTCATCAGTACGGTCAACGTAAATGAAACCATAACGTTTACGAATGCCTTCGTGTGTTGAGATAAGGTCAATAGCTGACCATGGATTGTAACCAAGCATATCAACACCGTCCGTAATCGCTAATTGAATTTGTTCAATGTGAGCACGAAGATAATCGATACGGTATTGGTCGTGAACTTTACCATCTTCTGTCAAAGTATCGTAAGCTCCAAGACCGTTTTCAGTAACCAAAAGTGGCAAGCGGTAACGGCTATACATTTCACGAACAGTTGCACGGAAACCGACTGGGTCAATTTCCCAACCAAATTCAGTTTTTGGAAGGTTTGGATTGTCAACACCACGGTAGAAACCTGCTTCTCCACGCGCTGTTTGTTGGTCAGCTGATGGGTTCAAGCTTTCTGTACCATCTGATGCAGCTACTGTTGCTGTATTATAGTAGTTAAATCCGATAAAGTCTGGTTTTGCAGCTTTCATGATGGCACGATCTTCATCAGTAATCACTGGTGTAGCATCTTGTTCTTCAAGGTATGCCCAGACAAGGTTATTGTATTCACCTAGGATATAAGCATCAAGATAGAGCCAGTTACGAATTGCATTGAAGTTTTGAGCAGCTAGAACATCTTCTGGTTTTGATGAAGCCGCATAAACCAATGAAATATTTGGTGCTGGACCAATTTTAGCTTCTGGAAGCATTTCGTGACAAAGTTGCATAGCTTTAGCTTGCGCTACCAATTGATGGTGATTTTGTTGGTAAATTTCTTTTGTAAGGTTTGTTGTTCCTTCTGGCACGTGAAGAGTACCAATAACCGGACCAACCAAGGTCAACATGTTTTGTTCATTAATTGTCAACCAATATTTAACACGGTCACCAAAGTTTTCAAACAAGACACGCGCATATTCAGCAAACCAATCTACTGATTCGTGTGTTGACCATGAGCCACGTTCATCAAGCGCTGCTGGCATATCAAAGTGGAACATTGTCACAATTGGTTCGATATCATATTTCAAACATTCATCAATCAAGTTGTTATAAAACTCAATTCCTTTTGGATTCACTTCGCCAGTCCCGTTTGGCAAAACACGTGACCAAGAAATTGAAAAACGATAAGATTTAAAGCCCATTTCTGCCATCAAGGCAATATCTTCTTTGTAGTGATGATAATGGTCAACTGAAACTGTCAAATCTGCAGTTCCTGCTGGCAATTCTTTCACATCTTGACAAGAAGGTCCTTTGCCGTCTTCTAAAGAGGCACCTTCTACTTGGTAAGCAGAGGTTGAAGCTCCCCACAAGAAATAATCTGGAAATGGTTTTAGCGTTTTGTGTAACATGTCAATCTCCTTTTAACTTTTCATTGACTACAATTATAGCGCTATCATTTCTAAAAAACTAATGCTATCCAACGCTATCCTTGTACTATCATACGAAAAAACGAGGACAAATATCAGATATCTAAACAAAATATAAACAATCTGACAAATCCTATTTTAAACCCGTCTTATCCTATCAGACCTAATTTGGCAAAGGCATTGTAAAGGCCATCTTCTTCGACATCGTCAGTCACCATATCAGCCATAGCTAGAATTTCTGGGCCACCATTTCCCATAGAAACACCAATCTTACAACACTCAAGCATTGGAATGTCCACTTTGGCATCACCAAAAGCAATGGTATCCTCACGACTAGCCTGCAAATGCTCTAAAATAACGTCAATGGCATGCGCTTTGGTAATATCTTTAACGCCGAGGTCGCCAAATAAAGCTGTTTCCCCTCGACCACCCCAAGTGCCAGCTTTTAAGTTTGGAAAAGCCTTAGCAGAATCCAAATGATCTTGGTAAGAATTCAAAATAAAGCTGACTTTATTTAGGTCATCACGGTATAATTTGCCACCATAAACCAAGCCATGAAGAGCATCTTCAGCTTCCATGTGTTCTACTTCTGCGGCTGTTTTTCCTTTTTGCATGACGTACTTGCGCATGACTGGGCGAGCAGCTTCTTTAAAGTTTTCTGAAGCAAACAATCCGTTATTAGATTCCAAATAAAATTCCAATCCGCGCTCATGTAACCAGTCAACAATCGCTCTCGAATCTTCTTTTGAAATCATCTGATGCATGATAACTTCTCCATTGTACTCGACATATGAACCATTGCCCCCAATCATGCCATCAAGCCCAATTTCCCATAATTCAGGTTGCATTTCTGCACGACTACGTCCCGTACAGACAAAGACTTTATGCCCATTAGCACGCGCTTGTCGAATTGCGATCGCAGCAGATTCTGGAATACGATTGTGATAATCCACCAAGGTTCCATCAACATCTAAAAAAATAATTTTACTCACAGCACTGTCCTCTTCGTTTTTAATGCCTCTATTTTACTAAGAAAAGTTTGAAAACGATAGTTATATCTTACGAAAAACTGATACTTTCCTCTGCTTTTTTTCCAGCTGACAGCTTTCAGACAGCTTGCTTGCATTTCTGATACAAAATCGCTATCCTAAAACCATGAAAAATGTAAAAGACTTACTGGCTCATCTTCCTTACCGAGCTAGTTTTTATGATAAAAATTTAAAACTGATTTATAGCAATAATCGTTCAGACGGCTCTTTTTTCTCTGAACCCGAAGAAAATGAATTACCACAATGGATTTGGACCAGCCTTGAGCAAGCACCAGAACAAGCCCTTCATTTTCAAATTCCTACCGAATCATTTGACCGTATCTTATTTCAAACTTATCAAGCAGTTAAAGATGATTCTGGTGAACTTATGGGTGTTATTACTTTTATCCAAGACTTAAAGCCTGTTCTGGCAAGTTACCTAAATGAATCTGGTCAAGCAATCGTTGGCTGGTCTGATGTCACTTCTGGACCTTCTAGCACCAATCCTATTTTCGATGATTAAAAAAGAGCCAAAAGGCTCTTTTTGTTTATTCTTAATCACGATAAACAGGCTGCGCACCGTATGTTTGAGACACTGGCATCATTTCAATACGGTTAAAATTAACATGCTCTGGCTGACTAGCCACCCAAGAAACGGTGTTTGCGATATCTTCTGGCGTAATGGCGTGCGCTCCTTCGTAAAGTTTCTCAGCACGTTCATCGTCACCTTTGAAGCGGACATTTGAGAACTCTGTTCCTTCACAAAGTCCTGGTTCGATATTCGTCACACGAATCTTTGTACCGGCAAGATCAGCACGCAAATTTAGCGAGAATTGTTTGACGAATGCTTTTGAAGCACCATAAACATTGGCTCCTGGGTATGGAATAGTTCCTGCTGTTGACCCAAGGTTAATAATTATCCCTGAATTACGCTTAACCATGTCTGGTAAGACTTGACGTGTCAGATAAGTTAGACCGACGATGTTAGTATTAATCATAGTCATCCAGTCAGTAAAATCTGCCTCATATGCCTTGTCTAAGCCCAGTGCCAACCCAGCATTATTGACTAAAAGGTCAATTTGCTGCCAAGCTTCTGGTAAACTTGCTAAAGCTTGATCAATGAGTTCTGGCTCAGAAACATCCATTTGCAAAGGATAAACCTTGTCACTACCTAGTTCTGCTTGTAAGCTCTGCAATTTCTCCAAACGACGAGCACTTGCAATGACTTGGTAACCATCTGCTACTAATTTCTTAACAATGGCTTTTCCAAATCCTGCCGAAGCGCCTGTTACTAATGCGATTTTTGTCATGTCATTCTCTTTCTATACTCTTCTATATATAAGAAAGTCAGTTGGTTATCAGCCAACTGATTCTTTCTTATTATTCGTTCATGTCATCAACGGCCTGAGCTGCTGTGATAATAGCTAATTTATAAATATCTTCTGCACTTGAACCACGTGATAAATCATTGACTGGTTTGTTCAATCCTTGAAGAATTGGACCGATTGCTTCAAACATACCGAGACGTTGAGCAATCTTGTAGCCAATGTTTCCTGATTGAAGGTCTGGGAAGATAAAGACGTTTGCTTGTCCAGCGACGTCACTATCTGGTGCTTTTACTTCTGCTGTACTTGGAACAAAAGCGGCATCAAATTGCAATTCACCATCGATAGCCAATTCAGGCTGACGTCCTTTAGCCAGTTGTGTAGCTTCACGAACTTTTTCAGCTTGAGGTGCTTTTGCACTTCCTTTTGTTGAAAAGCTAAGCATGGCAATCTTTGGATCAATGTCAAAAATTCTTGCCGTTTCAGCAGTATTTAAAGCAATTTCAGATAATTCTTGAGCATTCGGATCAATATTGATAGCACAATCTGCGAACATAAAACGTTGATCAGTGCTTTCACGGTTCATCAAGAAGACACCTGATGTTCTGGAAATGCCTGGTTTTGTTTTGATGATTTGAAGAGCTGGGCGAACAGTATCTGCTGTTGAGTGAATCGCACCAGAAACCATACCATCAGCCAAACCAAGTTTGACCAACATAACACCAAAATAATTAACATCTTTCAATAGACGATCAGCATCTTCAGGAGTTGCTTTACCTTTTCTGATTTCAAGAAAGGCTTCCTTCATCTCATCAAACTTATCATAAGTTTGCGGGTTAATAATCACATAGTTTTGATCAGCAAAACCGAATTTAGCCAATAATTCTCGAACTTCCGTAGCTTCTCCTAAAATAATTGGTTCAATCAAACCTTCAAATTTTAAACGAGCGGCTGCACGAAGAACACGTTCATCATTTCCTTCAGGAAAAACAATTTTGAGGTTTTTACCAACAATTTTTTCCCTTAAGCTACCAAATAAAGATCGAATTCCCATAAAAATTAACCTTCCATCTATTTTTGTTGTAGCTTCATGATAACGCTATCAAAGTCATCTGTCAAGTTTGCGCTTTGGATAATCTCTTTATTTGTGTAAGGGTCTACAAAACGTAGATAATGGCAATGAAGCGCTTGTCGCGTAATGCCAAGATCCATGCGACCACCATACAAATCATCTCCCAAAAGTGGGAAACCAATGTGAGCAAAATGCACACGAATTTGGTGAGTTCGTCCTGTGTGAAGTCGAATATCTACCAAAGCCACATCGCCAAAGCGTTCCACAACGCGATAACTTGTGTGAGCGTATTTTCCAGACGGATGAACGCGACGTGTGATAATACTATCTTCATCTCGAGCAATCGGCGCAATGATTTCACCCTCATCTTCTAGTTCACCTTGACCAGAAACCAAGGCATAATAACGTTTTTCAATGGTCTTACTTTGTAGTTGTTTATCAAGTCGAGCATGGGCATAACCGTGTTTGGCAAAGAGCATCAAGCCGCTTGTATCCTTATCAAGTCGAGTTACGATGTGAACTTGCTTGTTAGGATAATTTTGCTCCATGTAGTAATATTTGACAAAATTAGCAATGGTATTTGAATGCAAAACACTTGGAATGCTTGCATAACCATGGGGTTTATTGATAATCAAAAAATGATCATCTTCATAGGCAATATCAAGGTCATGCTTGACTGGAATAAGGGTTTCATGTTCCTGTTCATCAGGAATTTCAATCGTCACCACATCTCCCACATCCAATAAATAAATGGCATTTTGCTCAACGCCATTTACCCAAATATTTCCACCTTTAAATTTAACTTTGGCTAATAAACCTTTTGAGACATCATGTCCCTTTAAAAATGTTTTTACTTTTGTTCGTCGGTCCGCAATAAATTCAAATCTCACGAATCTACTTCTCCTATAAAGGCATCTCTCACGCGCTCCCAGAAACTTGTATGGAAGGGGGTTGCCACAAAACTAATTTTTTTATTGTCAATACAATATTCAATTTTAGACACATTTTTATAATGCATGGTTTTGTTATCGATTGACACTGTATAAACGCCTTGGCGTTTAGGAATGATTTCAATTTTATCTTTTTTCGGCACAATCACAGATGACCCAAGGGTGCGATAAACACGGTTGTTAAGACTAGAAATCTCTGTCAACTGCATCGCTTCCATCGTTGGGTGCAAAATAGCTCCGCCTAAAGATTTATTGTAAGCTGTGCTTCCTGTCGGTGTCGATACCGAAATACCGTCACCACGGAAACGCTCTAACTTCACTTTATCAATGACAACATCAGCAACCATTGTTTTCTCAATACGTTTGATGGCTACTTCGTTAAGGGCGCGCGCTTTCACCACACGACCATCATCTAAAGTGATTTTAGCTCGCAAAACTGGATAAGATGCCTTACGCCCCTTATCAGCTCGCAAATTCTCAATTAACTTTTCTACTTCAAAATCTCGGTAATCGGTGTAAAACCCCAGATGACCGGTATGAATTCCCACAAAGCGGACTTTATCAAGGATCTTTTCATACGTGTGAAAAGCAGACAACAGCATGCCATCACCACCAATGGAAATGACAATATCTGGATCTTTTTTAGACAAATAGAATCCTTTATCTTCCTTGAATGCCGCAAAAAGCTTTGAGGCAACTCGTCTACTCTGATATTTCCCGTTTGCTACGATAGCAACACGTGTTACTTTATCTGTAATATTCGTCTGTGTCATCACTATTTCCTACACCATCACTTAATTTCCGACTTGCGGGATCAAATAAAAGCTGTGCTTCCCTAATATCCTCGCGAATTTTTCGCATCTCCTCATCCAACTCAAGGGCAATTTTTGCTGTTGTTTCCAAACGTTTTTTAATTTCATCAGGAAACTCGCCTTTATATTTATAGTTCAATGAATGTTCAATCGTTGCCCAGAAGTTCATCGCTAAAGTCCTAATTTGAATCTCAGCTAGAACTGTTTTTTGACCATCAATGGTATCAACAGGATATTCCACAATAACATGGTATGAACGATAACCACTGGCTTTCATATGCGTGATGTAATCACGTTCCTGCACGATTTTCATATCATGTCGACTACGTAAAAGTGCCAAAACTTCATCAACGTCATCAACAAATTGAACCATAATACGAAGACCAGCAATATCTTGCAAATCTTGTTCAATGTTCTCTGGTTTAATCCCGCGTAGCACCATTTTTTCCTTGATACTTTCGACCGATTTTACACGACCAGTCACAAACTCAATCGGTGAATGTCGATTTTGTTTACGAAATTGCTTGCGGATTCCGCGCAATTTAATCTTCAATTCACCAACAGTTTGTATGTAAGGATCTAAAAATTTCTCCCAGTCCATCACATTTCCTTCCTAATGGGATGGGCTTGTCACGCAGACATAACCAATCCTTGTCAAAAAATTGACTTTTGTATAGAATTAATATAACAAACCTATTATACCATATTTCTAATTGAGGAAAAAAGGAAAATTATTTTATGACACACCTTGAAATTGAGTACAAAACATTACTCACTAAAGACGAATTCAATCGTCTTAACAGTCAACTTTCACACGTTACACCAGTAACGCAAACGAATTACTACTTCGATTCAGATAATTTTGACATGAAAGCACATCGCATGTCTCTTCGCATTCGGACATTGCCAAATCGCGCAGAAATCACATTGAAAATTCCAAAAGAAGTTGGTAATTTGGAATACAACTATGATTTGAGTGTGGCTGATGCCAAAGAAATCATCAAATCTGGTCAATTTCCAGAAGTTGATTTTTTGAAACTTATCGAAGAAAATGGTGTTAAACTATCAAGCCTTAAAAATTTTGGTAGTCTGACGACAACACGCCGCGAAACAATGACAGATATTGGTCTTATGGCTCTTGATAGCAATCAATATGCTGATATTAAAGACTATGAACTTGAACTAGAAGTTGAAAATGCTGAAAAAGGCAAAAAAGATTTTGACAACTTCTTAGCTCAGCATGACATTGACTTTAAGTATGCTAAAAGCAAAGTTGCTCGCTTTAGCGCAACCCTTAAGCGAAATTAAAGGCGCTTTTTCCTTAGAAAATGCTGAATTATTTCAGTTTTTTTGGTAAAATATAAGTATTAATTTTAAAGGAGTTTATTTATATCATGGCAGAACATTACGCCGACAAACAATTCAAGCTTTTTTCTCTTTCTTCTAACGTAGAGATTGCACAAAAAATTGCGGACGAAGTTGGAGTCCCTCTTGGAAAAGTGTCAACACGCAAGTTTTCAGACGGCGAAATCATGATTAACATCGAAGAAACAGTTCGTGGTGATGATATCTACATCATCCAATCAACTAGCTACCCTGTTAATGACAACCTTTGGGAACTCTTGATTATGGTAGACGCTTGTAAACGTGCCAGCGCCCACACTGTCAATGTCGTTATCCCTTACTTCGGATACTCACGTCAAGACCGTATTGCTGCATCACGTGAACCAATCACAGCTAAACTTGTAGCAAACATGCTTGTTAAAGCTGGTGTTGACCGTCTTTTGACTCTTGACCTTCACGCTGTTCAAGTACAAGGTTTCTTTGATGTCCCAGTTGATAACCTCTTCACTGTTCCATTGTTTGCTAAATACTACTGCGACCTTGGTTTGAAAGGTGAAGACGTTGTTGTTGTCAGCCCTAAAAACTCTGGTATCAAACGTGCTCGTAGCTTGGCTCAAACCCTTGATTCACCAATCGCTATCATCGACTACGCTGAAGATGATGCACACCGTGAAGAAGGCTACATTATCGGTGATGTTGCTGGTAAAAAAGCAATCCTTATCGATGACATTTTGAACACTGGTAAAACATTTGCTGAGGCAGCTAAAATCGTTGAACGCGATGGCGCTACTGAAATTTATGCCGTTGCTAGTCACGGTCTATTTGCTGGAGCTGCTGCAGAAAGCCTTGATGCTGCTCCTATTAAAGAAATCTTAGTAACTGACTCAGTTGCTACTAAAGAACGCTTGCCTAAGAACATTAAATACCTTTCAGCAAGCAAATTGATTGCTGACGCGATTATTCGTATCCACGAAAAAACTCCGCTCAGCCCACTATTCTCATATAACGCTAAAAAGGATTAATTTACTATATGATATATCTCGATAATGCTGCAACTACCCCTCTCACACCTTCTGTTATTGATGCAATGACAGGAATTATGGTCAACGATTTTGGTAACCCATCAAGTATTCATGGGATTGGACGTCACGCTAACCAGCGTTTGCGTTCTTACCGCCAGACCATTGCCTCAGCTTTAAAAACTGACCCACGCCGCATTATCTTTACATCTGGTGCTACTGAAAGCAACAACACTGCCATCAAAGGCTATGCTCTTGCTAACCAAGAAAAAGGTAAACACATCATTACCACTTCTATCGAACACCACTCCGTTCTTCATACAATGGAGTATTTGGAAAAACGTTTTGGTTTTGAAGTCACATACCTAAAACCTGAAGATGGTCACATTTCTGCTAAACAAGTGGCTGACGCTCTTCGCGATGATACGATTTTAGTCAGCACAATGTTTGCAAACAACGAAACAGGTGACCTTCTTCCCGTTAAAGAAATTGGCGAACTTCTCTCAGACCATCAAGCTGCTTTCCACGTTGATGCTGTTCAAGCAATCGGGAAAATTGATGTTTATCCTGAAGAGATTAAAGCTGATTTCCTTTCAGCTTCTGCTCATAAATTCCACGGACCAAAAGGTGTGGGTATTCTTTACTCAACACCACAACACTTTGATAATTTGCTCCATGGTGGGGAACAAGAAGAAAAACGCAGAGCTAGCACTGAAAATATGATTGGTATTGCTGGTATGGCAAAAGCCCTATCAGATGCTGTTGCTAACAAAGATGCTAATTACAAACACGTCCAAGAACTACGTCAAGCCTTCCTTGATGCTATTTCTGGCTTAGACTATTACATCAACGGTAGCCAAAACAAAATGCCTCACGTGCTCAACATTGGTTTTCCAAATCAAAACAACGGTATTCTCCTAACTCGACTTGATTTAGCTGGTATCGCTGTTTCAACTGGTTCTGCATGTACTGCTGGTACTGTCGATCCAAGTCACGTCTTGGCAAGCCTATATGGTGAAGATTCACCACGTTTGGCAGAATCAATCCGCGTTAGCTTCTCAGAACTTAACACTATCGAAGAAGTTCAAGAACTCGCTAAAAAATTAATAGAAATTGTAGGAAAATAGGATGGCATTTGAAAAAGAAATCACTTTAAAAGACTGTCTTTACAGCTATGCTATTAGCGATAATATTAAAAAATATACGCTTCGTGACACAACCTTTACGCAAAACCGTATCGGTAATTACGAATTAACGCGTTTATTGGAAAAAGTCCCTAATTCAGGTGATGGATTCCCATTAAAAATCACTATCAACAAAGATTTGACAGGCTTCAAACTAAGCATTACTGACAAATCAGGGCTTCGTTTCGTTAATATCTTCAAATCTGAAGATAATAAAATCCTCCAAGAAAAATTCTATTTCTTGATGGACAGCCTCGTTGAACGTGATATTTTCACTAAAAAAGAAGCTTAATCAATAAAAACAACTCCCTAGCTACTTCTTATTAGCTTTGGGGTTGTTTTTTTACTCTATTTTGTAAAATTTGTTTTTAATTTCACAAAGTTTTTGTTACAATAGATGTAACAAGTAAAAGGGAGATGGTATTGTGACTACTGAGAAATCTATTCCTAAAGCAACGGCTAAGCGACTTTCGCTGTATTATCGCATTTTCAAACGTTTTAATACAGATAATGTCGAAAAAGCAAGTTCAAAACAAATTGCAGATGCTATGGGAATCGATTCTGCAACTGTTCGCCGAGATTTTTCCTATTTTGGTGAGCTAGGAAGACGTGGCTTCGGCTATGACGTCAAAAAATTAATGAACTTCTTCGCTGATATCCTAAACGACCATTCAACAACAAATGTTTTATTGGTTGGATGTGGTAATATCGGTCGAGCATTACTTCACTACCGTTTCCATGATCGTAACAAGATGCAAATTGCTATGGCTTTTGATACGGACGATAATGAAATTGTTGGACATCAAACATCAGATGGTATTCCAGTTTATGGTATCTCATCACTTAAAGAATACGCACAAGAAGCTGGCATAGAAACAGCTATCTTAACGGTTCCAAGTACTAAAGCTCAAGAAGTTGCTGATATCTTGGTTGAAGCTGGTATCCGTGGTATTTTGAGTTTCTCTCCCGTTCATCTAAATGTTCCAAAAGGTGTCATCGTCCAATACGTTGACTTAACGAGTGAATTACAGACACTTCTTTATTTCATGAGTCAATCAAATCAATAACAAACTGCAATCCAACTGCTTTTTGCTTAGCTGAGTTTATTTAGTATTAGAATACTTTTTCTTGCCTGAGAGTTTTCCTTTCAGGTTTTTTTAGTTTTACAGTACATCTGTTTCTTCCCTAAAACTATAATATTGGTATTTGCCTACTATAATGTGATCTAAACAGACTATGCCAATATCATCGCAAGCTCGTTTCATTTTCTCGGTAAATCGTAGGTCATTTTCACTCGGTGCTGGTGAACCTGACGGGTGATTGTGAATAATAATCACTGAAGTTGCCATGTTTTTACAAGCATAGTACAAAATCTCACGAGGTTCTGCGATTGAACGACGAACCGAACCAATAAAAATCGTCCGTTGTTCGATAATGCGATTCTGAGTATCCAAATAAATCGCCACCAAATGCTCCTGCTTCTGATCGCTCAACTCTAACATCATCTTTCTAGCCAAACGTTCACTACTCATGATACGCTCTTTTTGGACATATTCTGCTTTGCTAATGCGCTTTGCCAGTTCAATCATTGCTTTGATTTCAATAGATTTGACATAGCCAATTCCTTTAATTTTTTGCAATTCTTGTAAGGATAAATGCTGAAAGTCAGCAAGTGTATCGATGTGTTTTAAAATATCATTAGCTACCTCTAAAACTGGTCTTGTCTTGGTACCTGTTCGTAATAAAATGGACAATAATTCTTGATTGCTTAATTGCTCGGCACCTAAATCTCTCAATCGTTCGCGTGGCAACATGGCATCTGCTTTCATTTCTATTGCATACATAAAAATACCTCCACTTATTTATTCGTAAGTTAGAGGTATTTTTTTCTTTAATTCGCTATTCTAAACGATTTTCTTGGCGTTTAGCGACATTGTCCTTGATAATCTGATAAAGACTAGCTGCTAAAGGTACAGCTACTAGCATTCCTAAAACGCCCCAAAGCGCTGCGCCAATGGTAATAGCCATCAATACCCACATACCAGGTAATCCGATTGAGCCACCAACCACGCGCGGGTAAATAAGATTTCCTTCAAATTGCTGAAGAACGACAAGGTAGATCACGAAGAAAATAGCTTGAGAGACTGACTGGGTCGCAATCAGAATAAATCCAATCGTCAAACCAATGTAAGCTCCTACAACTGGAATTAAGGCTGTAAAGGCCACTAGAATCCCGATAGTTGCTGCATAAGGCAAATGCAACAAAAGCATACCTCCAGCTGTTAAACTACCAAGAATCATTGCTTCCAAGGTCTGTCCGACAAAGAAACCATGGAATCTCTGGTGTAAAATATCTAAAACATAGTGGACAGTCTTAGCGTATTTTCCAAGATAAGAATCAATTAACAGATTAAATTGACGAGATAGTTGTTCTTTGCTAGCTAGCACATAAATTGAAAAGACCAAACTAATAAAGACATTCAGAAGCGTTGAGGCAATGGTACTTACTGACGTTAAAATGCTTGTCAAAACTGACAGAACTTGATTCAAAATCTGTTGACTGTAATCTGACAATGTCGTCGTCACATCTGATGATGGTCCAAAATATGCCAAAACATCTTTGACAACTTTATTGTCATTAACTTCTTTGATGAAGTTCGCAATACCACTAGTATCAATCTTCAACAGTGAATTGATACTAGCAATCAAATCTGGTAGAACAATTGAAAAGAGCCAACTAATCAACAAGATAAAGGTTAAATAAGCCAAAATCATTGAGACAGCCCGTTTTACCTTCAAAAGGTATTTATTTTTAATCAGACGTGTGAAAATCATCTCATAAAGGCTCATGACGATATTTACGATATAAGCAATACCAGCTCCAATCAGAAATGGCTGACTCGCTTTAATCACCGTCGCCACAAGTGATGTTCCCGTATCCCAATATGCTTTAATCGCGTAACATATCACAAAAGCAAGAACTATATAATAGACCTGTTTTTTCTCAAATTTCATGGGGAATAAATTCTCCTTAATAAAGTTATTCCCATTATAGCAAATTTTATTAAAATGTCGAAAAGTCTGCTGCTTTGCCTGCTTTTATCATTTCAATCCCGCTCAAAGATATATTCTTGCGTGCTTGGATTATAAATCGATTGAACACACATTTCTTTTCCGTCATAAGTTATTTTGAAAATCGCACAGTTAGCTGGACGTTTTTTAGGAGTTGGCGGATTTTTCGTAGCATGCAAATAAAACTGCATAATAGCTCCACCATGGCTGACAAATAACAAAGTCTCATCTTCTTTGCTATCTTCCAAAACTTCACGAATAGTCCGCTCCATGCGTTCATAAACCTGAACGTTTGATTCTCCACCATAACGTACGAAAAAGTCTCGATAGCCTGAGCCATCTTCGTGGTGAACTGGCGGATTCAAATACTCTTGATGCGCTTCATAAGCTCCAAAATCCATTTCCTTAATGCCTTTTAAGCGAATGTAGTCTGCTCGCCCAGTCGCTAGTTCAGCTGTGTCACAAGCTCTCTCTTGCGTTGACGAATAGACACGCGTGAAAGTAATCCCTTCTTGCTCAAAATACTGTCTTGCTGCCTTAGCTTGTTCAATCCCTTCCTCTGTCAATGGAGAATCACAAGCTCCTTGAATACGTCCTTGAACGTTAAACCGAGTTTGTCCATGTCGCATTAGGTAAAATGTTTTAACCATCTTTTCCTCCCTAATCTCAATATAAGCAAACTAACTCAGTTGAATGCCTTCAACCGAGTTTAGCTTATTAATCGTTTAAAATATTTGCACCGCGTGTTGCAATCAAATCTTTGTAATAGAAGAATGAATCTTTGCGTGAGCGGTCAAAGCTACCATTTCCTTGGTCATCCGCATCAACGTAAACAAAACCGTAACGTTTAGACATTTCAGAAGTTGAAGCTGAAACAAGGTCTGTACAACCCCACCAAGTATATCCCATCAAGTCAACACCATCTTCAATAGCTTCATACATTTGTTTGACGTGAGATTCCAGATAATCAATACGGTATTGGTCATGAATTGAACCATCTTCTTCCACCTTATCAAGGGCGCCAAGACCATTTTCAACAACCATAAGTGGTACTTGGTAACGGTCGTAAAGCTTGTTTAAAGTGATACGAAGCCCAACAGGGTCAATTTGCCAGCCCCAGTCAGAAGCTTCCAGATATGGATTAGGTTCGCTTAGAATAAGGTTTCCATCAGTTTCTTCACCAGATTTTTGCTTACGTGCAATAGAGCTCATGTAATATGAGAATGACATGAAATCAACAGGGTATTTTTCAAGAATTTCCAGATCACCATCAGCAATTTCTAACTCAATATTGTTTTCTTTAAAGAAACGTTTAGCATATGATGGGTATTTACCACGTACTTGGACATCAGAGAAAAACAGATTTTCATGGTCTTTTTTAATCTCTTCCATGACATCATCAGGATTACATGTAGCTGGATAGGCTTGCATGCGCGCTAACATACAACCAATTTTAAAGTCAGGATTGATTTCATGACCAACTTTTGTGGCTAAGCTTGATGCCACAAATTGGTGGTGCGCTGCTTGATACATGTCTTGGAGATTCAATTTTCCATCTTCAAATAAGAGACCACCAGATAAATAACCTGTCATGCCAATGATGTTGATTTCATTAAAAGTTAACCAGTATTTGACTTTATCTTTGTAGCGATTAAAGACTGTTTCAGCATAGCGCACAAAGCAATCAATCACTTTACGATTCTTCCAACCACCATATTCTGTGATTAGATGAATTGGAAATTCATAATGTGACAATGTCACAAGGGGTTCGATGCCATATTTATTAAGCTCATCAAAAACTTTGTCATAAAAGGCTAGCCCTACTTCATTTGGAATGGCATCATCACCATTTGGAAAAATACGTGACCAGGCAATTGACATACGGAAAGTCTTAAAGCCCATTTCCGCATAAAGAGCAATATCTTCTTTGTAACGGTGATAAAAATCTGAACCCCAACGTTTCGGATACAAACCTTCTGTGTCATTTAAAGCAGCATCCAATTTAGCACGAGTCATTGGGCTATTGAATTCACTTCCCATTGATTTTCTCTCTTCTGGCGCTACTGCACGTGACGTATCTGAGGTAGCAGGTCCGCGTCCATCAACATTCCACGCCCCTTCAAATTGATTGGCAGCTGTTGCACCACCCCATAAAAAATCTTTTGGAAATTGTTTTGTCATATTTTCTCACCTCATACTTTAGTTTACTCTTGTATTATATCTTGAAATGTAAGTGTTTTCTATCACTATTATCTTAAAAAACAATACTATCACATGATAATAAAACCATTTCCTCACCTTAAAGGAAAAATCTTTTCAAAAAATGAAATCAAGTATGAAAACTACTCATTTTTCATTCATTCTATAGAAGAAAATTTGACAAAAGCCCTTTCTCTCTATATAATTAATTAGTTGAAATTATTCTATTTTTTCTGAAAATGGGAAATATATTTTAATAAGTAGTACTGATTTAATGGCTAAAAGATAAAGAGTCACTTGATGATTTACCCTTTAACCAATGATTACAGTACTATGACTGACTTAGGAGTTTAATTATGTATAATTTTCTATCGTCTTTAGACAGTCTAGTCTGGGGACCACCTCTTCTTGTTCTTCTTGTTGGAACAGGAATTTATTTGTCTTCTCGCTTAGGATTATTGCAAGTTTTCCGCCTCCCAAAGGCCTTAAAACTAATCTTTAAATCTGAAGCAAAAGGTAAAGGGGATATTTCAAGTTTTGCTGCACTAGCTACTGCTCTTGCAGCAACTGTCGGTACTGGTAATATTGTCGGTGTCGCAACTGCCATCAAACTTGGTGGTCCAGGGGCACTTCTTTGGATGTGGATGGCCGCATTCTTTGGAATGGCTACAAAATATGCTGAAGGTGTTTTAGCCATCAAATACCGTACAACAGATGCAAATGGTGAAATTTCTGGTGGTCCAATGCACTACATTGTTAATGGGATGGGAAAACGTTGGAAACCTTTGGCCATTGCCTTCTCAATTTTTGGGGTAATGGTTGCCTTGTTTGGTTCAGGGACTTTCACACAAGTTAACTCAATCACTGATTCACTTAGCAACACTGTTGGCTGGTCACCAAAAATCATCAGTATTGTCTTGGCTGTCCTTGTCAGCATTATCATCTTCGGTGGTATTCAATCAATTTCAAAAGTTGCTGAAAAAATTGTTCCTTTTATGGCAATCATTTATATTCTAGCAACAATTACAATTCTTGCTTTCCATTGTAACCAAATTCTTCCAAGTATTGCTTTGGTTATTAAATCAGCCTTTACTGGAAAAGCAGCAACTGGTGGTTTTGCTGGAGCAACTGTTATCACAGCCATCCAAGCTGGTATCGCACGTGGTATCTTCTCAAATGAATCTGGGCTTGGTTCTGCACCAATCGCTGCTGCTGCTGCGAAAACTGACGAACCTGTTGAACAAGGTCTTGTTTCTATGACTGGTACTTTCATTGATACCATCATTATTTGTACCCTAACAGGACTTTCAATTATTGTTACTGGTGGTTGGTCAAGCAATCTTAACGGAGCAACTTTGACACAATCAGCATTCTCTAGTGTCTTTGGAAACTTTGGTGTCTATGCTTTGACATTCAGTTTAATTCTCTTTGCCTTTACCACAATTCTTGGTTGGGGATATTACGGAGAACGTTGTTTTGAATTCCTATTTGGTGTCAAAGCTATTCCAGTTTACCGTATCATTTTCATCGCTATGGTCGCTCTTGGCGGTTACATTAGCCTTGAAACTATCTGGGTTATCGCTGATATCGTTAACGGTTTGATGGCAATTCCAAACTTGATTGCCTTACTAGCCCTTTCACCAATTATTATCAAAGAAACAAAACACTATTTCGATACACATTAAAAAATAAGAGATTAGGGATTATCCTAATCTCTTATTTTTCCTCTTAAAGAAAACGCTTATTAACGGGATTTCTGTGCCAAAAGAGGCGTTTTAGTGATATAATAAAAGGTAGCTCAAATTTAACATAATCTACTGATACATTTATAACCTCATTTGAACAAAGGAGGCATTTCTTATGTCAACACCAGAAGAAAATCTACGCTTAGCAAAACGAGGGCCCATTGTTAGTATTATTGCCTACATGGTCATCACCTTATTGAAGCTAGTCACTGGTTATTTTTTGAATTCATCATCATTAATCGCTGATGGTTTTAACAACTTGTCTGATATTCTCGGAAATGTTGTGCTTTTAATTGGACTACATTTGGCGAGCAAACCAGCCGATGAAGATCACCGCTTTGGTCATTGGAAAATGGAAGATTTATCAAGTTTGATCACTTCTTTCATCATGTTTTACATTGGCTTTAAAGTTCTCTTTCAAACCATTGAAAAAATCATCTCAGGTAGCATGACACCTCTTGATCCTGAAGGTGCCATTGTCGGAGTCATCTCTGCAGCGATTATGTATGGTGTTTACCTTCACAATAAACGCCTCTCACAACGTGTCAAATCAAGCGCACTCTTAGCCGCATCAAAAGATAATCTTTCTGATGCTGTCACTTCTATCGGTACTTCTGTAGCCATCCTCGCAGCTTCATTTAACTTAGTCATCATTGATAGATTGGCTGCCATCGTTATTACTTACTTCATTTTGAAAACAGCCTATGATATTTTTATCGAAAGTGCCTTTAGTCTTTCAGATGGCTTTGACCAAAAAGAACTTCAAAAATACAAAGAAGCTATCCTCAAATTACCAAAAGTGTCAAATGTAAAATCCCAACGTGGTCGCTCATACGGAAGCAACATCTATCTTGATATTGTTGTTGAGATGAATCCTGACCTATCAGTTTACGAAAGCCACGAAGTTACTGAACAAATCGAAGAACTCCTTCGTAAAGAATTCTCTGTTTACGATACAGATGTTCACGTTGAACCAGGAGCAATCCCTGAAGATGAGATTTGGGATAATGTCTACAAGAAACTTTACAAGGCAGAAAAAACCATTCTTGCTAAGATTCCAGATTATGAAGAATTAATCTCAGATGACTTCTACCTCATTGACGTTGACGGTCATTCCTATACCAAATCTGAAATGACGGCTCGTAAAAGACATTACATGAGCAATATCGAAGCCTTTGAAATGACCTCTATCAGCCAAAAAACAAAGCTTATCACTTATAAGCTCGATAATATGACTCATACCAGTATCTGGCGTCGCAAGGAAAATTGGTTCCTTGTCTTCCACCAAATCACTCCACAAACTACATCCAAAGATTAACCTTAAAACCAGGACTAATACTCCTGGTTTTTTAGGTGCTTAGAAGTTTATTTTTGTTAACTGGTTAACTAATATCTATTATAGCACGATACCATTAATAATCAAGAAAAAAATGAAAACAAAAAGTTCCAAGTATTGCTACTTGAAACTCTGTTAAATTATTTTTTAACGGCATCAGTTGCCACGTCATCACCAAACCATTTGTTTGAGATTTCTTGGAATTTGCCTTCTTGATAAAGTTTTTGGAAAGCTTGATTAATTTTCTTAACCAATGTTTTATCTGCTTTTCTAGCACCTACAGCAAAATCTTCACCATCAAACTCACTAGCAATGATATTGTAGTTATCTAATTCACCTTCTTGTTCAAGGTAATAATTAGCGTAAACTTTATCAATCAAGAGACCATCAATACGATCGTTTTTAAGATCAATGAGGGCTTGTGTGAAGGTTTCATACTGTGTCGCATCACCGCCAGATACAATATCTTTTAAGACTTTTGGTTTTGCATTGAAAGCATCGTAACCAGATGAACCTGATTGCGCTCCGAGAACTTTATCTTTCATCCCTGCAAAACTTGTGATACCTGAAGATTTTTTAGTGACCAGCACTTGTTCATTAACCATGTAAGGATTTGTAAAGAGAACTTTTTCGGCACGTTCATCACTAATAGAATAACCATTCCAAATCAAATCAATCGTACCGTTGTTCAATTCAGTTTCTTTCATATCCCAGTTGATTGATTGCCATTTCACTTTAATACCATACTGTTCAAAGACGGCATTGGCAAGATCGATGTCAAAACCAACATTTTTGCCATCTTCATCTTCGTACCCCATTGGTACAAAAGTGTTATCAAAACCAATCGTAATCTTTCCATCTTTTTGATAAGTTTTCCATTGGTCTGTCTTAGCAACTTTTTTTGATGACGATGACCCGCAAGCAGCTAAACTAACTGTCGCAACAAGCACCATAGCACTTAAAAGAACTTTTTTCAATTTCATAAAGACACCTAATGAGACTTTCTGTTATTTTGGATTAATTTTTAAAATGTGATCTGAAATCGTTTCTGCAAATTGTAAATCATGGGTAACCACAATCTGAGTCATTCCAGCTTCTCGGTTTTGTAAAATCAATTTTTCAACTTCTTGACGTAATTCTGGGTCAAGCGCTGACGTTGGTTCATCATAACCAATGATTTGAGGATCAATCATCATCGCACGAGCAAGGGCGACACGTTGCTTTTGCCCACCTGATAATGAGTAAGGATAAGCATCCGCATGTTCTCCCAAACCAAGACGTTTAAGAAGACCAAGCGCCTTTTCTTTTGCCGCTTCTTTTGTCATTCCCATTGTTTTAACAGGTGACAAAATCAAATTATCTAAAACAGACAAATGTGGGAACAATTGAAAGTCTTGGAAAACAAAACCAAGCAAGTTAAGTGTCTCTAAGTGATCAATCGGAACAACTTCACCATTATAGATGATTTCACCCGAATCAATTTTTTCAAGACCAGCAAGCATGCGTAGTAAAGTGGTTTTACCACCACCTGAAGGTCCTACAAGAGACAAAATTTTACCATCTTCAATTGTTAAATTAAAATGATCAAAAATTTTCTTTTGACCAAATTGTTTGGAAATATTTTTTAATTCTAACATCTGGTCACCTCTTATTTATAATAATCAAATTTTTTCTCAGTTTGTTTTGAAATCAAGGTAACAATACCAATCATAAGCAAGTAAATAGCCCCTGCCACAAACATCGGTGCAAGTGTTGCATCACGGTTGGCAGCTGTCTTACTTGCAAGCAACAAATCACCAACCCCAAGAACATAAACGAGTGAAGAGTCTTTGACAAGGTTGATAATTTCATTGAAAACACTTGGTAAAACAATCTTGAAAACCTGTGGCAAAATAATATAATGAATGGTTTGCAACTGATTTAATTTCAAAACTTTTGCAGCTTCGTATTGACCTTTAGGAATAGCAGCAATCCCACCACGGAAAATTTCAGCAAAATAAGCTGCATAATTCAAGGTAAATGCCAAAATTGCCGCAGGCATACGGTCCATAACCACTCCTACACTTGGTAAAACATAGTAGAAGAAAATAAGTTGCAATAGCAATGGTGTTCCACGCATAATCCATACATATAATGTCAACAACCATTGCAAAGGTTTAAATTTAATCTGCATCAAAAAAGCTAGGATAGCACCAATCGGAATGGAAAGCACAATAACAATACAGAAAACTTGCAAAGTTACCGCAGCGCCATCTAACAAGCTAGGCAGAACTTGTGAAATATATGACATGTTATCTCCTAAAAAGAATTTGTTACTATTATAGTATTATATCAAATTTTCAAACAATTGGGGAGTAAAGAAGAATATTTTATCATTTGACCTTATAAAAATGAATTTTAATAACATAACTATATTTATGTAAATAATATCTTTAAATATAAAAAACGCTACGAGCAAAACTCATAGCGTTAATGTCATCATAGTTTTTTAACAAACTCTGATTTTAATTTCATTGCACCGAAACCATCGATTTTACAATCAATGTTGTGGTCACCTTCAACAAGACGAATGTTTTTAACACGAGTTCCTTGTTTAAGATCTTTTGGTGCACCTTTTACTTTCAAGTTTTTAACGATAGTAACACTGTCACCGTCAGCAAGACGAGTTCCGTTGCTATCAAGAACAACCAAGCCATCTTCTTCTTCAACTGAATCAGCTGGGTTCCATTCATAAGCGCACTCTGGGCAAACTAACATTAATCCATCTTCGTAAACATACTCAGAGTTACATTTTGGACAATTTGGTAAAGACATCATTTCTCCTTATCAAAAAATAGCTATAACTTTATTACTGTCATAAAGTTAAAAGTTACATTATCCATTCTACCTTAGAAAGTAAATTTTGGCAAGTGTTATTCCACAGTAACCGATTTCGCAAGGTTACG
The DNA here is from genome assembly GCF_900108865.1 of Streptococcus sp. 45. Lineage (NCBI taxonomy): Bacteria > Bacillati > Bacillota > Bacilli > Lactobacillales > Streptococcaceae > Streptococcus > Streptococcus sp. 45. Next base: position 366,268 of record NZ_FNXZ01000002.1, on the reverse strand, counting down.
AGGTTTATCGACGTCCAAACCACGTTGAAGTGTTGCGTAATAAGCAATCAATTGTGCTGGGACTACCATTGCAATAGCTGACAAGAATGGATGTACAGTTGTTACGATGATATCGTCACCTTCACGAGCTTGGCTTTCATCAACAATTGTAAGAACGCTTGCTCCACGTGCTTCAACTTCTTGGATATTACCACGTGTATGTGATGCAAGAACAGGATTGCTTGAGATAAGTGCGATAACAGGCACACCTTCTTCAATCAATGAAATTGTACCGTGTTTCAATTCACCAGCTGCAAATCCTTCACATTGAATGTATGAAATTTCTTTTAATTTCAAACTTGCTTCCATGGCAACATAGTAGTCTGAACCACGACCGATATAAAAGGCGTTACGAGTTTCTTTAAGAAGTGCTTCTGCTTTTTCAGCAATCGTGTCTTTTTCAGAAAGTGTTGCTTCAATAGATTGTGCAACGATAGCAAGTTCGTGAACAACATCAAAATCAGCTGCTGCTTTGTTGCCATTAGCATCGCCTACTGCTTTAGCAAGAATTGCCAATGTTGCAACTTGAGCTGTATAAGCTTTTGTAGAAGCCACTGCAATTTCAGGACCAGCATGCAAAAGCATTGTGTAAGTTGCTTCACGTGACAATGTTGAACCAGGAACGTTTGTAATAGTCAAGCTAGGAATGCCCATTTGATTTGCTTTAACCAAAACTTGACGACTATCAGCTGTTTCACCAGATTGTGAAATCATGATAAAAAGTGGTTTTTTGCTCAATAGAGGCATGTTATAGCCCCATTCAGATGCAATACCAAGTTCAACTGGTGTGTCAGTCATTTGTTCAAGGAATGATTTTGAAGCAAAACCAGCATGGTAAGATGTTCCGGCAGCCAAGATGTAAATGCGATCAGCTTCTTGAACAGCTTTGATGATTTCAGGATCAACAGTGACTTGATTATTGTCATCTGTGTAAGCAGTGATTAACTTACGCATAACTGTTGGTTGTTCATCGATTTCTTTCAACATGTAGTAAGGGTAAGTCCCTTTACCAATATCAGATAAGTCAAGTTCAGCTGTGTAAGAATCACGTTCAATAGCATTGCCATCATAATCCATAACTGAAACAGAATCTTTTGTCAAAACAACCAATTCTTTGTCGTGGATTTCCATAAATTCGCTAGTTTCGCGGATCATAGCCATAGCATCTGAACATACCATGTTGTATCCGTCACCCAAACCAATCAAAAGAGGTGATTTATTTTTAGCTACATAAATAGTATCAGGATCTTCAGCATCAACCAAAGCAAACGCATATGAACCTTCAATGATTTTCAAAGCTTTTTTAAAAGCTTCAAGAACTGACAAACCTTGTTCCACAAATTCTCCAACTAAGTGAACTGCGATTTCAGTATCAGTTTCACCTTTAAGATGGTGATTTGAAAGATATGTTTCTTTAATTTGTAGATAGTTTTCAATAACACCATTGTGAACCAAGACGAAACGTCCAGTTTCAGATGTATGTGGGTGAGCATTCAATTCAGTTGGTTGACCGTGAGTTGCCCAACGGGTATGACCAATACCAGTGTAACCAGCCATATCAATTCCAATTTTCGCACGAAGATCAGCAATACGTCCAACTGATTTAATTAAGCGACCTTGATTAACACCATTAGTAACGTAAATTCCTGCAGAATCGTAACCACGGTACTCCAATTTTTCAAGACCTTGCATTAAGATGTCTGTTGCGTTTTTGTTTCCAACAACACCAACAATACCACACATATTTTTTTACCTTTAATAGGAAAAACCTATTATCTCTTTCTTATTTTTTGAATTGGTATAGTCTAATAAAGACCTTCCAAAACCTTACAGCAACAGTATATAACTTTACTTTTACCTTGTCAACAGAAAGATTGGTATAAAATATACTATACCAATTCTCTATTGGTATAAAAGGAAAATTAAACCAACAAAAAACAGAGTAGCTAAACTACTCTGTTGTAATAAATCCAAATTGATTAAGTGGTAAAACTTTGAAAGTAACAACACCACGAATTTGACTTTCCTTGATTAGTCCAAAACTACGACTATCATTAGTATTCTGACGATCATCATTTAAGACTAGATAATACCCTTTTGGCACTTCGTTATATTTACCATTAGAAACTGTATTAACAGAAAAATCAGAAGTAAATGGCTGTTGGGTATCCGAAGTTGACAAATATTCGGATTTTATCTTGCTAATGTACGGTTCTTCTTTTACTTTGTTGTTAACATAAAGAATATCATCCATTACAGTCGCACTTTGTCCAGCTGTTGCGACAACACGACTAATGTAAAAAATGCCATCCTTCTTATAAACGATAAAATCTTTATAGCGTGGTTCTCGATTACGATTAACAACTACGACATCACCATTTGATAGGTATGAATTAGCGGCATCTTCATGCACTCTAAATGTTGAAAAAACAAAAATTCTCAACAAAAATATCGCTAAAATAGCAATTAAGACTAAAATAATGTTTCGAATAAAATCGCGCTTAACCATAATTTCTCCTATTCTTTGTTCTATTATATCATGTTTCTGAACATAAAAAAAGTGGGCATGTGACTTTTGACACAAAGTAAGTAAGTTAGCCTTGTTTTATCTAGATAAAAGAATAAAAAATGAGAATATTTGCCCCTTCTGTGCCCCTCGCTACCATTTTGACATAAAAAAAGCCCTATCAGACAGGCTGAAAAGCTTGATATGATAGGCTTTTTTATTATTCAATTATTTTACAGTGCGGATACGCATTGTGTTTGTACCACCTGAACCAACAGGAACACCAGCGACGATAACGATGTTATCACCTGATTGAACCAAACCTGATTCAAGAGCAGCTTTTTCAGCAACTTCAAACATGTCATCAGTTGATGCAGGTTTTTCAGTTACGACTGGAATAACACCCCAGTTAATCATCAATGATTTTTGAGTTTTTTCGTCGAATGTTACAGCCAAGATGTCAGCATCTGGACGGTATTTAGAGATAAGACGAGCAGTGTTACCAGATTCAGTAAGAGCAACTACAAGTTTGATATCCATTGAGCTTGTTGCATCTTTAACTGCAGAAGCAACAACTTCTGTTTTAGAAGTACGAGCGAATGATGATGAATCAAGACGTCCGTATTCGTTAAGAAGAGTTTGAGCGTTTTTATCGATTGTAGCCATTGCACGAACTGCTTCAACTGGGTATTTACCATTTGCAGATTCACCTGAAAGCATTGTTGCGTCAGTACCATCAATAACAGCGTTGAACACGTCAGATACTTCTGAACGAGTTGCACGTGGTTTTTCAGTCATAGATTCAAGCATGTTTGTTGCTGTGATAACTGCTTTACCAGCTGCGTTAACTTTAGTGATGATCATTTTTTGGTAAACTGGAACCATTTCAAATGGAACTTCGATACCCATGTCACCACGAGCGATCATGATACCATCAGCAGCTTCGATGATTTCGTCGATGTTTTCGATACCTTGTTGGTTTTCGATTTTAGCAAACAAACGAACGTGTCCGTTGCCAGTTTCTTCACAGATTGCACGAACTTCTTCAACGTCTTTTGCAGTACGTACGAATGAGATAGCGATGAAGTTAAGACCTTGTTCAAGACCAAAACGGATATCAGCGTTATCACGTTCAGCAAGAGCTGGGAATGGGATTTTAGTGTAAGGAATGTTTACACCTTTTTGTTTAGCGATAATACCATCGTTTTCAACTTCAACAACAAATTCACGAGTTGCATCGTCTTTAGCGACAACACGAAGACCAAGTTTACCATCGTCAACAAGAACTTGTTTACCAACTTCAACGTCATCGTAGATGTCAAGGGCACCAGCAACGTTCAAAGCGATAACTTCGCGAGTTGATTTGATACCTTGTTTAGTAGCAACACGGATTTGTTCACCAGTTTTGTATGAATATTCTTTAGCTTCGCCTTCAAAAAGTTCAGTACGGATTTCAGGACCTTTAGTGTCAAGAAGGAAACCAACTTTTTGTCCAGCAATTTCTTCGGCACGACGTACAGTTGCCATACGTTCACCTTGTTCTGCGTGGTCACCGTGTGAGAAGTTGAAACGGAAGACGTTTGCACCTTCTTTAATCAATTGAGCGATTTTTTGTGCTGATGCTTCAACATCAAGGCTTTCACCCCAATATCCATCTTCACCGAATTTTTTACCGCCACGGATTTCAACCGCAGGACCAAGTGTTGCAACGATTTTTACGCGTTTATTCATGATAATATGAAACTCCCTTTATTTTTAAGCCGAATGAACGACTATTAATAACAATAATTTTTAATCTAATACTATACTATATTACAAATGAGCAATGTCTCGATTTAATTGAGCAAAGTCAAGACGTGCTTTGTGTGGCATGTTGACGATAATGCTACCATCTTCTGCCAATGAGAATAGAGCACCTTCTTCTTTAGTACCAAGAATTGGGCTTTCTACTAATTCTTCGTTGTGGATACCAACGGCAAGTCCACCACGACCTTGTTGAAGCAATTCAACAGCGTGAGCACCCATCCAAGAAGCAAGAACACGATCACGAGGTGATGGTGCACCACCACGAAGGATGTGACCAAGGTTAGTTGCACGAAGGTCGCTAGTATCACCAGCTTCTTTCATCAACTCTGCAAATTTTTCAGCATGCATTACACCTTCAGCAAGAACGATAAGGTGACGTTCTTTACCTTTGTTTTCGTAACCATCTTTAACTTTTGCAACAACTTCGTTGATGTCATATTCTTCTTCAGGAATAATGATTTGGTCAGCACCTGCAGCAATACCTGCCCAAAGAGCGATATCACCAGCGTTACGTCCCATTACTTCAACAACGAATGTACGTTTGTGACTGTAAGATGTATCACGGATTTTGTCAAGAGCTTCCATAGCTGTGTTTACAGCTGTATCAAACCCAAGAGTGTAATCTGTACCAGCGATATCGTTATCGATTGTACCTGGGATACCAACTGCTGGGAATCCGTGTTCTGTCAAGCGCATAGCACCGTGATAAGAACCGTCACCACCGATAACAACGACACCTTCGATACCGTGTTTTTTAAGTTGTTCGATACCAGCAAGTTGTCCTTCAAGAGTTGCAAACTCAGGGTAACGAGCTGATTGAAGGAAAGTACCACCACGTGACAAAATGTTTGAAACACTTTGAGCATCCAATGGGAAAATGTCGCCATCGACCATACCAGCATAACCGCGGTTGATTCCGAAGACTTCCATTCCTTCTTTAATTGCTTTACGAACAACTGCACGAACAGCAGCATTCATACCAGGAGCGTCGCCGCCACTAGTCAAAACAGCAATACGTTTCATTTTGCTAATACTCCTTTTATTAATCTAACGTTCTTATTATAGCACATTACTTTGTAAAAAGCTTTACTTTATTTTATTTTTACTAAATTTTTATTGATAAATCGTTTTCACTGTATATGGAGTTAAAGCTTGTAAAAGTTCTTCGTCCTTTTTAACCAAATGTCTCTGACTTTGCAAGGTTTGCTTACTATCTTGATAATGCAAAATCACGGGAATATTTCCTGGATATTGTGACAAGATTTCTGAAACTTCTCTATCATGTAAATGATTTGGAAGTAATAACCACAAGCGTTCACTACTTGCTTCTTGAACATGATTTAACACCATCTGCAATCGATTGTTGCGATTTTGAATCTTACCTGTTAAATAATAAAATCTTCCTTCTTGCAATTCGTCTTTATAATGTGTAAAAACTTCTGGAAAGAGAGTGACGTCAAATTTTTTCTGTGTGTCTGTTACATTTAGAAAAGCCATCTGCTCACCCTTGGTTTTTGTTCGAATCACACGAATCTGACTTAATTCAACAAGAATAGTCGCTTCAGTATTTTCATGCAAATCGGACAAAGCCGTAAAAGCAATAGATGAATTCTTGGCAATTTCAAGAAGAGGATGAGGACTGATTCCCACACCTAGCAATCCCTGTTCCTGACGATATTTTTCAGTATTTGGAAAGTCTTCTACTTCAATCCAATTATAGGAATTCTCTGCAAAAAGACTTCCTAACTCATTAACAAACATGAAAAGAGGTTCCAGATTTTCAATAATCTTGCGGCGATTTTTTTCAAAATTATCAAAAGCACCGACTTCAACCAATGGTGTGATAAGTTCCTTCTTCTGGTAATTCTCAGGCAACTTGGTCAAGAAGTCCTCAATACTTGAAAATGGTCGATGATCAATAATCCAGTAACATAAATCACGTGGAAGTGCGCGTAGATTTTTCAAGCCAAGATAAATTTGACCATCAGCTATCTTATCGTTATAAGGCACTGTATTGATGTCGATTTTCTTGATGCGAAACTCTGATTCCATAGCATCTGTAATATAATCAGCACTTGAATAATTCAGCATGACATCATAAAAAACTGCAGGATAGTGTGCCTTAAAGTAAGCTAGTTGAAAAGCTAATGCTGAGTAAGCAAAGGCGTGACTTCTATTAAAACCGTAGCCAGCAAATTTAGCCATGCGAGAAAATAAATCTTTAGCCGTTTCAAGCGGTCGACCAAGAGCTTGTGCGCCTTTTAAGAACTCGCTTTCCATTTTTTGCATGTCTTCTGCCTTTTTCTTTGACATGGCACGACGCAACAAATCCGCTTTTCCTAGAGTGAATCCTGCATAAACCTGTGCAATTTGCATAACCTGCTCTTGATAAAGCATGATGCCATAGGTTGGCTCCAAAATTTTTGCCACCAGAGGGTCAATCAAGTCAATCGCTTCTTGTCCAAAACGACGTCTAATAAAATTTTCGGTGTAATCACTAGCCCCTGGACGATTCAAACTCGTTGTTGCCACAATATCCTCAAATTTTTGTGGTTTAATGCGTTTTAATAGATTAATAGCGCCAGCTTGCTCAAATTGGAAAATCCCTTTGGTCTTTCCTGCAGCAAATAAAGCCAGCGTTTGCTGATCTTCTAAATCAATCGATTTGATGTCAATTGTGATACCATATTCTTTAGCGACCTTTTCTTGCATGCGTTGCACAAAAGTAAGGTTACGAAGCCCAAGAAAATCCATTTTAAGAAGACCATTAGCCTCAACCGCAGCCGCATCGTATTGAGTAATCATCATATCTTCGCCAGCTTTTAATGGAATATGCTCGGTCAGATTGTCATCGCTCATAACGACACCAGCGGCGTGAATTGAAGTCTGACGAGGATTTCCTTCTATACGCTTAGCAATAGCAAAAGCTTTTTGATACTCGATTTTAGAATTAATAATTTGACGGAAAGATAAATTCTTTTCGTAAACCGTACTTAAGTTATCTCTGAAACTGATTTTTTTAGTGATATTGGTCAACTCGTACTCTGGTGCACCAAAACGTTTAAAAACATCGCGAATAGCTTGTTTAGCACCAAAAGTTGAAAAAGTCACAATTTGAGCCGAATGAAGACTACCGTAACGATTACGGACATAATGAAGAAACTCACTGCGATAAACATCTGGGAGGTCAATATCAATATCAGGCATGCTATAACGTTCTTCATTTAGGAAACGTTCAAAAAGCAGATTGTTCTTCACTGGGTCAATACCAGTAATATCAAGAGCATAGGAAACTAAACTTCCCGCAGCAGAACCGCGTCCCATTCCCATGTAATACCCTCGACTGCGACCAAAGCGCAGCAAATCCCAAACGATAAGGAAGTAATCATCAAATCCCATCTTGTGAATGACCGAAAGTTCTTTAGCTAAGCGTTCTTGGTACTCTGGCAACCAAAGATTTTTAGCCTTAAGCCCTGCTTCAGTTAATTCTATCAATTCCTCTTGAGCAGGCTTTTGACGATTAAAACGCGGTAATTTTAATTCACTATTAAAGTCATAATGAATTTCAGCGACTAATTTTTCTAAGTTTTCTAGAGCTTGTGGAAATTTTTGCTCAAAAGCCTGTGTTAAAATATCACAAGCCATCAACTGTTGTCCTTGTGGTGCAGCCGGCGCATCCTTCAAGCTAATATTATCTCGAATAGCGTGAAGCATGTGAAGCGTTTCAACTTCGTTAGTATTAAAATACCGTACTGTATGAAGTGGAATTAAAGGTTTGTCATAATCCCTTTCTTCTGAGTGAACATTCACTCCGATATAATACTCAAAAGGAAGCGACAAGCTCTCCAAACCATCAAAATACGGGATAATAACCACTAAGCCTGACAAGTAATCCTTTAAATCCTCTACCTGAATACCAGATGTCATCTGACGACTAGACACTTTCATCAAGTTTTTGTAACCTGTCGTATCACGCGCAATTAAGTACACACTTAAGGAAAGATTTTCCTGTAAATTAAGCGTCAACTCAAGCCCCAAAACAGGACGCAGACCCTCGCTTTTAGCTTTTGTAATAAAATGAAAGGCGGCATAGAGATTATCTTTGTCCATAATCCCAATGGTTTGGTAGCCTAATACTTTTGCTTCTTTGACATAGCCCTCTAAGTCAATTAAGCTATCCATAAAAGAATAAACAGTCTTGGTATCTAATTGGGCAAACATAAAAGCCCTCCTTTCTCCGATTGATTTCTTTTTCTATTATACACTAAAAATCAAAGCATATTTGCGTTTAAATTGAAATAAGATGCCTTAGCGATTGATTCCTTGACATTTCAAACTTATTTTTGTACCATTTATTTAGTACAAGACTTCTTTCAAGACTTCTTCTAATTAATACAATTAAGACTTCTTTAAATTTTAATAGAAAGGGGTTATCGTATGTCCTGGAAATTTGATGAAAAATCACCTATTTATGTCCAAATCGCACAACATATTAAGATGCAAATCATCAGTCAAGAAATCAAAAGCGGTGATCAACTCCCAACCGTTCGCGAATTAGCTGAAGAAGCTGGTGTCAATCCCAACACAATGCAACGCGCTTTTTCAGAACTAGAACGCGAAGGCATGGTTTACTCTCAACGAACATCTGGCCGCTTTGTTACAGATGACACTGACCTCATCATGCAAAAACGTCGCGAAGTTGCTGAGGCAGAATTACAATCATTCGTTAATAACATGCAAAAAATAGGATTTGAAATCGACGATATTGTGACTACACTAGAATCGTATATTAAGGAGAAAAAATAGGATGAGTCAATTACTCCAACTACATCACGTTACCAAAAAATACAAAAAACATGTAGCTGTTGACGATGTGACACTTAGTTTACCTGCCGGTAAGATTATTGGCTTACTCGGTCCAAATGGAAGCGGGAAAACAACACTGATTAAACTAATCAACGGACTTCTTCACCCAACAACTGGAGAAATCGTCATTGATGGTTACCGTCCTTCAGTCGACACTAAAAAAATCATTTCATACCTTCCAGATACTTCTTACCTCAGAGAAGATATGAAAATCAAGGATGCCCTTGCTTTCTTCGAAGATTTTTACGAAGACTTCTCTCGTGAAAAAGCTGAACACCTTTTAGAAGATTTAGATCTTAATCCAAATGATATCCTCAAAAATCTATCAAAAGGGAATAAAGAAAAAGTGCAGCTAATCTTGGTCATGAGCCGACAAGCAAAACTTTATATTCTTGATGAACCAATTGGTGGTGTTGACCCAGCCGCGCGTGACTACATTTTACGCACTATCATCAATAATTACTGTGAAGAGGCTTCTGTTATTATCTCAACGCACTTAATTTCAGAAATCGAACCAATCCTTGATGAAATCATTTTCCTTAAAGACGGAAAAATTATTTTGCAAGGCAATACGGATGATATTCGTGAAGAGCACGGTCAATCCATTGATTCACTCTTCCGTGAGACTTACAAAGCTTAGGGAGGAATTATGTTTTCAAAACTTTTAAAATACGAACTAAAATCTGTCGGTAAATGGTACTTCGCACTTAATGCGTCAATTATCGCTATTTCCATCTTCCTTGGCTTTAGCATCAAGACACTTACAGACTATGCTGAAAACTATACAACAAGCAACCCTGGCAACTTCACTAAACTCATTCCAATTATTTTGGCAATTATGTTCGGTGTGGTCGTTGCCAGTGCATGGATTGCTACACTAGCTATCATCGTGCGACGTTTTTATAAAAATATCTTTGGTCGTGAAGGTTACCTTACTTTAACCTTGCCAGTATCTACTCACCAAATCATTTTATCTAAACTGATTGCTTCACTGATTTGGACAGCGTTTAACACTATTGTTGTTACCATCGGAGTGACCTTACTTGTTATACCGATTTTTGGTTTAGGCCATTTCTTAGCCTTCCTACCACAATTAGCTAAAATGCTCACTCCTGCCGAATGGGGAATTGGCTTCCTTTGGTTAGCAATCTCTTCTATTTCAGGAATTCTGCTCATCTACTTAGCTATTACAATTGGTCAATTATTTGCTAATAGACGTGGTCTTATGGCATTCGTTGCCTACTTCGTCGTTTCATTCATCTTTTTATTAGTGTCTGAAATCCTCGGAAGCCACGAACTAAATAGTGACCTTACTATCCATTTCTTTATCTATTCTTGTATTGAGTGCTTTATCGAAGGTGCCATCTTCTACTTAGCAACACATTACTTGCTTAAAAACAAAATTAATATTCAATAAATATTATAGCCACCAAATTCTGGTGGCTATTTTTATATATGGAATTGTGTCTGGGTGAAAGCACAAAAAACATTCTCGCAGTCTTCCTACTACTGATAGTGAAAAAAATTTTTTGTGTTTCTCTAAAAGGCAAAACTAGGCAAAACGTAAAAATAAAAAACGTTGATATATCAACGTTTTTCGTAACTTTGCTAAACTATGAAAAGCTTTTATGGAGCCGGTGGGAGTCGAACCCACGTCCAAACACCTGCCAATACATTCGTCTACAACCATAGGTTATGTCTTTAATTTAACTTAAGCTCGATACATAACTCAAACCTAGATTAAGCGAGCCTATAAATCTCTTTTTGACTAGCTAGGCAATAGTCAAACGTAGCTTGCTAATCAATGAAACCTCTAGCAAAACACAAGCAATCCTGTAGAGATCACGCGAGCTGTTTTTTAGGCAGCTACAGCGTAAGAATTTGTATTTTTTGCAGTTATATTTAACTGGCATTTTTACATCTGCCGATGAGTCGCAGAATGTACCTCATAATGCCTGTCGAATCCGTAACGACCCCAGATATTATAAAGTAGTCAAAAGCTACGTTTGTTATTATAGCAAATAATGTTTAAAATAGCAAAAAAATAATTCTTATGATATGATAAGAATTATGAAAATGAAGATGTTTGACCATTATGCCTTTTGGCAGCGACTGATCAAGTTTCTGGGAGTATTAGCCTTGCTGGGAACGTTTGTTTTAGTCATCTGGTTCTACCATTTAGGGATTCTAAACGATAGTAATGCACTCAAAGATTTTGTTAATCAGCACAGTGTCTGCGGGCCTTTAGTTTTTATCTTAGTACAAATCTTTCAAGTCGTCTTCCCAGTTATTCCAGGTGGTGTCACAACAGTTGCTGGCTTTTTAATTTTTGATCCAATCCTAGCCTTCTTTTACAACTATGTGGGTATTGTGATTGGTAGTATCATTCTATTTATTCTTGTTAGACTATATGGCCGCAAGTTTATTCTACTTTTTGTCGATGAGAAGACTTTTTACAAATACGAAGCGAAGCTTAACACTCAAAATTATGAAAACTTCTTCATCATTTGCATGTTATCACCCATTTCACCAGCTGATATCGTGGTGATGATAACTGGATTATCTCGCATTTCATTAAAACGTTTCATCTTCATTATCCTACTAACCAAGCCAATTTCAATTATTTCTTATAGTTATATCTGGATTTTTGGAGGAAATATCCTAAAATTACTATTAGGTCACTAAAGCCTGAGCTTTGCTCGGCTTTTTCTTTTTTTCATTACAACTGTAATTTTTCAAAAAAAATTCATGTAAACATTTTCACAGTATTGAAAAATTCTTACATAGTAGTAGACTTATAACGAAGGAGTTTACTAATGAAGTTATACGTTCAATTTATGATAATTCTCATCTTTTCATTTATTGGGGAGGCGATTTCTAATTTACTCAATTTACCTGTTCCTGGTAGCATTATTGGGTTAGTGCTACTTTTTCTTGCCCTGGAATTCAAGGTAATTCGTTTGAGACACATAGATGTTGTGGGAAATTTCTTGCTCAATAATATGACCATTCTTTTCTTGCCTGCGGCTGTCGGAATCATGGATCGATTCAATGACATCAAGGATTATTTGCTTCCTATCACCATTATCATTCTTGTAGCTATCTTTTTGAATGTTGCTACTATTGGTTTTGTTGTTCAATTCATCAAAACACGCTTTGAGGGAGACTATGTTGATAAAGGAGGTCATCATGACTGATATTCTTACAAACCCAATCTTTGGTATCATGCTATCAATCCTAGCATACCTTATGGGCATGCTTATTTTTAGGCGTTTTCCACACCCAATTACTACCCCTTTACTATTGGCAACCTTTTTTATTATTGTCTTTTTAAAGATTACTAAGATTTCCTACCATGATTATTACATTGGCGGAAGTTATCTTAACACATTGATTGTTCCATCAACAGTAGCACTTGGTATTCCACTCTACCGTTCATTCCACTTGATGAAACATCACATCAGAAGTATCCTAACTGGTATTCTTGCTGCTTGTATCGTCAACACGACTTTTACCGCTCTTGTTGCGAAAACATTTGGTATTAAATATTTGCTAGCTATTTCATTATTCCCTAAATCAGTAACAACTGCAATGGCTGTTGGAATCACTGAAAAAATGGGAGGAATTACAACTGTAACACTTGTTGTCGTTGTTATTACTGGAATTTTGACAAGTGTTCTTGGACCCGTTTTTTTAAAACTTTTACGAATCGAAGATCCTGTTGCTATCGGGCTTAGTCTTGGAGGAACAGGGCACGCAATCGGTACTGGAACAGCTCTAAAATACGGTCTCGTTGAAGGTGCGATGGGCGGACTTGCTATCGGAGTTACCGGAATCGTTTATGTTATTATCAGTCCAATCGTAGCTCAAATTATTTTAAAATAAGCTTTTTTATAAGTGCCTGTGGTGAAAATCACAGGCCTTTTATTTGCCCTTAAATTGCTCGTAATGCCATCCAATATTAACTTGCGACAACTTTCCTTAAATTCTTCTACAAGCTTCACAACACGGCTTTTATGGGCATATATAAAAAGAAAAAGCCAGTTATTGACTTTTTCTAATTGGTATAATACTCCACTCTAAGGGAATCGAACCCCTATTTCAAGAACCGGAATCTTGCGTGATATCCATTACACTAAGAGTGGCAACTACTATATTATACCACATCGAAGTAAAAAGAAAAGACTTACAAAGTAAGTCTTTTTCTCATTTATAATTACAATTCAATATCGCCAAACAAGTCAGCCATTGAGAATCCAGTCTGAGTTTCTGGAAGTTCGTAATCACGTTTAGCTTCACGTTTTGGACGACGTGGACGTGATTGACGTTTTTCTTCGTTTTCAGCTTGTGCTGGACGTTCTTCAAGAGCTTTGATTGAAAGTGATACACGTTCTGCAGCAGCGTTAACATCAAGAACTTTAACGTTAACTTCTTGACCTACTGAAAGAACATCTTTTGGATTTTCAACACGTTTGTGTGAGATTTGTGAGATGTGAACAAGTCCATCGATACCAGGCAATACTTCAACGAAAGCACCGAAGTCAGTCAAACGTTTAACTTTACCTTCAACAACATCGCCAGCAGCAAGTTTTTGTTCTACGCCATCCCATGGTCCAGGTGTTGTAGCTTTAAGTGAAAGTGATACACGACCTGCTTCTTCGTCGATTGAAAGAACTTTAACTTCAACTTCTTCACCAACAGAAACAACTGATTTAGGTGAAACGTTGCGTTCGTGTGACAATTCAGTTACGTGAACAAGTCCGTCAACACCACCAAGATCGATGAAAGCACCGAAGCTTGTCAAGCGAGCAACTTTACCTTTAACGATTGCGCCTTCTTCAAGTTTAGAGAAGACTTCTTTACGAGCTGCAGCAGCTTTTTCTTCAACAACTTCACGACGTGAAAGGATGAAGCGGTTTTCAGCTGGAACAACTTCTTTGATTTTAGCTTCAAATTCTTGACCAACGAATTTTTCAGTGTTACGTACGAAACGTGTATCGATCATTGAAGCAGGGATGAATCCGCGAAGTCCTTCAAATTCAACTGAAAGACCACCTTTAACAGCGCGTGTACCTTTAACAGTAACAACTTCGCCTTCGCGACCAACAAGTTTATCCCAAGCTTTGCGAGCTTCCAAGCGTTTTTTAGAGACAAGGAAAGTAACTGTATCAGTATCTTTACCTACTACTTGACGAAGAACAAGTACTTCAACTGTGTCGCCAGTTTTAACGAAATCGTTAATATCAGCATCGCGATCGTTAGTCAATTCACGAAGTGTAAGAACACCTTCAACACCTGTTCCTTCGATAACAACGTTTGCTTGATCATTATCAACAGTTAAAACTTCCGCAGTGACAACATCACCAGGGTTTACTTCGCTAACACTGTTTAGCAAATCTTCAAATTCATTCATTCTAAAAAATCCTCCAACAAAAGCTAGCTTAAGCTAGCTTTTGACAACAATAATATTTCTCAAGGTAACCCGCAACGACAACAACTTTTATCTTTGACGGTGTCAAGCCGAAACTCGATACCTTTGACTGGGGTAGCTGGATTCGAACCAACGCATGAGGGAGTCAAAGTCCCTTGCCTTACCGCTTGGCTATACCCCAAAAACAAGGTTCAATAATTCTAAGATAAAATCTTAGAAATGGAAGGGGAGGGATTCGAACCCCCGAACCCGAAGGAGCGGATTTACAGTCCGCCGCGTTTAGCCTCTTCGCTACCCTTCCGTTACGACAAAAACTATTCTAGCATAGTTTTTGTTCTCTGACAAGTACTTTTCGCTATTTTTTAGCGATTTAAGTTGTAATTTTCAATAATACTTTCAATTGCTTGCTCTAAAGTTTTGAAAAGTGCTTCCACTTCTCCGTTTTTGACAACAGCAAATTTGTTATCTAGTTCAGCAATTTCACCGATAACTTTTTTTCCAGCAGTCAAATTATAACCATCGACATTAGCGTTATTGATGGTAACTTTGGCGTCAGCAAGTTGAATTTCGATTTTTTTATCTTTTTTGCTCATTTTTCCACCTCACGCTATTCATTTTACCGAAAAACAAAAAAGCTTGCAAGAGCAAGCTTTAATTTATTAGTCAACTTTGTAAATCCAGCCTTCTGGAGCTTCAATGTCACCAAATTGGATGCCGACAAGTTCGTCATACAATTTGCGAGTAACAGGTCCTACTTCTGTTTCACTGTAGAAGACATGGAAATCATCACCGTGTTGAACACCACCAATTGGTGAAATGACGGCTGCTGTACCACAGGCACCTGCTTCAACAAATTTATCCAATTCATCAAGTTTAACATCTCCTTGGATAGCTTTCATGCCAAAACGGTGTTCTGCCAAATAAAGGAGTGAGTATTTTGTAATAGATGGCAAGATTGATGGGCTAAGTGGTGTGATAAATTCGTTATCCGCTGTAATACCAAAGAAGTTTGCAGAACCCACTTCTTCGATTTTAGTGTGAGTAGCTGGATCAAGATAAATAACGTCTGAGAATTTGCGGTCATGCGCCATTTTACCTGGAAGGAGACTTGAAGCATAGTTACCACCAACTTTTGCAGCTCCTGTACCATGTGGAGCAGCACGGTCATATTCGTCTTGAATCAAGAAGTTAGTTGGTACCAAACCACCTTTGAAGTAGTTACCAACAGGCATTGCGAAAATAGTGAAAATGTATTCATCTGCAGGGTGAACACCAATAATGTCACCGACACCAATCAAAAGAGGACGTAGATAAAGTGTTGCACCAGTGCCGTATGGTGGTACAAATTCTTCGTTAGCACGAACGACTTGTTTTGCAGCATCAATAAATTTTTCTGTAGGCACTTGTGGCATAAGAAGACGATCTGCAGTGCGTTGCAAACGTTCAGCGTTCATATTTGGGCGGAACAATTGTACTGAACCATCTTTTGTACGATAGGCTTTCAACCCTTCAAAGGCTTGTTGGCCATAGTGCAAAGCTGGTGATGCTTCAGAAATGTGAAGCATTGAATCTTCTGTTAATATTCCTTCATCCCATTTACCATCTTTGTAGTAAGAGATGTAACGAAATGGTAATTTACGATAGGCAAAGCCTAGATTTTCCCAGTCTAAATCTACTGTCATAACTATTCCTCTTTCTTTGTTTTTATCCTATTGTACGCTTTTTAAATCTTTTTTCAAGTACTTTTTCATAAAATTCAGAAAATTTGTTCAAAAAATAAATCGGAGAAAAACTCCGACTTATTATCGCTATTTAATTCTTGCGCTAAAGACGCCTTCATCAGAAATTTTATCTGAGATAAAGGAACCATTACTTGTGCGCTCTGAGAGTGTCAAATCTTCCAAAATGGCTTGATAGTGATTGCCCTTATTTGAGTAAACTTCCAAGGTTTCAATCTTATCAGAATCAAGTGGCTCAATGGTGAACAAATCAATATTTTGCACATCATTTGAGGCATGGACTGGTCCTGCCATAAAGACGCGATGTGGTTTTGATTTGAGTTCACGAAGGACTTGCAAGCCTCGATTAGCACGACTTGTTGCTGGAATTAGCTCAGTCGCCATACGTTTAAGGCTACCACGTTGCGTTAAGATAAAGAAGCTTTCTGTATTGGCGATAAAGGCTGACACGACAAAATCATCATCCTTAAGGTTAATTGATTTAACCCCAGCCGCTTTGGCACCGACTACTGGTACTTCGTCAATATTGAAATGCAAAGCATAGCCATTATGCGTAATGACCATGACATCATCAAGTGCAATTGGCGCAATAGTCACAACAATATCATCGTCTTTTTTCAACTTAGCGTACTTAACAGCTTTTGATTTGTAAGTGCGCCATGGCGTGAATTCTTTGCGTTCAAAGCGTTTGATTTGACCATATTTTGTGGCTGCAAAATAAGTTTGCGAACCAAATTCATCGACAATTTCAGCATACAAGACATACTCGTCTGTCGCAAAATTAGTGATGGTTTGTGATAAATGTTCCCCAATGTCTTTCCAGCGAATATCTGTCAATTCATGAACTGGACGATAGATAACATTACCAAGATTTGTGAAAATCAACAAATGTTGAGTTGTCTTAGCTTGTGAGACAAAGACTAGTTCGTCATCATCACGTTTACCGATTTCTTCAACCGTAGAAGCATTGTAAGAACGCGGACTTGTACGTTTGATGTAACCACCTTTTGTCACGCTAACATAAGTATCTTCTTCGACAATCAAGCTTGCTACATCGATTTCAATCGTTTGTGCTTCGGCTTGCAATTCTGTCAAACGTGGATTTGCAAATTTCTTCTTAACTTCACGTAACTCACGTTTCATAACATTGTACATAGTACGCTCGTCACCGATAATAGCTTTAAGCATAGTGATACGTTCACGAAGCTCCGCTTCTTCGTTTTCAAGTGCAACAATATCAGTATTTGACAAACGGTACAATTGCAAAGTCACAATGGCTTCGGCTTGTTCTTCTGAAAATTCATAGCTGACTTTGAGGTTTTCTTTGGCGTCAGCTTTATTTTCAGATGCACGAATAAGCGCAATAACCTCATCAAGAATTGAAATGACACGAATCAAGCCTTCCACGATATGAAGACGTTTTTCAGCTTTTTCCTTGTCAAATTTTGAACGAGCAACGATGATTTCCTTACGGTGAGCAATGTAACTTGTCAACATCGGAATGATACCCACTTGGCGTGGTGTATAGTTATCAATAGCAACCATGTTGAAGTTATAGTTGACTTGCAAGTCAGTGTATTTCAACAAATAGTTGAGAATCGTTTGCTCATCAGCATCTTTTTTAAGCTCGATAGCAATACGAAGTCCATCACGGTCTGACTCATCACGAACTTCTGCAATGCCAGGGACTTTATTGTTGACACGAACATCGTCGATTTTCTTAACGAGTACGGCTTTATTGACTTCGTAAGGAATTTCAGTGACGACGATTTGTTTTTTACCGCCACGAAGACTTTCAATATCAGTGCGTGAACGAACCACAACACGACCTTTACCAGTCTCATAAGCCTTACGAATACCATCTTTACCTTGGATGATTGCTCCTGTTGGGAAATCAGGTCCAGGCAAGAATTCCATTAATTTGTCTAATTTAGCATTTGGATGGTCAATAAGGTAAACCACCGCATCAATCACTTCTGCCAAGTTGTGTGGCGGAATATCTGTTGCATAACCTGCTGAAATACCTGTCGCACCATTCACCAAAAGGTTAGGAAAGGCAGCTGGTAAAACAGTTGGTTCTTTTTCGGTATCATCAAAGTTCCAAGCAAATGGAACAGTATCTTTATCAATATCACGAAGCAAATAGCCTGCAATTTCTGACAAGCGTGCTTCGGTGTAACGCATGGCAGCCGGTGGATCACCGTCCATAGAACCGTTGTTACCATGCATTTCAATCAAGGTTTCACGGTTTTTCCAGTCCTGACTCATGCGCACCATGGCATCATAAATAGACGAGTCACCGTGTGGGTGAAAATTACCCATGACGTTACCGACTGATTTAGCCGATTTACGAAAACCCTTATCAAAAGTATTGCCGTCCTTATTCATTGAATAAAGGATACGACGTTGAACAGGCTTCAAACCATCACGAATATCTGGCAAAGCCCGCTCTTGAATAATATATTTGGAGTATCGCCCAAAACGATCCCCCATAATGTCTTCAAGAGACATATTTTGTACATTTGACATAATTATTATCCTTTACTTTTCACGTCAAAAAATTAACTTTTTCTATACTAACTAACAAAGTTTTTTACAACATTAAAAACTTTTTCTGACCAGGCAGAAAGACCATCACCATCGTACTTCAAATAAAATACTTTAGGGACTAAACAACTTGGAACCAAGGGCTCAATAACCTCTCGTTTATCCTCAGGAATAATGCAAAGATAAAGCTTGTTCAAAGAAATTTCATCCTTAACCTTCGCAGCGTGATAGCCATCAAATACATAACCATCACTTTCAATAATATCATCATATTTGAAGTGGAAACTTACCCCCGGAACAAAAAGCGGACCTAATTCATCTTTTGTAGGTTCTCGTTCCAAAAGCCTTTCCATAGCAAGACGATAACCAGACGTTGTATTTGACCAGCCAAGCATCACATATTGAAAATAGTCAGCTGGATCTCCCGCAGCATTACGAGAACTCTGAACTAATTTCTCAGGTGACAATCTAAATGCCTTAACCGCTGATAGAATCTTGTTTTCTCTAAATATTTCTTTCGCTACTTGAACGGTACAGGTATGGCTTAAAAAATCTGAATATACATATTTACCTTTTTCGTCATAAGTTGAAGCAACTATTTTAGAACTTGGAGTATATGGAAATTCCTTACACGGCCTTCTCTCAATATCTTTTATCTTGTCACGAAGTACTTTATTCTCGCAGATAATTTGGGTAGTTCGAGCATTTAATTTCTCGTATGCTATAAAAGCAGAAATTTTTTCCAATTCCCAATCTTGTATCAAAGGATATTCTGATAAAACCAAATGATAAACTCCAGCCCATTGAATACTATATTTTTCAGTCCAGATATCTAAAAGCATTAGCTTGTCCTCTAAAGATATTAATTGACTATAATATCACTCATTAAAAATCAACTTTGTAAATAGCGATTAAAACACTGTATTTTCTTCCAAGGTGAATTTAACGTTGTCTTCAATCCATTTGCGGCGTGGTTCAACTTTGTCACCCATAAGGACACTGACACGGCGTTCGGCACGCGCCAAATCATCAATAGTCACACGAATAAGGGTACGTGTTTCAGGGTTCATGGTTGTTTCCCACAATTGGTCGGCATTCATTTCACCAAGACCTTTGTAACGTTGGAGTTGCGCTCCTTTACCAAATTTTTGACGCAGTTCTTCTAACTCACCATCAGTCCAAGCATACTCAACTTGCTCTTTCTTGCCTTTACCTTTAGACATTTTATACAAAGGTGGTAAAGCGATGTAGACATGCCCTGTTTCAACAAGCGGACGCATGTAACGATAAAAGAAAGTTAGTAACAATGTCTGAATGTGAGCACCGTCGGTATCAGCATCGGTCATGATAATAATCTTATCGTAGTTAGAATTTTCAACGTTAAATTCAGCACCGACACCCGCACCAATGGTGTAAATCATGGTATTGATTTCTTCATTTTTCACGATGTCAGACATTTTTGCTTTTGCCGTGTTCAAGACTTTACCACGAAGTGGCAAAATAGCTTGGAACTTACGGTCACGCCCTTGCTTAGCTGAACCGCCGGCAGAATCCCCTTCGACTAGATATAATTCATTTTTCTTAGGGTTCTTAGACTGTGCTGGTGTCAATTTACCAGAAAGTAGTCCTTTGTCTTTCTTGTTCTTCTTACCATTACGAGATTCATCACGCGCTTTACGAGCTGCTTCTCTGGCATCACGCGCTTTAATCGCCTTACGAACAAGGTTAGACGCCACTTCACCATTTTCCAAAAGGAAGAAGGTGAGTTTTTCAGAGACAATACTGTCTACAATCGGACGCGCTAGAGGACTACCGAGTTTATCTTTGGTTTGCCCTTCAAATTGCAAATGTTCTTCTGGAACCAAGATTGAAAGCACTGCAGATAGCCCTTCACGGTAATCTGACCCTTCAAGGTTCTTATCTTTTTCTTTCAAAAGACCTGACTTGCGAGCATAGTCATTCATCGCCTTGGTAATAGCAGATTTCAATCCTGTCTCGTGTGTTCCACCATCTTTAGTACGAACATTGTTAACAAACGAAAGGATGTTATCTGAGAATCCGTCATTGTATTGAAGTGCAACTTCGACTTGGAAACCTTGGTCTTCACCAGTCACCCAAATGACAGGTGTTAATGTTTCTTTGTCTTCGTTAAGGTATTCAACAAAGTCTTGCACCCCATTTTCATAATGGAATTCTAGATGTTCTGCTTCTTCTGGACGATTATCCGTCAACGTCAATGTAACATTCTTAAGCAAAAAGGCAGATTCTTTTAAGCGCTCAGCAATGGTGTTAAATTTAAAGTCTGTCGTTGAGAAAATCGTGTCATCAGGCATAAAAGTAACCATAGTACCTGACTTAGTTTTTGGTGCTGTTCCAATCTTTTTAAGGGTTGTCACAGGTTTACCACCATTTTCAAAACGTTGTTTGTAAACCGCACCATCACGAGTAATTTCGACTTCAAGCCATCTTGAGAGGGCATTAACAACTGAAGACCCCACACCGTGAAGCCCACCAGATGTTTTATAACCACCTTGACCGAATTTACCACCTGCGTGAAGCACAGTGAAGATAACTTCTACAGTTGGAATCCCCATAGCATGCTTACCAGTTGGCATCCCACGTCCTTGGTCTTTTACTGTCACACTACCATCTTGATTAAGAATAACATCAATCTGAGTACCAAAGCCAGAAAGAGCTTCATCGACGGCATTGTCAACAATCTCCCAAACTAAATGATGTAGTCCTGTCGCATCTGTTGAACCGATGTACATTCCGGGGCGTTTACGTACGGCATCTAGCCCCTCTAACACTTGAATGGCATCGTCATTATAATTATTTACATTAATTTCTTTTTTAGCCAAAAGCGACCTCCAAATAATTCATCTTTTTTATCTTACAAGTTTTTCCCAGATTTTGCAAAAAAAAAATCAAATCGAATAAGGATTTTACAAGGAAAATCACTAATTTTTTCATGAAATAGTATAACAAATTTAAAGCGTTATCACAAATTTAACTTGATTCTTCAAGTTATTTATTTTTCAAATTTTACCTTTTCATAAGAACTGATTATGTTATAATGAAAACATGAAAATTTTAGTTATGATTGTGATTGCATACTTGTTGGGGTCAATCCCAACTGGTCTATGGATTGGAAAATTCTTCTATCATGTCAACCTCAGAGAACATGGTAGCGGTAATACTGGGACAACCAATACTTTTCGAGTTTTAGGTGTCAAAGCAGGAATTGTCACATTTGTGATTGACATGCTAAAAGGAACTCTGGCAGCACTCCTTCCACTTATCTTTGGTGTTAGTGGTGTGTCACCTGTTCTTATCGGTTTGTTTGCCATTATTGGTCATACCTTCCCACTATTTGCACAGTTTAAAGGTGGAAAGGCAGTTGCGACAAGTGCTGGTGTTCTTCTTGGATATGCACCGCTATTTCTTCTCTTTCTTGCCGTTATCTTTGTCATCACCCTTTACCTTTATAGCATGATTTCATTGTCTAGTGTTGTTGCTGCAAGCGCAGCTGTGGTGAGCGTTCTTGTCTTTCCAGCATTTGGTTTCTTGCTTACTCACTATGATTTGCTCTTTACATTACTGATTATCATTATTGCAGGCATCATCATTGTACGACACAAAGATAATATCATTCGTATTAAAAATCACCAAGAAAACCTCGTTCCTTGGGGAATGAATTTAAGTCATCAAGAACAAAAAAGAAATTAGCAAAATGCTAATTTCTTTTTTTATGCTTTATATACAATGTTACCGTCGCAGATAGTGTATTTAACAACACCTTGAAGTTTTTCACCGATAAATGGTGAATTTGAAGCTTTAGAAGCAAAATGGTCAGATACAACACGTTCTTCTTTATCAGCGAAAATCACGATGTCAGCTGGGCCATTTTCAGCCAAATAACCTGCATCGAAATCATACATAGATGATGGATTAATGGTCATCTTAGCAAGCAATTCTGAAAGCGTCAAGTCGCCTGTCGCTACCAAGTTTGTCAAACCAAGTGATAACGACGTTTCAAGCCCTGTCATACCTGATGGGGCTTTTGTGATGTCTTCGACATTCTTTTCATCAGCATGGTGTGGCGCGTGGTCAGTCGCAATCACTGAAATCACGCCAGATTTCAAACCTTCGATAACCGCCAAGCGGTCCTTTTCTGTACGAAGTGGTGGATTCATCTTAGCTGCAGAGCCTTTGATTAAAAGCAAATCCTCTGTTTTTGAGAAATGTTGCGGTGCTGCTTCTGCAGTGACATTTGCGCCTAATTGTTGAGCAAATTCAACCACTTTCACTGATTCAGCTTTTGACAAGTGTTGGATATGCAAATGAGCTCCGCGGTCATAGGCAATCATAACATCACGCGCAATCATGCTGTATTCTGCCACACCTGTTGCTCCGCAGAAATGGAATTTATCACGTGCGATACCTTCGTTAAATCCAAGGATGCCGTTTAATTCTGGGTCTTCTTCGTGCACAGCCACAAATGTGTTGTTTGCTTTAGCCAAATCCAAGGCTTCTTTTAACACTTTTGTGCTTTGAAGCGGAATACCATCGTCAGAAAAGCTAAGAGCACCATTTTCAAGCAAAGCCTTAAAATCAGTCAAAGTCTTGCCGTCAAAGTTTTTCGTTACGGTTGCATTAGTGTAAACGTGAATGTTCTCCTTAGCCGCACTTGCCAAAACTTCTTTCAAAGTCTCGACGTCAGAAATGGTAGGATTGGTATTTGCCATCATCACAACTGATGTGAAACCACCTGCTGCCGCTGCTAATGCACCTGTGTGAATGTCTTCTTTATGCGTTTGACCTGGTTCACGGAAGTGCACGTGAATGTCTACCAAGCCAGGTGCCACAACAAGACCAGTCGCGTCAATCACTTCAGCGCCAGCTTTTTCAATTGCATCCGCAATCTTAACAACTTTTTTACCATCAACAAGCACATCCGCTACCTGATCAAAACCAGATTTCGGATCAACAACACGACCATTTTTAATAAGTAACATGTTAAACTCCTATTATTTCAACCAATCAATTGGTTCGAGGCCATCCTCTGTCAAATAAGCGTTAGCTTTTGAGAAAGGGTGGCTGCCAAAAAATCCTCGATAAGCTGAGAGTGGACTTGGATGCGCACTTTCAATGACATGATGGATAGGATTGGTAATGAGAGCTTTTTTCTTACGTGCAAAGCCGCCCCACAAGATAAAGACAACAGGTGTTTCTTTTTGGTTAACCACCTTGATAATCGCATCTGTGAAAGGTTCCCAGATTTGACCAGCATGCCCATTTGCACGACCAGCTGGAACTGTCAAGCAAGCATTTAAAAGAAGCACTCCTTGCTGTGCCCACGGTGTTAAATCGTGGTGGTCACGTTGCCCTAAATCGTCTGCCAATTCTTTCAAAATATTTTGCAAAGATGGCGGAGCTGGAATGTCTTCTGGCACTGAAAATGACAAACCTTGTGCTTGATTCGGACCATGATAAGGATCCTGACCAATGATGACAACTTTTACATTTTCTAGTGCTGTTGTCTGAATCGCGTTAAAGACTTTTTCACGTGGTGGGTAAACCAATTCTTGTTGATAGACGAAGTCCATAAACTGATTGATTTGCCCAAAATAATGCTCTGGTAATTCCTTTTTAATTAATTCATGCCAAGTTGAATGTTGCATGTTCACTCCTCGTTAGTTTTAGTATTTCCCTACTAAATCTAGCTTTTTTTTTGCCAAGACATGACCATCCATAGCATGTCGCAAATCATTCATGTAAAAACCATTTTCAAGTGGCAATTCACAATCCAAAGCATAGACCGTAAGGGTATAAACATGGTCTTTATCCGGTGGATATGGTCCCATATAACCATCATAAATATCTGAGTTATCCTCATTTAAAAACTTGCTAACCAAGCTATTTTTACCATGAGTGTGCTTAGCATCTAGACGAGAAAAATCCTCTGAGATAGCTGTCATATCACTAGGAACATTAGCCACTACCCAGTGAATGTAAGCAAAGCCACAAACTGGAATAGAATCATAGTCAACAAAGGTCCAAGCAAATGTCTTTGTTCCTTTGGGAGCATCCTCAATCGTAAAAGGAAAAGAAATCACAGCGTTTCCTCTCACTTGAACACTAGCCCCTTTAGCATAGGTATCTGGTAAAACATTATCTTTAAATGGTGATGATAGTTTCATTATAACCCCTTTCCATGTTTAAACCAAGAAGGCCACCAAAGTTTTTTCACCTTAGTAGCCAAATACTAACTCAATTAGTCACGCCAAGTTTCTTGATTTTCTTTGAACTTACGTAACAATGTCAAATCATCAGCAGTGATGTAACCTTGCACTTTAGCCACTTTGATAAGCTCTGTGTAGTTAGAAAGTGTTACAAGTTTTACACCTGCTTTTTCAAAGTTTTCAGTTGCTTTTGGCAATTCATAAGTGAAGATGGCAACCACGCCGATAACATCAGCACCTTCACGTTCTGCAGCTGCAACGGCTTCAAGGACTGAACCGCCAGTAGAGATAAGGTCTTCAACGACAACCATTTTTTGACCTTTTCTTACACGACCTTCGATTTGATTTCCAGCACCGTGATCTTTGGGTTTGCTACGAATGTAAGCAAATGGAAGATTCATCTTATCAGCGATAATGGCACCGTGTGGGATACCAGCTGTTGCAGTTCCGGCAATCACTTCAACTTCTGGAAATTCTTCTTTGATTTTGTCAACAAAACCATTTTCAATCAAAGTACGTGTTTCTGGGTAAGACAAAGTCACACGGTTATCTGTGTAAATTGGTGATTTGATTCCAGATGCCCATGTAAATGGATCATTTGGTTTTAAGTAAACTGCTTGAATATCAAGCAAATCTGATGCAATTTGTGATGCTAAAGTCATTTTATTCCTCTTTTCTATAATAACTCAATGGTTGATGTAAAATATTGTTCTAAAAAATGGGTTGCTTGTTTTATTTGGTCATAAGTAACTATTTCACCAGCGGTTGTTAAAATCCATTTAGTCTCCACATCATCAGCACGATGAATAATGGCTACTAATTCCCCTTCAAATACTTCTAGGGGAGCTGAGACATTCTCTGAAATAATATAGACATCTTGCCACTCACCGTCACCTCCAATCAGATTTGGAATGTAACCATAATTGATTGGATAGTTATTCCCGTATCTATCTTGATAACCGATTGGTCTATCAATAACCGCTGTGTAAGATTTCCTCATTGTTAACTCCATACCAACTCTAAAACAATTTTAGTATTCCAATACTAAGCATTCCACTCGTCGTAAATCGCTTTGTAAGCTGCCACTGGATCTTCAGCTTTAGTAATTGGTCGTCCAACAACGATATAACTTGATCCGATAGCTGATGCTTGACTTGGCGTCATGACGCGTTTTTGGTCACCAACCGAAGCTCCCGCAGGACGAATACCTGGTGTCAAGCAAACGAAATCCTCTGACGTTGCCTCTTTGATAACGGCAACCTCGCAAGCCGAGCAGACAACGCCATCAAGACCAGCTTCTTCAGCTTTTTTCGCATAATGAAGCACAGAATCAACCAAGCTTGTCTGAATGTTTTGGTCTGCTTTCATTTGTTCATCTGATGTTGAGGTTAATTGAGTTACTGCAATCAGTTTTGGACCTTGTCCAAGACCTTCGCGCGCCGCTTTCATCATCTCAACACCACCAGCTGCGTGAACATTGGTCATGTCCACACCTAGATTTGAAAGCACACGCATGGCTGATTTAACCGTATTCGGAATGTCATGTAATTTCAAATCTAGGAAAACTGAGTGTCCAAGAGATTTCACATAACGAACAATCTCTGGCCCTTCAGCATAATAAAGTTCCATACCAATCTTGACATAGAGCTTCTCATCTGCAGGGAACAAAGCAAGAAATGATTTCACATCATCAAATGATGGAAAATCAAGAGCAATAATCGGACGACTTTCGTGCATTTTTTCTCCTTTTTCTATAAAGAAAACCCCGCCCGAGGGCGAGGTTACACGAAAAGCAGGGTAGCAAACACCCCATTATCAAAGATTACATCTTCTTTTTTTCACGAACCTTTCTCGCCTCTCTGGACTCAATTAAAGGTTATTCAGTTGTTAATATTATATCTTTTTTTACAATCAAAGT
The DNA here is from genome assembly GCF_900108865.1 of Streptococcus sp. 45. NCBI lineage: Bacteria > Bacillati > Bacillota > Bacilli > Lactobacillales > Streptococcaceae > Streptococcus > Streptococcus sp. 45. The sequence continues at coordinate 339,171 of NZ_FNXZ01000002.1, read as the reverse complement.
CAAAAATTTACTGACTTTTTAATCAAATAGCAGAGCTTATTTGCCGCGTAATTCTTGACGAACTTCACGACGTAGAGTCTCGAGATCTGTGATGCCATATTGATCCATGACTTCTGGCAAACGATCGATGATATTTGGACAAGCGTAAGGATTTGCAAAGTTTGCTGTTCCAACACCGATAGCTGACGCACCAGCAATCATCATCTCAATGGCTGCTTCTGCCGAATCAACACCACCCATACCAATAATTGGCAAATCAGAACTTTGCGCTACTTGACGAATGAGCTTAAGCGCTACTGGAAAGACCGCTGGACCGCTCATACCTCCAGTACCATTGGCAATGATTGGTTTACGAGTTTTTAAATCAAATCGCATACCAACCAAAGTATTAATCATGGTAAATCCTGTCGCACCGGCTTCTTCAACAGCCTTAGCAACTGTCGTAATGTCAGCGACGCTTGGTGTTAACTTGACATAGACTGGCACATCTGAGTTCTCAACACTGGCTTTAACAGCAGCATAAGCCAATTCTGGTACCTGACCAATCAAAAGGCCATGATTACCGTGGTCAACATTCGGACATGAGATGTTAAGCTCAATTGCTTTGACGTTTGGAGCTTTTGAAATCTTTTCTGACACATAAGCGTATTCGTCGTTTGAGAATCCTGCAACATTAGCAATCATTGGCAATTCTGGGAAATGCTCAGCTAACCAAGGCAGTTTTTCTGACAAAACCACGTCAACACCAGGGTTTTGCAGCCCAATAGCATTTAGCATGCCTGACGGTGTTTCTGCCACACGAGGCGTCGGATTACCAAAACGCGCATCCTTGGTCGTTGCCTTAATCATGATTGAGCCAAGTTTATCCAAATCATAATATTTGGCATATTCTTGTCCAAAACCAAAACATCCTGACGCTGGGATAATCGGATTTTTCAAATCAAGCCCTGGAAGTTTGACCGCTAAACGATTTTCTGACATGATTTTGCCTCCTTACAAAATGATTTGACCAGTTTCAAAGACTGGACCATCTTCACACACGCGCTTGTTGGCTGCTTCTTTAGCATTTCGCAAATGTACTACGCAAGCGTAACAAGCTCCCATGCCACAAGCCATACGTGATTCCATTGACAGATAAGCATGTGGGTGATTTTCAAATTTCTTGTCCACATATTTTAGCATACCGGGCGCACCACATGAATAAATGGCATCAAACGACTGCTTTTCAACCAAATCATCGACAACCGTTGACACATAACCCTTAATACCATATGAGCCATCATCTGTTGTCACATAAACTTTACCGTAAGCTGACAGTTCCTCTTCTAGAATTACAGCATCTTTAGTCGCAAAGCCAAGCACAGAAACGACTTCAACACCCTTAGCAGCAAGCTGCTTAGCTGTTTCAACCAAAGGCGGAACACCAATACCCCCACCGATGAGAAGAGCCGTTTGACCAGCTGAGACGACTGACAGATCAAAGCCATTTCCCTGAGGTCCCATGGTATCAACGCGATCACCAGCTTTTAGCTGAGATAAAATAGCCGTCCCAGCACGTTCTACTCGGTAAACAATCGTTGCCACTTTATTGACCTTATCAATCTGACAAATCGAAATCGGACGTCGTAAAAGTTTGCTAGGGTCCGGCACACGCAAGTGCAAAAATTGACCAGGTGCCATGTCCAAGACCATCTCACCAGAAAGCTTCATCTCAAAAATGCGTGGGGCAATCTCACGTTGACTAACAATCAGTAAATCTTCTTTTAACACAGAAGTTTTGTCTTTACAACTTGAATTCATAGTGTTCCTTTCACACAAAAAAACCTCGCCAGAAGGCAAGGTTACAGCAAAATAAGCAGAGCACACCAAAGTACACTCATACCCTTTATCAGAGATCACACTCTTTTTTACAGTAACCTTGAAAGTCTCTCTGGACTTAATTAAAGGTTTTCAAATTTTCACTATTATAACGCGTTTTCATTTGCTTGTCAATTATTTTTGTAAGTTTCTGATGGACTTAGCTCGCTCTTCTATTTCTAGGCTTGTGAAAAACCTGTCCACTGGACTTAACTCGCTTTCTTATTTTTAGGCTCGTAAAAAACTGTCCACTGGACTTAACTCGCTTTCTTATTTTCAGGCTCATGAAAAAACTGTCCACTGGACTTATTCGCTTTCTTATTTTCAGGCTCATGAAAAAACAGTCCACTGGACTGTTTTTTTAATCTAGATATGCTGCATAAGAATAGATGTGTAAATCAGAGCGTCCGGTAAATGGGGCGATTTCTGACATCAAGGTTTCAAAGCGACTATCTTCTAGCAAGATATTTTGTCCGTAAACCAATAGATTGATTGGTTCAGTCGGTTCGCTAATCAAATTTCCTTCTGCATCAAAGACTTCTTTTTTACGGCGGCGTAATTCATCCAAAACATTTTCAAGGATAACCAAACAATCTGAAATATTATCTACTGCACCGTAAAAACGATCAAACGCATTGTGGAAGTTAATCTCGCGCTTCAAATCATCTCCAGCATCCAAGACACACACCAAACCTTTATGGTCGAAAAGGAAGTGACGAAACTGTTTAACAGCCTCATCACGACTGATTACTGGAAATTCAGACTCTTTTGATTCTTGCTCTTCAGATTCTTCGTCAAGAAGTACTTCCTCAACCACTTCGTTATCGCTAACTTGTTTTTCATCGCTCGTGGCAACTTCGTCAGCTGGTTCTTCCAACTCAACTGTCTCAGGCTCTTCTGCCTCGACAAGGTCGTCTTCAACTTCTAGTTCTGCAGTTTCTTCAATTTCTTCATTTTCATCAGAAACTTCTTCAAGCTCTGCTTCTTCTAAGACTTCTTGTTCAGTTTCTTCTTCAGGAGATTGAGTCACTTCTTGAAATTGCTCTTCATTCTCCTCGTCAGAATTTTCCACCTCAACAACTGGTTCTTCGTCAACTGATTCGCTTACTTCTTCAGTTTGAGGAGTATCTTCTTCAGCATCAGTAGTTTCAACAGTTTCTGCTTCGTCAGTAACGACAGTTTCAAGGGCTTCCTCAGCAGCTTCTTGGTTATCGGCTACTTCGTCATTTTCTTTAACAACTTCTTTTAATTCGCCTGGTCCAAGAACTTTTTCGGACTTAGCTGCTTTTTCTTTAGCTAATTCTTTTTCTACTAATTCTGGGATAGACTCAACTTTTTCGTCTTTACTGTCATCATAAACTTCTTCAGATTTTCTTGGCGTCAAGGCATCAATCTTAGCCATTAGCTCTGCTTTTTTGACTTCTCTTTTCTTGTATTCCACAACTTGTAGCGGATCGACCAAAAGAGGGTATTCAGATTCTTCTTTGATTGATAAATTTGTCACACGAAGAGAGGTAAAAACATCAATCAAAACACCAAAAACACGTTGACGATTATCACCCAAAATCGCATGGAAAACAGACTTAGACTCGCAAATTTCTAAGACGTTATCAATCCCACGAACCCAAGTACCGACAATATCCAAAGAGTGATTCATCAATCTGAATGACGCTTCATCATACCAGAAAGTTGACTTAATCAACTTTTCTTGCTTAGAAAGCGCATCCACTGCTGCCAAAATTTCACCTAACTCTGATTGCACAACATTTGGCGAAAAAGAAGCCCCCAATAAAGATGGGGTCTTCTCAACCAAAACAATCTCATCTCTGAAAAGTGTTAGGTAATGAATGCTGACAAGTAATTTTTGAATTAATAAACGATGTCCATTTGAGTTCATATCTTTCTTCACTACCATCACACTCACCTTACAATTTATATTACATTTTTATTACAATCTTTTACTACTAATATATCATATAATAGGCAAAAGGACAACGAAAAAAAGACAAGAAGCCTGAAAATAAAAAGAAAAACCGAACGATATATTTAAACCAAAAAAGAAACCGAGTCGTAACTCAGTTTCTTCTATTTATTAAGATTATTTTTTAACGTCTTGTTTGTAGAATTCTTGCAAAGCTTCTTGCCAAGTTGGAATGACAAAACCAGTAGCTTTTGCTTTTTTAAGACTCATTGTTGAGTTAAGTGGACGTTTTGCTTTTGCTGGGAATTGGCTTGAATCAACTGGTTTAACGACAACATCAGTATCTTTCAAGATTTCAACCGCGAAGTCATACCAAGTTGTATCTTCAGTAGCATCATTTGACAAGTGGTAGTAACCAAATTCTTTTTGGTTTTCTGTCAAGTAAGTCATGAATTCAGCCAAAGTACGAGTCCAAGTTGGACGACCGTGTTGGTCATTAACAACAGTCAATGTGTCATGAGTTTTGGCAAGGTTTTGCATTGTGAAAACAAAGTTTTTACCATAGTTACCAAATACCCAAGCTGTACGGATGATGTAGAATTTTTCAGCGTATTTTTCAACTGCTTCTTCACCCAAGCGTTTTGTACGACCGTATTCAGTTTGAGGATCTGGAGTATCATCAACTTCCCATTCTTGACCAACTGGTTTTTTACCATCAAAAACGTAGTCAGTTGAAATGTAAACAAGAGTTGCACCATATTTTGCTGCAGCTTTAGCTACGATTTCAGTACCTGTTACGTTAATCGCGTAATCAAGTTCTTTACCTTCATCTTCAGCCGCATCAACCGCAGTGTATGCCGCACAGTGGTAAACAAGTGTTGGTTTTACTTGTGCAAATACTTCATCAACTTTTTCAGCATTAGTGATGTCCATTTCTGCAACGTCAACCGCTACATACTCCTCACCACGTTCATCCAAAAGATAACGTAATTCTGTTCCTAATTGCCCATTGGCACCTGTAACTAAAATCATTTTAGCACTCCTCGTTTTTTTAATATCTAAAGGCCTGTAACCCTTTTAAATCATTCCCTACTATTTTACACTATTTTTTCAGAAAAAGCAGTAAAGAGCGGGGATTATTAGAAAAAGAAATAGAATTATTTATCTTCATTCTCTTCTTCGTGTTGAATTACCTTTGAAATTAAATCGTTTAAACCTAAAAAAGAAGTATTATTTTCATCAAAAAGATATTTGAAAATAACCATTACTAACCCTATAAGATTGACAAATAAACCTGTAATAAGAAAATTAACAATTACTGTTTCATTACCTGTAAAATCATCTTTTTGTAAAAAATTAATTTTTTCGATAATCCAACAAGTAATTTTAAAGAAATATAGTGCATAAACAATTAAAACAAATGGTCGGAATTTATTTTTAGCATTTACCTCTTTTAAAAGAGGATTAGTTAAATCATCAATCCAATCATTTACAAGAGTTTGTCGTCTTGCTTGTTCTTTCAAAAGTTTTTCATGATAATCTTCTTTACTTTTTTCAATCTTTTCAATGATTTTGAGTTCACTTGCTGTTTCAACCGGACTACTAGAATTGTTATAAATTGTAATCCTACCTGTTGCTGAAGGTCCACCTATTCGAATTGAATGATTATTAAACTCTTTAACAAAAGATTTTAACTTTTCTTCTATCTCTTTTTTAGTAAACTCAGCAGCCTTAAATAAGAAGACATTGGCAAATCTTTCAGCAACCCTATCATCATCTTGCTGAATTTTTGGATTTTTATTTTTATAGCATATGTGAACTAATGATTTTGAATCACTAGGATAATCTCTTGTAAACAACCATTTAGAAGCTGAACCTAAGAAAATCATCCCCAACTCACATGCGGTCGCATAAATGCGTCTACTCTCATCTAGTGTTTTATTTAAATAGATTATGGGTTTGTTGTTCTCAATTTTTGAAAAAGCATCGTAGTCTTCGCTTTCTACTAAATAAATTCCAACACCATATTCCATAGCTTTTTCAAAAATCTTAGCATTATCCCTTTCTTCACCCATAATTAATCGACGGGCTAAAACAGCAGACTCGTCTACTTTTTCAAGCATTTTGTCATCTAATACCAATTCCACTTTTCCTTCCTACTTAATATAAATACAAATTCTAAAAGAGAGAGTATGGACCACCTCTCTCAGCACTAGTCTTCAAAGAAATCAATAGCAAGCTTATATGTCACTGGGGATTTTTTGATTTTAGTGACATAGCCTTTTGATTCAAGTTCTTTCATTGCTTTATCAAGTTTTGTTCGTGCATATTTTTCATCTTTTAAAATCTCTAATAAGTTCTTATTTGACAATTGATGATGACTCAAATCAAACAACTCATTTTGTGCCAAAACAAAAAACAGATTCATTTCAATTTCTGAAATTCCAAGATTCTTAATTCTTTCGTTTAACTATTTAGTTTATCAAGCTTAAATAACATGTTCTTTTGACCATTTTCAATAAGTTTCAACAATTTGCCAATAAATATCGTGATTTCTCCTCTATTCTTGGATGAGAAACTTGAAGGAATGCTTCTTCGTACTCTTTGCAATTTTGATTTATTACTTCTGATAAAGATATTCCAGTCAGTAAGTCAGTCTTTCTCGCGATACAAGATGACAACAAAAAACTTCCCATCCGTCCGTTACCATCATAAAATGGATGGACATACTCAAAAAAAGTAATGTGTAATGATTACTTTTACAAGAGAAGGACACTTAGGGTCATTCATAAAAATAATTAGTTTTGTCAAATCATCATTGATTGCAGCTTCACTTACATCACCTTGATGGACATATTCCCACCAGACACGAATACCAAACCCGTTCTAAATAAGTCACCATCTGGTTTGTCACTATCTGGAATTTCATCTAAAAAAAGCTTATCATAAATCTCTCTATAATCTGATAGAGACTCAGTTTTTTCAAAATCATTTTCAATATTTTAGCATTTTTTTAAAATTGAAGCAAATTTGATATTCATTTTTAATTTAATAATTTCGTTCTACACTACTTACTACTTTTTTGATTTTAAAAATTTCCGAATAAAAAAAGCGAGAACAAAAATTGTTCTCGCTAGAGCGTAACTTTACTACCAACTACAGTTGACAAAGAGGCTAAAAACGACTTAGCACTAGTTATGATTGCTAAGTCTTAATTATAGCACTGTATTTTTATAGCCTATATCAATGAAGTCTTAATAATAGCATTTCAAATTTCGCGTATTTCTTGCATAATGACGGATATGTAGCATTAATAAATTTTGTAACACATTTTTGAATTGTATTTTTATATATAATACTTGCAACTAATCCAAAAGTAAACACTATTACAGTAAGAATGATCGTCCAAAGTAACACATGACTATACCCCATATTCGTATATACCCATTGCCACATCAAGGGTCTATAGTATGTTCTAAGCAAAATATTTTCATGGATTATATATATCAATAATGATAACTTCGATATATAATTTACAATACTATTTTCAAAATGAATATTTCTAGCAATATTTAACATGCCGATTACCATTAATATAATAAACGGACTACAATTAGACCCCCATCTTAGTAGTTTATCATTAAAAACACCAATGTGTAGTCCTAAAAAATTAGTCAAAGCTATTATTCCGTAATTTCCTACAAATCCTACAATGAATAATCTAATATTAATTTTAAAATCATTTGATATATCTACAAGGTAATATTTCATGTAAGCAATTACTAAATAAAGTGTAACCCATAAAATCAGTCGAGAGGTAAAGAAATGTCCATCTTGTACAAAATTTACTCCAATATATAAAAATGACAAAATAAAAGATGTCCTAAATAACGTTTTTTGATTTATTTTGCTAATTATCAAATTCAAAAATGGATGTATTGGATAAAAAAGCAAATAACATGTCACATACCAATTATTTTGAAAAGTTATAGGAAATATTTGTTTTATGATCATCACTAAACCAATATCCCCACCTCTCAAAAAATAAACAGTAATAAGAATTATAATAGATACAACCCATATATCTAACAGCATTTGCAGCATCTTTTTCTTATTCACTTTACTGCTATCTAGTAAAAACCAAGCACTGCATATAAAAAATATAGTATTGCCAAAAGCACCACTAGATTGTAACATCGCTAAGATTAAACATTGTATATTTGTTGTTGAAGTAGATATACCTAATATGTAATCTTGCATGTTTACCATATCATTAGGTGTATAAAGTGTTTGAACAACATGGCTAACCACAATTAAGAGTATCGCAATAATCTTCAATAATTCAATGCTTGAATTACGAACCTTTGCTGGATGATTAATAAATGTTTGTTCTTTGTAATCCATTACCAAACCTTTCAATTTCAATATGATAAATTCTGACAATTTTTATTATATATCAAAAATTGTTTGAATATAATATAAACAAAAATACTTATAAACTATGTTCTGGTCAAGTATTTTTGTCACACCATTGACTAAAGATTAAAGAGGTCAAACTATAGCCTTTAGTCGTATGGGACAAAATATTATTTTAATATATAGTTATAAAATACTAATTTTTTTAACTATTCGTTTCATATAACTAGAACCATATTTATCAAAAAGTTCAAAAAAAGCTCCATACATAAAAATAATAATTAATGTTGCAATTAATTGAAAAAAAACATCATATTTTTGAATTTCAAGTCCCACTACCACTAAAAATTTAACTACTAACCCTCTACATAAATAATAGTGTGTAATCAAAATAAACTTTGTATGTAATCCAATAGATATAATATATTTTCTAAATGGTATATTTACAATAATATTACTCAAGGAAATAATATTATAAAATCCAACCAATCCTGCCACAAAAAATAAAATGTAACTCTTGGTGAATATTTGTTCAATCATACTGTTATATCCAAATATTTTAGTCATTATAGTTAAAAGAATAAGTGATACTAGAAAATTATAAATTTTTTTCTCTTATTCAAAGCAACAGATTTTTTCCTTAATAAATATCCAACATAAAAGAATACATATTGGCCAGAAATAACCATTAAAAGGAATTTTAATAAAATTGTTACTTATAATCAATAGAACTGATATAATCAATCTTACTTTGTCGTTTTTTATGAAATTAAATATAACAATTAAACAAAACAGAACTACCAAAAACCAAAGTGGATAATTTCTAAATGCACCACCTAGAAAAAATACTCAATATTAAAAAAAAGATACAAAACCATTTGATATAAAAATATCTTTAAAAATATCCAATAGTAAAAAAAAGTAGGCTGGCACTAAATATCTTTTTATCCCTTCAGATATAGACTCTTTAAAACTAGTATTCTTAAAAAAACCAGATAGAATGAAAAAAACAGGAACATCAAATAAGGATACAAAATTTCTCTGAAATTGTCCTGAAAATGTCAAATGTGAAAAAACAATTATTGCAATCGATATAGCTTTAGCTATATCGAGTTCTACTATTCTCTTTTTCATTTGTTCTCCTAAAAAATTTATTTAAAAATCAATTGACTTTGATTTTTTATTAATAATAGTGCATACTACTTCTTCTTTAACAATATAACCTATTAGCGCATACGAAACTACTCCAATTAAAAACGAAACTACCATAATGATTAATGGATTTGAAAAAATACTGCAAACCAATAATACACTTATTATCAAAAAAGCATTCATTAACATAATTTTGACTACTTCAAAATAATTTATATTAATTCTTACAGCCTTTTTCGCTATATGTCTCTGAATAAGCATAACTATCAATTCCTCAACAACTGATGCAATAGCTGCCCCATTTTGCTGTATTATCCTTATTAAAAGAATATTTAACATAAAATTTAATATTGCTCCAATAACTACAGTATAAAGTAGCTCTTTCTCTTTATTAAATGCCATTAATAGTTGTGTTCCATAAAAATTACCTAAAGTATTAAGAACTATAAAAGGAGCAAATATTTTCATAGTAGGTATTGCTGGAATAAAATCATTCCCAAATAATACACTAACAATATACGGTGACAGTATAAAAAGTCCAGTTGATATAGGAACGGTTACCACTAAAATGATACTTAAAACTTTTTCAGACAGTTCTTCTAATTTTCCTAATTCATTTTTTGAATAATAAGAAACTAGCTGCGGCAATAGTACCCCACCCAATGATGTAGAAACAATTGCTAGTGTGTTAATAATCTTGTGGACATTTGTATAATACCCAACTGCGCTATCACCACAAAAAGCTCCTACCATTGTTACGTCTAACAATGAGTAAATACTAATTGCTAATGTGGTTGATAGTAATAAGAAAATTGATTTTAAATGTTTTTTGAAATGTAATTTATCGTTGGAAAATGATATATATTTTCTCAAATGGATAACATTTAAAACATAATTACCGATTGTTGCAATATTTTGTATTAAAGCATATATAATATAATCTTCCCTAGATCTTACCAAACACAAAATTGCAATCAAAGAGATTAACTTTACAAAAAAAGATCGTTTGGTAATATATCCATATTCTTCTATACCTTGGTAGAACCAATCAACGTTAAAAACATTAAAAAATAACTGTACTCCAGCAACAAAATAAAGTAATACTTCTTTTCTAAAGTATGGGAATACAATAATAGATGTAACATATGCTAAGGAAGAAATTATTGTACTGACAGTATTTATCAAAAATATCTCAGAAAAACATTTATTTAATTCTAATTGATTAGTTTTTCGCTTTGCAACCTCTCTTACACCATATCTTGGAATTCCTAGTGCAGCAAATAAAGTAAACCATCCCACTATGTTAGAAGCATAGTTCACTTTACCCAATCCTGAACTCAACAATACTCTTGAAACAACTGGAACTGTTACAAGAGGAAAAATAACATTCAAAAGATTGTATGCAAAATTATACGCTGTATTTTTTACTATTTTTTTACTAATCATTCTATTTCCTTATTAGATTTTAAAATTTCAAAGTATTCTTCATTTCCCAGAAAAGGAATATTATTAATTTTTTGAATAATTTTACATCTGATATAACAACCTAAATGTACATTTTTTATACGATTAATCAAAGATTTCTTGTTACTCTTGTTTCCTGGATAATAAATTGTTTGTAAAATATCAGAAGATGTTATATTGCAGTTATGATTAAGTGAAAAAGAATTTGGTGAAATAATAAAACCTTTACTTTCAAAATCACCTACTTCATCCTTAAAAATCATCCTTCGTTTTTGAAGATGTAAGTAAGTATATTCTTTTTTTCTCACTACATTTGAATCTTTATCAAAATAGTATCCAAATAATTTTCCATCTTTCCACAAGAAAATAAAGTACTCCTCTTTATTCACATAAGAAAGTCTAAACCCATTCATAAAAGGATCTATATCTGCAAAACTCATTTCAGTTGGAATTTCTGAATATGTCCTAACTCCATTATTCAAAGCAATAAACGATAACCCTCCACCTTCATCAAAATGGAATGATTTATCATATTTAAATGCCTGCTTATATGACCAACAATTTTTTGACTTTAATTTCCATAAAGTATTTATTCTCTCAGTATTCTTCATAAAGGTCAACGGACCCAGTTCAAGAATTTTTTCATAATTATCTAACTTTTCATCGGTAATATATCTTGACAAATCTCCGAGAATAACATCGAGATCACAAAATCCCCACCACTCATAACTATTGATATAATCTTTAAAAATTTCACCATAAGCTGGCCTATAATCACACAATTTGTAAGGCTTTTCAAGATTTATCGTAAAATCAACAAGGCTGCTAGCTTTTTTACGAATTGAATCAAGAGTAGTCTTTTTCCAATAAATATTATTAGGCAAATTTTGTGGCTCAGGGTTATCTGAAAAAATCAAAAAGTCTATATTTGTATTGTATGATGCCGATAACGTCCATAAATTAAAATAATTGGGTAATTTCCCAAAATAAGGAATAATCAAACAAACTCTATTACTCATATACTATTTCTACCTCACCTTTATTTTTGACTTCTTTATTATCTATTACGTATAAGAATACTAAAAATAAAACTACCGTTACATAATCAAGTCCTTCAAAGAAAAATAATACTATATTAATAGATAATAATGAACTATTAATTAGTAATCTAATTTTATCCTCTGATCTTAGAATAGTCATTAACGAATCGACCATCATTAGTAAGAAAAGGATAAGTCCAATAATACCACACTCATGTACAATCGTTAAATATTGATTATCAAGCGCAGAATTCCAAACAAATAATCCACCAAATTTAGATACCGGATGACTTATTAAAAAAAGTAGTCCTGCATTTTTCCCAGATCCAAATATCAACTGTAAATGATGACCACTATTCCAAAAATCTATAGAATTAAGAATATTTTCAATTCTAACAATATGACCTTCACCTGCATCTAAGGATCCTGAAACCCTAACAAATAGACTCGTAAAAAAAAGCTTTAAATGATTAAAAAATAAAGAAATAAAAATAGCCAAAGTTGGAATTACAAATGACAAAAAGAAAAGAAACTTATTGCTTTGTATTTTTTGAGAAGTAATTTTTCTTTTTTTTACCCAATACAGAAAAACAGTTACTATAGTGGCAATCCAAGAGCTCCTAGATTGAGTAAAAAGTATCGCTGCAATAGTTACTACAATTGCAATATATTGAAAAAAAATATTTTTGTACGAAAAATATAGAAGAGTCAAAAGAAGTATCACCAAAAATACTCCGCACAAAATTGGATGTCCAAAAATTGAAGAAACCCTATAAGAATATTTTGAGTACATTCCACCCTTACCTAAAAATATGTCAAAAAAATGAATTTTTAAAATTTGTTCAACAACGCATAATAGTGACAAAACTACGCCTATATTTCTATATGAAATAAAGAACTTGTCTATTTGGATCTTATCATAGCAAATATGTACAGATAAGAAAATCAACAAATATTGAATGAAAATATTGATAACATTAACCGGATTATAAAGATTTTTTACATTGATAATCGAGATAAATAATAAATAACTACCATATAATAATACTAAAATTTCTCTCGAGTTTAACGGTCTTAATTTCCAATTTGATTTTATTAATCCTAATATAATCGGAATTATTAATAATAGTGCTGGTAGGTTTTTTAAAAAACCATTTTGCAAAATAATGACTACTAACATAGTAATTTCAAAATATCTAATCTTCACCATTTTTCTTTCACCAATATAGTTTTATAAACTCAATTCATATCAATGGAGCTCAAATAAGTTTCAAATTTATCCATAGCATTTTCCCATGTCAATTCTTTTGCAGACTGAATTCCATTTTTAGAAAGTGTATTTCGCAATGATTCATCTTCAAAAACTGAAACAACATTTTGTACCAAAGAATTTGAATCTCGTATGGGTGATAACAAAGCATTAACACCATTAATCGCATACTCTCTTACCCCATCATAATCCGAACTTACTAAAACTGCTCCACAACTCATTGCTTCTAAACCTGTTAATCCAAAACCTTCAGAAACTGTAGCACATAAAAAAATTGACACGCTATTATATATTTTTACAGTATCTTCTTTTGATGCATTTAATGTAAATTCTATCCATGACGGTAAAGTAAAATCAGGTTGTGACGTACCAAACATCTTTACCTTAAGTTTAGGATATATTTTTTTTAATTGATTAATTGCCTCAAAAGCATACTTAGTTCCCTTATGCTCAGCAGAATGATATAAAAGTCCAATTGTATATAAATTTCGTTCATTAATAGGACGTTCCATTTTATAAAACTTCGTATCAATGGGATTCTTGATTAGAATAGGCGTTTTACCTGCACAAGATTCCACTTTATCTTGCAACCATTCTGCAATAACTATATTATCAAGCCCAGCTTTAAAAGTATTATTAATTTTTTCTCCAGGATAAACCCAACTTTCATAATCTTGTATAAAATAAGCCTTTTTTGTCTTTGAAAAAATTTCAATTGTTTTATCTACAGTATCAACCCCAGTAGCTATTGCAAGATCAAATTTTTTATCCAATTTCTCAATTTCTTTACTATTCGTACTACTGTACTTAGTAATATTTTTATTCAGTTTAAACCACTTTGGTTCCACCTGAGTAAACACTTCAATGAAAGCTTTTCGCAACCAAAATGGCAATTTAAATCTCTCCAAAGCATTCTCATTTAGAAAGAGTATTGCAACATTATGACCATTATTAGACAATCTATTTGCATACTCATAAACCATCTTATAACCGCCAATTGGTTTTCGAAGCATTTGAGGTAATACAAAACATATATTCATTATAAAACTCCCTTTAATATAAATTAAATATGACTTGCAACCGATAAGATAGTAATATCCTTCGTGGTAATTTACTAATCTTATCATTAAAAAGTAACTTTTTCTTACAATTGGTAGAAGACTTATAATTTATAACACATTCTAAGAAGTCTCTATCTGATTTTGATAAATTATCAATATTTTTTACCATCTCTGCTGCTACTTTTGACATTGAATTTCTTTTTTTATTTTTCCAATTCCAAATTGTTGTTGCTATTTTTTTGAAAAATGATTTATTATCATTAGCAACAACATTATTAGAATGAACTCTATAACTAAATCTTGGGCAAGTATCCCAAATAATTTTTCCATTGCGCATTGCATAGAGTAATAGTATTAAATCATGCATGGGGATACAACTAATCTTCTTCTCTATGACAAAAGAACGTAATGAATTTTTAAAAACGATAGAGCATCCTTGAGTAAAACCAGAAACAAATAATCTATTTATATTGATTATAGGGTATCCTTCAAGCCTCTTTTCACTAATGACCTCATCACGCTCATTAATTATCCTACAATTGCTAGCATATAGATTAGCCTCTTTATCACTTGAAAGTAACGAGACAGCAACACTTAACTTATCTTTGTCCCAAATATCATCTTGATCGCAAAAAGCATAATAATCAGCCTGAATTTTTGAATCACTAAGTAATTCCCAAAAGCTTAGAGCGGGACCAGAGTTTATCCCACTTGAAAAAACAATATCAATTTTTTTCTCCCATTCTCTTATAATATCTAATGTACCATCTGAACTTCCGTCATCACGTATAAACACAGTAACATCAGCTTCAACATCTTGTTCACTAATACTTTTTAATTGCTTATTTAAATATTCTTGCCCATTATATGTTGACATTAAAATCGCAATTTTCATAATACCTCCACTTCACAAACGTACTTATAATGAATTTAAAATCTTAGTTATGTTAACTTTACTATTTTTTCCAAATGGTTCGTAAGAAGCTCTTACTGTCTTTGATTTCGGAAATTGTTTTATGTATATACCATTCTTATTAGGAAAATTTGACCACTTATTACAAGTAAAAAATATTTTATTAGCATACGGTAAATTATTAAATTGTTTTAAATCTCTTTCTGTGCAACCATTTTGATCATTGAATTTTACTAAAATCCTCTTCCAATTAATTCTTTTTATACGTCTCATCCACTTATTATAGGCTTCTTTTTCATCATGATAATGTAAGAAAAAAATTTCAACAGTATTCTTTCCATTCGATAATAAACCTATTGGATATGTACCAAATCGTTTATCTCCACCAACCTCTTCATAATCTTTCCATCTTGAATCTTCGGGTTGAATAAAAGTAAGTTTTCCTTCTATATATCCTTTCAAATCAGATAAAAATTCAATATAATCCTTTGCCATAAAAAACAATCCTACTGTAGGTGACTCTTTAGGCAAGTTATGAGCTTCATAAACCGTTCCACCCCAACAATTATTAGAAATAATTGTAAAATTTTTATCATTTAATTTTTTTCCACGCTTTTTACAAGTTAGCGGGATATAAATTTGATTTCTAAATTTTAAACGAAATAATTCAATAAATGACATCTAAAACCTCCTTAAATAATTATACTTCTATAATTATTATAAAAACAGTAATATTTATTTTTGCATTAATAAAGCATTACTTTCAATATCTTTATTAGCTAAATTAAAAAAGCTAGACTAGAGAAAAGAAATACAGGAACTTTATAACAAAAATATCTTTTTATTCAATATGTATAACATCTAGTATAGTATCAAAAATTTCACCATTACGCTTGAATAATAAATAAACTACCTAAGATAATTCTATCGCACCCAAGTAAATTAAAAGAAATCCTGGTATATACGTTCCAGCTGTTTCACATTATTACTTATATCATACTCTAAAATTTGTTTTCTATTTTTTTCATAGTATGTTTCTCTATCTATATTTACTTTATCTTTTATTCTCAAAATTTCATCAGCCCAAATTTGTGGATCAGCCTCAATTGAAGCCCAACTAATATTACCAAAATCCATTTCACGTGTAACAGTATCTGAAACTAAACACGGTAAACCAGAAATCTGAGCTTCTAGTAGAACTACTGGTAATCCTTCATGAAAAGAAGGTAAGACAAAAAGATCCATAGCTGAGTATAAAGCATTAGGTTCATTTGACTCTCCATACAAAATAATACGATTTTTATGTGGATGAGTTTCGATCAAGGATTTAACTTTTTCAAAATCTGGACCTGTACCAACTAAAAGCAAATATACGTCTTTATTTATCTTAGCAGTTTCTTCAAATACCCGAAGTAAATATGTTTGGTTTTTTTGTTGATTAAAACGGCCGATATGGCCAATTACGTATTTATCTTCTAATTGAAGTTTCTTACGTATGCTGTTTCTTTTATCCAAACTAAACTTAAATTTTTCTGTATGAAAACCATTAGGTAGAACTTCAAAATTATCTTTTCCAAATAACCATTCGCCAGCTAATACCCCACAAGAAAGTGCTTTTGTATAGATTTTGCTAAAATATGGGGCTAAAAACCTATGGACTGTTATATTCGGACAGGTACTATTATGACAGTGAGCTATCCTATTTTTTACACCCGCCAGTTTAGCTATTGTCAATTCAATAGCCATAATAGAACTATTACCATGAACGTGTATAATATCAAATTTTCCAGTCCTTAACGCTTTATATAGATAAAAATAATGTTTTAAAGATTCATGATGACGTGATGGTAACTCAATTATTTTAATTCCATATAAATTACACTCATTCAAATAACGACTTGCTATAGGACTACCTGCTATAATTGTTAACTCATATTTTTTTAGATTTATTGATTTACTATAATTCATAATTACAGCACTAATTCCCATTACATCAAGATGATTTGTAATAAAAGCAACTTTAATTTTTTTCATTTATCCTAGAACACCTATTTTTTTGAACACTTATTTTTTTATATAAATCTTTTTCCTAATTTTCATTGCAGCCGGAATCATCTTTGGGCATACCATCAATACAAATGCACGAATCTTATCTTGAAGAGAAACAGGAACTTTTAATGATTTCCAAAATCCTGATTTAATATTTGCACTACACTCCATATACAATTCACTTTTATAGTTGATTTCACCTGACAAAACCATTGCATCATATGCATCCGAATATGTTCGCCATTTTGCATATTCCCATGCATTTTTTATTTTTTCAGTATTAATAACAAAGCGCTCATTCATATAGTCTAATGCATAAATACCATTAACCCATTTTTCTTCTGAAAATTTAGTCGTAGCACTTAACTCATTGTCGCGTCGATAATAATATACTTTTCTATTGCCCCTTACAACGCTATTCGCTCTTTGAAAACAATCAACATTAAAGTTAAAACCTTCTCCAATAAAAATATCGCTACTAAATAGCAAGTTATTTTTTAAAATAAATTCTCGCTTAAACATTTTACAGTAACATCCAATTGGAACTCTGTAACAAAGAATAGATTCTACAGCCTTTTCAGGTGTCCAAAGTTCTTTTACTTCTTTTGGCACTTGATTTTTATTAAAATTTCCAAACATATCAGTAGTCAGCGATATCTCACTTTCATCACCTATTAATTCGTATAGATATTCAACATAATCTTGCATTACAAAATCATCACCATCAACAAAACACAAATACTGACCTGAAGAATGTTGAATTCCCGTATTCCTTGCCAAGCTTACACCTTCATTTTTTTTATGAACAACCTTTATACGATTATCCTTGTCTTTATAACTATCGCAAATCTGTTTACTATTATCGGTACTACCATCATTCACTAAAATAATTTCAATATTTTCATAGCTTTGACTTATCAATGATTCTATACATTTTTGTAAATATAATCCTGTATTATAAACAGGCACAATAATCGAAATAAGTGGTTTATCGTTTTTTCTCATCTAAAACTCCAATTTTTCCAATACTATTTTTCAAATATTCTTTTGCTTTTTTTCTCTGCTCGTTCAAAAACAAATCTACTTTACCATAATCGATTACTTTGTTCATAATCTGATTAGATTGCTGTACATCATATGTTGCTCTCTCGCTTAATCCAACTCGGTTCAATAAATCCATCAATTTTTCTTCGTTACCATAGCTAGTCCCCACACTCTTGCGAACTAGAGTAACAAATGGCCGATGAGTTATTATTGAGAAAATAGTACCGTGAAATGTGTCAGTAATAATTTCTTCAGCGTTTTTAAAGTATGCAAGAACTTCAAATGGCGAGCAATCAATGAACTTATCAGCTCCCCTTTGAACTCCTCCAATTGCGTATACTTTTAGTCCCTTCTGCTTAGCATATGAAGAAATCCAATCAGCTTCTGCATCTGAAATTCGTCCAGAATATGCGTAAAGAATTAAATATTTTTCTTCTATATTGATGTAAGGAATCTTATCACACTCATTCATATAATCATATGTCAAAACTGGATCAAGATTATATAATGGCTCAGCTTTCGTTAATTCTTTAACAATTTTTCCAGAATTATTGTCACGTACCGAAATTGCATCAAATCGTTTCAAATAAGAAGCAATTTCATCAATTTTTTTATAGTTTGATAATTTTTCTAAAGTAGTATTACCAAAAGAAGCTGCATATGTAATTAATTTTTCAGCATTATTATTCTTTCCAAATAACTCTAGAGAATAACCAACATTAGTATTTTTTTGAATACAATTAAAAACTTCATCACTTCCAATAACTAAACAGTCTAGCTTTGGATTATAATTCATTTCGTCACTAATACCTAAAAAAGGCATGTATTTCTTAGAAAAGTTCTGCTTATGTTTAATAAAAGAAATTTTATGACTTAAAGGAACTTTTTGCTTGAACGTCTCTAAACCTTTATTTATTTTTCGAACTATTTTATTTTTATGTTCATCTCCCGAACTTATTATTGGGGACTCAACATGATAATCTACAAATTGAACTTCGTGACCTTCTTCTTCGATAAGTTGCTTTAATGCGTATGCCTGTAAAAAAGAACCATAATTAGCAATACGCTGCATTGACATAATTCCAACCTTTTTCATCAACTCTCCTTAAATAATTTTCTTACTTCCTCACGAAGTTTATCATTAAACAATTTGTTATTTGATGATTCATTCCCATCAATTTTCAAATCTTGATTTAAATAATTTCCTAATTCTGAAATTTCTGTAACAACTTCGATACTATTGTATCTCTCTTTTACTTGTTGTGCAAAATCCACTTGATGGTCGTTGACATGCTCGTCATATTTCTCTTGTCTTGGCACAACAATCGGCTTTTTACCATTTGCAATAGCGCTCATAAAAGTAGCTGGCCCACCATGCGTAATAATGATATCTGATGTCTCCATCAGCTCATTCATCTTATCAAAGCTAATCAAACTTGACCATTTACAAAACTGGGGTTCATAGGTAGAGTAGCCTGTTTGAATAAAAACGTCGTCTTTTATAACACCTGTTTCAACCAAACGATCAACTTCCTTTATTAATCTATTAAAAGGCTGTTCGTGTGTACCAACAGTAACAAAAATCATTAAAATATACTCCCTAAATTAATAGCCTTTGGATAAACTTTTTTCATTTCTTCCCACTGCACGATAAATTTATCGGTTACAGGATATACTAATTTACCTGTGACAGTTGGTTTATCGATTCTATCAAAAACTTCAATATAAACTGTCTTAGCCCCAAATAGTTTACCAATGTAAAAGAATGGCACAGCAACAGCAGCTCCAGATGAAATAATCACATCAGGCTTTTCTTTTTTTAATACTTTAATAGCTAGAAAAGTATTTTTAATTAAATTTTTTAAGTTTCGATTTGTAGGAAAGTGACAAGAATACATTTTTTCGTCTTTTAAGATGCTTCTTGCATCCTCTTTATCAAAGGTTACCCAAAAACGTTCTTCATCCTTCCAAAATGGTTTTAGCATGTTTAGATGTGCTAAATGCCCTCCAGATGACCCTACTAAACAAATTTTCATTTTTTCTCCTAAACTAAATAAAAAGAGAGTTGCAGATTTTATCTGCTTCCCTCTCTTTTCAATACTACTTTTACTGTTTTTGCAATGATTTTGATATCATCGCTGATACTCCAGTTTTGAATGTACTTCATATCAAGAGCAACAACTTCTTCAAAGTCGGTGATATCACTACGACCACTGACTTGCCAAAGTCCTGTGATACCAGGTTTTGTTGTCATTCGTTTGAAATGATGTAATTCATAATGGCGATACTCATCAAGCGTTGGTGGGCGAGTCCCAACAACAGACATTTCACCTTTTAGCACATTGATAAACTGTGGTAGCTCATCAAGGGACCAATCGCGAAGCTTGTGTCCAAACGGAAAGATTCGAGGGTCATCTTCCATTTTAAACATCAAATTAGTATCCAAATCGTTTTGCGCTAACAGTTCTTTTTTACGTTCTTCTGCATCTGTATACATGCTTCTGAACTTGTAAATATTAAAGATTTTACCATTTTTACCGACACGTTTTTGCTTGAAAATCAACGGTCCTGGTGACTGTTTCTTAACAATTGGAGCAATGATAACAGCTACAATACCTGTTATGATGATTCCCACAATCGCACCAAGAATATCAATCATACGTTTCAAAACAAGCTGACGACATTTAACGATATTAGTTGCCGTCGTCACAAAAGTAATGTCATCTAACTTCTTAATCACGCTGTCAGCAACATAGTAATCTGAGTAATTGCCAATCTTGACCGTTGTTGGAATGCCGAGTAGACGGATGTACCTAGCAACTTCTCTGAAGTCAGAACGATAATCTTTATTAACATAAATCTCATCAACCTGATGGTTAGCCACAAAGTCACGAATCTCATCGAGTTCCCAGATAACTGGGTACTCCAAATCGCTACGCTTATTGTGACTAACATAAGCAAGTACCTGGTAATTGCTGCTCTTAAGCACTTCTTCAAGTTTGTCTTCGTCACTAAAATCTGTCACCAAAATAATTTTCTTAGAATCTGATTTCTTAGGCTTAAGACATCTCTTGAAAAAAACTCGTCCAAAAAATACTAAAGCCGTCACAACAAGGAAAAGATACACCAAGAAGTAATAAGACATACTTGAAATATCATGGATAAATCTAAATTTTCCTAAAATCAGAACTAATGAGAGCAGAACAACCGTTCTAGTACCATAGACAATTGATGCTTTAAGCTCTTGAAAATAACCTCTATTTAAAACATTTGAATACTCATCATTTAAGACACTGATAAGGGCTAGAAGAGCTGCAAAAATGATGCCAAAGAAATTACTCCCAAAAAAGTGATAGGGATAAAAACTTGCCAAAATCTTATAAGCTACTAATAGCGCTACAATGTCAGATAGAAGATAATAAACTTTCTTTTTCGAATCTTCGCTATACATTCTCCCTATCCCTTTCAAACTTTACATATATAGCTTATTTTTTTGCTTTTTTACGGCTAGATTTATCTGACTTTTCTTTTTCATCTTTACCGTATTTTCCGTAACCATATCCATAGCCATAACCGTAGCCATAACCATATCCATACTTATCAGCTTTAAAGTCAAAGCGATTAAGGATAACGCCTAGGAATACTGAACCACTTTGTTCAAGTTGATCTTTCAGTTTTGTAAGGGTACGACGTTTATCGACACCAGGTTTTGTGACCAAAAGGCTAGCATCTGAACTATGAGCGATGATGGCGGCATCGACCACACGACCAAGTGGCGGTGTATCGATAATGACATAATCATAAAGATCACGGACAGTCTCAATCATCTTGTCGTAGTTATCATTTTGAATCAGTGATGTGGGATTAGGTGGAATCTTCCCTGCTGGGATGACCATAAGATTATCAACCGTTGTATCGCAAATAACATCAGATAACTCAGCATTACCTGATAGGTAACTTGTCAAACCTTCATAGCGTTCTTGTGATTTGAAAGTTCCTGACATAACAGAGTTACGTGTATCAGCGTCAATCAAAAGCGTACGAAAACCTGCTTTTGCAAAAGAAACAGCTAGGTTAGTCGCTGTAGTTGATTTACCTTCACCTGGTTGAGCAGACGTTAAAGTAATCACTTTAAGGTTACGACCGCTAAATTGAATATTAGTGCGGATAGAATTGTAATATTCTTCCAATGACTTAACCATTTGAGCTTTGGCTCTAACTAATTCTAATTGTGGCATGAGTTATACAATTCCTTTCCTTATAATTTATCGACGTCTGGTACCACACCAAGAAGGGTCATACCAAGAACTTCTTCGATATCTTCTGGACGACGCACACGATCATCAAGCACTTCTGCTACTAAGATACCAACAACGGCTAAGAATACTCCAGCAAGAGCTCCGATAGCTGCATTTTTCTTAACATTTGGTGATGATGGGTGACTTGGTTTTGTTGCAGATTCAAGTGTTGTTACGTCATCAACTTTTGTAACAGCTTTAATCTTTTCAGCGGCAACTTCTCGAACAGTATTTGCAATATCACATGCTCTTTGAGCATCTGTATCAGTGACTGAGATAGAAATCACACGTGTGTCTGTTGGAATATTAACTGCGATTTCACCAGACAGTTGACCAGCTGACATTGATAATTTTTCTTGATCAATAACTGATGCTAAAACTTCACTTGATGTGATGACTTCTTTGTAATCGTTAACCAAGTAAGAACCTGCTTGGAGGTCTTGGTTAGTTAAGGTTGCATCACTACTTCTGCTAACCACGTAAATACGAGTAGTAGATGTGTATTTTGGTTTAATGAAGAAAACACTACCTAGTAAAGCAATTGTCCCAACCAAAAGGCCAACAAAAACGATGAAGAATTTTTTACTCCATAACTTTCTTAACAAGTACAAAACGTCAATTTCAATACTTGCGTTGTCATTTGTATTCATATAAACTCCTATAAATCTTTATTTTCTAATAAGGTTTTCGCATTTCCTTCAAAAAGGGCATCAGCACGTTTTCCACCAAAGTCTTTAGTAATAATCTCACGTGCTTGATCCATATAAGGTGGACGAGGTCCTAAGTTATGCATATCACTTGAAATGATATGAACTAGATTTTTCTCTAAGAAATAACGTGCTCGTTTTTTAAAGACACGGTACTTATCACCAAAAAGTCTTGGCTTTAAGACATGGGCACTATTAATCTGTGTGTAGCAGCCCATGTTAATCAACTCTCGCACACGGTCTTCTCGATTTTCAAGGGCATTGTAACGTTCGATGTGAGCAATGATTGGTGTCACACCAAGCATGAGGACTTTATTGACCGCCTCATGAATCTCTTTCCATGGTGTTGTCATGCTAAACTCAATCAAAGCAAACTGAGTATCTGCCATTCGAGGGACTTTATGATGTTCTAACTTATCAAGTAGAGCATTATTATAGTAGAGTTCACCACCATATAAAATGGTTAAATCGTCATACTTAGCTTCTGCTGCTTCTTTAACTTGCTTAAAGTTAGCAAAGATTTTCTCTTCTGAGGTCTTAAATAAATCACGTCTACGATGTGAAGTTGAGACAATGGTCCGCACCCCTTGGCGATAGCTTTCACCGATAAGGGCTAAACTTTCTTCTATAGTAGAAGGACCATCATCGACATCAAAGACGATGTGCGAGTGAATATCTATCATCTAACTTATTTACCTTCCATAACATCTTTAATGGCTTGCGAAGCTTTAGCAACACTAGCATCATCTAGCTGAATCATATAAAGACTTGATGATGGCATCGCATATGACGTTAACTGACCAGTTGAACCCGTACCAGTGACTTCCTGTGACGTTACAGTAAATTTCTTACCTGAGTCCAATTGAGTATTGACTAACTTCATCATGGTATCCAATTTCATATTTGTCTGAATAGAATCTTGAACATTAGAAATAACTGTTGAGTAGTTTGAAACTGATTTTAATGAAGTTATCTTATCAAGAATAGCTTGAATAACTTTCATCTGGTTATTACCGCGGTCATAGTCACCATGTTCAAGGCTATAACGTTCACGAACAAAACCAAGAGCTTTATCAGAATCAAGAGTCACATTTCCAACTGGAAATTCATAGTTACCATGGAGACTTGTAAATGCCTGGCTATTATAAACAGTCACACCACCTAGTGCATCAATCAACTTCAAGAAAGAATCAAAGTTTAGGCGAGCATAGTAGTCAATGGTGATACCATAGAGATTTTCAAGAGTCTTCTCTGAGGTTTCAACACCATAAATACCAGCGTGGGTTAATTTATCGTATTGATCAGCACCGCCATCTGGAATCTTAACATAAGCATCTCGAGGCGTTTCCGTCATCAAAATCTTATGAGTATTCATATTAACTGTTAAGATTAAGTTGACGTCTGAACGTGAGACCGTTGAGATTGAACCGTAGGTATCAATACCACTAATATAAATGTTAAAGACATTTGAATCATGTGCTTTGGCTTCATCTTTGATACTTGTCTTAATCTTATAAGAATAGATGGCCTTAAGATTTGATTGGTAGTTCTCATAAGACATTTCAAGCAAGCTTGAATAAGCACTGTTAAAGACCATAGCCTTGCTTGATCCATTAACTAAGTTCTCATAAGCAGCTTGATAAGAATCAACTTTTTCTGTCGCTAAGTCTACTCCCTTTTCTGACTTAATGTGAGACAACAGTTCATTGATATTGCTACCGTCAGCATCTGTCGGTGCTTGAACACTTGTGAGGTCAGATACATCATTAACTGAGCTATTACTTGGAACAACTACGCTCATCTCAATCTCTGAGTAAGATGCCGTTTCATTCATATTATGTGCCACATCAACCAAAGACTTAAAAGCAAAGAGGGAAACTGCAGCAATGATTGAAAAGACAACCAAAAGCACTGTTGTTAGAACTCTGCTTTTTTTAAGAATGCTCAATGTTAGACACAAAACAAAAATAGCTACTAATATAATAGTATAAACAACGTTAAGATGTCTAAAGGCCAAGATATGATGAGCATACATCATATAAGTGGCCAGACCAGCAAGCACAGCATACAAGACTAAAAGCGCCGCATTCACAATCTTTAAATCAGCAAACCGAGAGCGTCGCCGTGAGCTCTTACGGTGCTTGTGATGACTACTGTGATGGTGACCATGGTGATTACCATGATGATGTGAGTAAGTCGGCATTTTAATAAATCTCCGCTTCCTAATTAATTGTTAACGTTCTTATTTTAGCACTTTATAAGAGTTGTTGCAATTTCAAAAAAATCTGAAACTTTACACGATAATTCGTATACTTTTTATAAATATTAGTTTTGACAACGTTTTACTTCCTTTAAAAATACCATTTTTATGGGTTTGTTACGTTTTGGTTACGTTTTTGAAAAGAAGTCATCTTTATGTAATCGTTCGGTTTTAGATGTTGTTTTTTGTACATTTTTAAAATTTTGTCCATTTTTAGAGAATATTTCCAAACAAAACATTATTCCCACTATTAAAACAGCAAGCGCAATCATTAGAAAAAATCATTCTATTTTTGTCTAAACTTTTAATCGAAAAGTTCGTTTTTTTATCGCTTTCACATCTACTACATTTCCACTACTTGCGGGATTTACGATTTTGAGCTAAACTAAGGCTATGAGAATACAACAATTACATTACATCGTTAAAATCGTGGAAACAGGCAGTATGAACGAGGCTGCAAAGCAACTCTTCATCACGCAACCCAGTCTATCAAATGCCGTTCGTGATTTGGAACGCGAGATGGGGATTGAGATTTTCATTCGTAATCCTAAGGGAATCACTCTAACTAAAGACGGGGTCGAGTTTCTTTCTTATGCGCGTCAAATCCTTGAGCAGACGGCGCTTTTAGAGGAACGTTATAAGAGTAAAAATACCAACCGTGAGCTTTTTAGCGTCTCAGCGCAGCACTATGCTTTTGTGGTCAATGCTTTTGTTTCCCTTCTGAAAAAGACAGATATGACACGTTACGAGCTTTTCCTTCGTGAAACCCGAACGTATGAAATCATTGATGACGTCAAAAATTTTCGTTCTGAAATCGGGGTGCTTTTCCTAAACAGCTACAACCGTGATGTCTTGACAAAGATGTTTGATGACAATCATTTGACTTATACCAGTCTTTTCAAAACTCGTCCGCACATTTTTGTCAGTAAAAACAATCCGCTAGCTGAAAAGTCACTTGTGACTATGGAAGATTTGGAAGAATTTCCATACCTTAGCTATGACCAAGGGATTCATAACTCTTTTTACTTCTCTGAAGAAATCTTGTCACAAATTCCACACAAAAAATCAATCGTTGTCAGTGACCGTGCGACCCTTTTTAATCTCTTGATTGGTCTTGACGGTTACACTATCGCTACAGGTATCTTAAATAGCAACCTCAACGGCGATGACATCGTCTCAATTCCACTTGACGTTGAAGATATGATTGATATTGTCTACATTCGCCACGAAAAAGCTAATCTCTCAAAAATGGGAGAACGCTTTATCGATTACTTACTTGAAGAAGTACAATTTGATAAATAAAAAGTTCTTGGACTTTGTCCAAGAACTTTTTATGCTTCATTGTCTTAATTCATGCTTTATTATCTCATTGATTTTGTCAAAATAGAAGGCCTCTGTGTCATATTTAACGCCTGCATAAAGGGCTAAATCAATGATTTTATCTAGAAAGGCTTGCGATGAGAAATTCGTTGTGCGATGAAGTTCTTCTTCATCAAATGGTTTAATCAGATGAGCAAGAGGGTTTCGGACAGATTTCTCAAATTGACGAAGCTCTGTGATTAAGTTTTTAATACGATCTGGCAACTGACTGTATTGCAAGAGCTCTGCTAAACTACGAGACGTCACCTTTGCATCACGGCGAATCACCAAATACTTATGAAAAATAGGATAGTCGCTCTGCTTCATTTCTGTAAAAAGCCAAGTATCATACTGATCATTTTTAGCATCATGGATAAACTCGTCTAGATTAGGAATCTCACGCTTTGCTAAGCGATAAAAAAGGCGGTAAAGAATTGGGCTAACTGAGCGGACAAAATCAATGATATTACCATTTCTAATTTTCGCTTCTAGGTCCATGATATAGTTGGCCAATTGTTCTTCTTGCCTATGATTCGTAATCAAATCAAAATCATAATGACGCCAAATAGCCTTGTTTTCAGATTGATGAGCAAAAAGGAAATCAACGTTTAATTCACGACGCTCTTTTAGCATTTCTAAAAGATAGCGGCTTGTCGATGGAAAATCTGCATGCTGCTCTGCTATTTTCCAAGCGTGATTATAAGCATAGACATCCAAAAGGATGTCTATCGTCTCGTATATTTCTTGCATTAATCAGCAATAAGAGTC
The DNA here is from genome assembly GCF_900108865.1 of Streptococcus sp. 45. Taxonomy (NCBI): domain Bacteria; kingdom Bacillati; phylum Bacillota; class Bacilli; order Lactobacillales; family Streptococcaceae; genus Streptococcus; species Streptococcus sp. 45. The sequence goes on along the minus strand of NZ_FNXZ01000002.1, from coordinate 311,592 downwards.
TCAAGACCAACTTTCATCATGTCTGTGAAAGTTGTTTGACGTTCTTGAGCTGTTGTGTCTTCGTCAGCAACCAAGCTATCAGAGATTGTCATGATACCAAGTGCTTGAACACCGTGTTTGGCAGCGAGATAGTAAAGTGCAGCTGCTTCCATCTCAACGGCTTTCACGCCAAGTTGACCAAGTTTGATGTTGTTTTCTGCGAAATCAGAGTAAAAAGCATCAACTGACAAGACGCTACCAACGTGTGTTGTCATGCCAAGATCTTTAGCGATGTGGTAAGCTTTATCAAGCAATGTGAAGTCTGCGATTTGTGGGAAATCGTATTGTGGCCATTCGTTTTTAATCATGCTTGATGTTGTTGCGGCTGCTTGCGCAAGGACAAGTTCACGCACGTGAACGTCTTTATTAAGTGAACCTGCTGTTCCGACACGGATTAATTTTTTAACACCGTATGATTGGATAAGTTCAGTCGCATAGATTGAGATTGAAGGCATCCCCATACCTGTTCCCATAACGCTGACGCGTTCACCTTTGTAAGTACCAGTGAAACCAAGCATTCCGCGAACGTTGTTAAAGCAAACAGCATCTTCAAGGAAGTTTTCTGCGATGAATTTTGCACGGAGTGGGTCTCCTGGAAGTAAGATTTTATCTGCGATTTCGCCTTGTTTGGCTTCGATATGGATTGACATAAATTTTCCTTTCAATATATTCAATAAGTTTTTTGATGACAATAGCTAGCGCTACTGCGAGCAATAAGACTGGCAAGGCTTGAAGCTTCTGTCCCGTAAATGAGATAACTAAGCCAACCGCTGTCAGCGGTGCATTCATGGTAATAGCGAGAAAGACGCTTGAGCCGATTAACATAGCCGAAGTCATAGAAAGTCCTGAAAAGGCAAGCTGACAAAGACAAGCACCCAAGAAACCAAGGACAGCTCCCATTGAAAATGAAGGCGTCAAGGTACCACCGTAAGCACCATTTTTTAGCGTCAACAAAACCAAGCAAGCTTTGATGAGTAAAATGGCAAAAGCATACCAGACTCCCATGCCATCAAAGACAGCTTGTGCCAAAGCTCCGCCATTTCCCAAAATCTCTGGAAAATAAAGAGCAAAACTAGCTAAAAGTAGGAAAGTTAAGGGTAACTTCCACAAAATAGCTTGATGCGTCTCTTTACCTGCTTGTACTTTTTGCGTCAAGCGGCGGAAAATGTGAGCAAGCGGGGTGATGAGGGCAGCAAGAAAGATAGCTAAGAGGCATGTCCCTAGGTTAAGTGAGACTTGTCCAGCATGGTACAGGGGTGCATCTGAGATGACAAGCCCTGCTACCAAACTCGCTAAATAAGTCGTCAGCGATACCCAAAGGACATTTAAAAAAGATAACCCTAAGCCAAGCGTCTCAAAAGCAAAGAAAATACTAGCAATTGGCACCTGATAAACAGCTGCCAAACCAGCTGACGCCCCACAGATAATGGCGAGACGTCGATCTGGCAAGCTAAGCTTGAAGTGGTCAGACAAGCGACCAGCGCCAAGAGCTCCTAACTCTCGTGGCGCCCCTTCTTTTCCGATGGGTGAGCCTGCACCAACTGATGCCACTTGTAAAAAGATATTAGCCAAATGAATCAAGAGTGCTGGGCGTTCCGCCTCTATAGTATCAGCTTTCACCTGAGCTTTGACAGAGATAATCTGACGATTCTTGCGCTGCAAGACATACCAAATGGTAGCTGAGACGCAGCCTGCTAGTACAATTAAGATAAACTGTCTTTGGGAAACAGCTAGCGCTTTTGCCTCTTCACCGTGGCCTAAGACGACTTTCTCAACCACTTCTAAAAATTCATGAAGTAGAATGCCGCCAAGACCTGCGACGACTGCTGTCAGCACTAATACTGACAAAAAGCGCCAGTTATAGGACCAGTCGTGATTTTTATCTGATGTTGTCATCATTTTTTAGTAATAAATACTAATGTATCTGATTATAGTTCTGCTAAAACAGCTTTAACGAGTGTCTTGAAGTCTTCTTTGATTTGTTGAGTCACTGCTACGACTTCTTCGTGGTTAAGTGAGCTTTGGAAACCAGCGGCGTGGTTTGTGATTGCAGAAATTCCCAAAACTTTCAAACCAGAGTGAGCGGCAACGATAACTTCTGGAACTGTTGACATACCAACTGCGTCTGCACCAAGTGTTTGGAAGGCGCGAATTTCTGCAGGTGTTTCATAACAAGGACCTGACACACCAAGGTAAACCCCTTCGTCAAGTTTGATACCGATTTTTTCAGCAACTTTGTGAGCAATGGCACGGTAGTCTGCTGTATAAGCATCTGACATATCTGGGAAGCGTGGTCCGAAGTCATCAAGGTTAGCACCGATCAGTGGGTTTTGACCTGTCATGTTGATGTGGTCTGAGATAGCCATCAAAGTACCAGGACCAAAGCCGATACCACCAGCTGCGTTTGTTACGATAAGACCTTTACAACCAAGGGCTTTCATCACGCGCACTGGGAAAGTTACCAATTCCATTGGGTTACCTTCGTAGAAGTGGAAACGCCCTTGAAGAGCAAGGACTTTGTGACCACCAAGATCACCATAAACCAATTGACCTGCGTGACCTGCTACTGTTGATTTACCCCAGTTTGGGATTTTTTCGTAAGGGATGACAACTGCATTTTCGATTTCTTCGGCAAGTTCACCAAGACCTGAACCTAGGATAAGTCCGAATTCTGGAGCATCACAAGCTTGTGAGACTAAAAACTGACGTGCTTCTTCAATTTTTTCAATAATTGTAGACATGTATTACCTCTTATACTAATTTATCTAAGAATGATTGACCAATCATCGCTTTTTCAACGCCAAAGTTTTCGGCGATTGTTGCTGAGATATCAGCGAAGTGTCCGACTGGCAAGACACCATTGCCTTTGAAGGCTGGGCTGTAAGCCAACAATGGGATGTATTCACGTGTGTGGTCTGTACCTGTGTAAGTTGGGTCATTACCGTGGTCTGCTGTAATCAAAAGAAGGTCATCTTCTTTCATGTTTTCCAAGATTTCAGGCATGCGTTTGTCAAAATCTTCAAGGCAATCACGGTAACCAGCAGCGTTACGACGGTGACCATACATAGCGTCGAAGTCCACTAGGTTTGTAAATGACAAACCTTTTGTGAATTCAGGCAACTGCATTGTTTTAAGAAGGGTATCAACACCGTGCATGTTTGATTTGTTGTGGCCCATATCATTTGTGATACCTGAACCGTTGAAGATATCATTGATTTTACCAACGCCGTATGTTGGCACACCAGCGTCAGCTAATTTGTTAAGAACAGTTGGTCCAAATGGTGACAAAGCATAGTCACGACGGTTAGCTGTACGCGTAAAGTTACCTGGTTCACCAACGTATGGACGAGCGATGATACGACCAAGAAGAGCAGGACGTTCTTGAGTGATTGAACGGGCGTATTCACAGATTTTGTAAAGTTCTTCTACTGGAATAACGTCTTCGTGAGCAGCAATTTGAAGAACTGGGTCAGCTGATGTGTAGATAATCAATTCGCCAGTTTCCATTTGACGTGGTCCGAAGTCATCGATGACAGCTGTTCCTGAGTATGGTTTATTAGCTTCACGAATGACTTTACGACCTGAAAATTCTTCGATTTTTGTCAAGATTTCTTCAGGGAAGCCACCAAGGAAAGTATCGAATGGTTCTGTAATATTAAGTCCCATGATTTCCCAGTGACCTGTCATTGTGTCTTTACCAAGTGATACTTCTTCCAGTTTTGTTGCATAACCAGTTGGTTTAGCTTCAGCTGGAACAGTTTTTAAAGGTGTTTCACGCGGAATATTTCCAAGACCGATTTTAGCCATGTTTGGAACGTTAAGTCCGACTGTTTTTGAAATGTGACCAAGTGTGTCTGAGGCACCATCAGGGACACCAGCATTGACAAAATTATTGGCATCTGGTGCTGCACCAATTCCGACTGAATCAAGCACAACAAGGTGAATACGATTAAAAGTTGACATAATTTTCCTAATCTAGGGTGGTTACGGTTGGCACCCAAAACCTCCTAATCAACTGCAAGGTATGCAGGATTAGAAATGATAATTTGATTTTTTGCGATAACATAGCAAACAGGAGACTATCGGCTATTCTTAGTCAAACCATCTCCTGTAAACTTTCTTTATTTAGCTTCTAAAATTTTAACGCCGTCTTTACCAGCAACGATGACTTTGTTAACCATACCATTGAAGAGACCGTGTTCAACAACACCGACCATGGCTTTCAATTCTTTACCGAGTTCAACTGGATTTTCAATGATGCCAAGGTCAAGGTCGATGATATAGTTTTTCATATCAGTGACAAAGCGTTCGCCGTTTGCCATGCGGTATGATGGTTTGTAACCTTTTTTCTCGAATTCACGGAAAATGCGGTCAGCACCATATTGCACAACTTCAACTGGCAATTTGAAAGCACCGAGTGTGTCGACCATTTTAGATTCGTCAACAACCCAGATATATTCTTTACTTGGTGTAGCAACGATTTTTTCCATAAGAAGGGCACCGCCGCCACCTTTGATACCGTTGAAGTTTTTATCCACTTCATCAGCACCGTCAACAGTCACATCGATCACATCAATATCATCAACGGCTTTCAAAGGAATACCAAGACCTTCTGCTTGAGCTGTTGTTTGGCTTGAAGTTGTGACACCGACAACTTTAAGACCTTCTTCTTTCATACGACGACCGATTTCTTCAACGAAGAAATATGCTGTTGAACCAGTTCCAAGTCCAACGACCATGCCGTCTTTCACATACTGAGCAGCTGTAACACCAGCCATTTTTTTAAGTTTTTCCATAACAACCTCACCTAAATTTATATGTAAAACAAAAATTACCTATTTCCAACTAACTATTATACCATGATTTAGGGTGTTTTCGCTACAGGGGATTACTCAAAAATCGCTTTTCTGCTCCTTTACTTTCAATCCTCTTCTATTGCTTGAAAATCTTATTTGCGTTACAATTAAATAAGATATTTTTTGAAAAACTAGATTGGAATGACATAAATGATTACAAAAGAATTCGACACAATTGCTGCGATTTCAACACCTTTAGGGGAAGGGGCTATCGGAATTGTCCGACTTTCTGGGACTGACGCGTTAGCTATTGCCCAAAAAGTTTATCGTGGTAAAGATTTGTCAAAAGTTGCCTCACATACGATTAATTACGGGCATATTGTTGACCCTGATAATGATGAAATTCTCGATGAGGTTATGGTCTCTGTCATGTTGGCACCAAAAACGTTCACACGTGAAAACGTCATTGAAATCAACACGCACGGTGGGGTTGCTGTTACTAACGAAATCTTGCAACTCCTTCTTCGTCAAGGCGCTCGTCTTGCTGAACCTGGTGAATTTACAAAACGTGCTTTCTTGAATGGTCGTGTGGACTTGACTCAAGCGGAAGCCGTTATGGATATCATCCGTGCTAAAACTGATAAAGCCATGAATATCGCTGTTAAACAACTTGATGGTTCGCTTTCAAAACTTATCAATGATACCCGTCAAGAAATCCTAAACACCCTTGCTCAAGTTGAGGTAAACATCGATTACCCTGAGTACGACGACGTGGAAGAAATGACAACAGCTCTTATTCGTGAAAAAACACAAGAATTCCAAAGCCTTTTGGAAAATCTCTTGGCTACTGCAAAACGTGGTAAAATCCTTCGCGAAGGTTTGTCAACTGCTATCATTGGTCGTCCAAACGTTGGGAAATCAAGTCTTTTGAACAATCTGCTTCGTGAAGACAAAGCTATCGTTACTGACATCGAAGGAACAACTCGTGACGTGATTGAAGAATACGTCAACATCAAAGGTGTGCCTTTAAAATTGGTCGATACCGCTGGTATTCGCGAAACAGATGACGTGGTTGAAAAAATCGGTGTGGAACGTTCTAAAAAAGCTCTTGAGGAAGCTGATTTGGTCCTTCTTGTCCTTAACAGCTCTGAACCGCTAACCGACCAAGACCGTGCTCTTCTTGAACTTAGCAAGGATAGCAACCGCATTATCTTGCTTAATAAAACTGATCTACCAGAAAAAATCGAAGCTGATGAGTTGCCTGATGATGTGATTCGCATTTCAGTTCTTAAAAATCAAAACATTGATTTGATTGAAGAACGTATCAACCAACTCTTCTTTGACAACGCTGGTATCGTTGAAAAAGACGCAACATACCTTTCAAATGCACGTCACATCGGTTTGATTGAAAAAGCTGTACAAAGCTTGCAATCAGTCAACGAAGGACTTGAAGCTGGTATGCCAGTTGACCTTCTACAAATTGACTTGACACGTTGTTGGGAAATTCTTGGAGAAATTACTGGTGAAGCAGCACCAGACGAGCTCATCACAAAACTCTTCACACAATTCTGTCTTGGAAAATAGGAAAAACTCGCCAGACGATGGCGAGTTTTTTAATACCTATTTTTCTAAAATAGCTTTGACACGCTTTTGAAGATCTGGGATGACTTCTTCTTCAAACCATGGATTCTTGCGCTGCCAAATGTTGTTTCGTGGCGATGGGTGCACCAATGGGAAAAATTCTGGCAAATAATCTTTATAGTGTTTGACGGTATCCGTAAGCTTAGCTGAAGATTTTTGCTTCAAATAATAGCGTTGCGCATAAGAACCAACTAAAATATGCAACTCTATATTGGGTGCTAAAGCTAGGGTGCGCTTGTGCCATTTATCCGCAAAACCTTTTCGCGGCGCTAAATCACCTGATTTCCCCTTACCTGGGAAATAATAATCCATTGGTACCACCGCAAAAAGTCCAGAGTTATAAAATGTCTCACGGTCAACGCCTAACCATTTTCGTAAATTATCCCCACTCGGGTCATTCCAATAAAGTCCTGATTCTTGTGCTCGAATACCTGGAGCTTGGCCAACAATATTGATACGAGCGGTTTTTGGAACAGTAAAAAGTGGCTTAATACCTTGCTCGGTGTATGAAGCATTTTGCTCATCAGCCATAATATCTGCCACTAATTGTTCAAGGGTATCCATACAATCACTTCTTCCTAAAAAATAAAGAAGAGTCTTTTGCTAACGCAAAAGCCCTCTTCTTTTTTCTATATTATTTGATCAATTCATAAAGTGCTTCAGCGTAGATAGCAGCTGCACGGTAAAGATCTTCAACATCTGCGAATTCGTTTGCTTGGTGCATTGTGTTCACGTAGTCTGGGAACATTGCACCGAAGGCAACACCGCGTTTAAGAAGACGACCAAATGTACCACCACCGATAACTTGTTCGTAACCTTTCAAGCCAGTTTGTTTTTCGTAAACTGAAAGAAGTGTTGAAACCAATGGATCATCAGCTGGAACATAGTGTGGAGTGTGTTCGTGCTCTGACAATGTCACTGCTGTCACACCATCAAGTTTTTCAAGCTCAGCTTTGATTGTTTGAGCATCAGTACCTTGTGGGTAACGGAAGTTAAGTGTGATTGTGTTGTCATCTGAGTTACGGTCAAATTTGAAGACACCAGCGTTCATGCTGAGGGCACCCATTTTAGCGTCTGTGTAAGCAACACCAAGGTTTTCACCAGCAAAGTCTTTGTGAAGAACATTAGCTGTTGTGTCAAGGTAAACTTTAGCAGCACCGTCAAAGGCAAATTGATCCAAGAATTTAGCAAGGTAAGTTGCTGCGTTAAGACCAAGTTCTGGAGTTGAACCGTGAGCTGATTTACCGATAACAGTTGCGCGGAAAGCATCGCCTTCTTGAACAAGTTCTGCTTCAAGGTTTTCAGCAGCGGCAAAGGCAGCCAATTTTTCTTGAAGGTCAGCCAAAGTGCTGTCAGCTGTGAATACTGCAGTTGCTGATTCTGGAACCATGTTATCACGAAGACCAGCTTCAAAAGTATTCAAAGTGAAAGCACCGTTGTTTTCACCTGCGAAGTGAAGGTATTCAGTAATGTTACCTTTTTCACCATTGATGATTGGGAATTCAGCATCTGGAGAGAATCCAAAATCAGGATCTTTCAAGCCATTGTGTGCGAAATAGTATTCCATATCGCCCCAACCTGATTCTTCGTCAGTACCAACGATGAAACGAACACGTTTAGATACTGGCAAACCAAGGTCTTTGATGATTTTAAGAGCATAGTAACATGCCATTGTTGGACCTTTGTCATCTGAGGAACCACGCGCATAAAGACGACCGTCTTTAATAACTGGTTCGTAAGGGTCAGTTTCCCAACCGCTACCTGCAGGCACAACGTCTAAGTGAGCAAAGATACCAAGTACTTCGTCACCTTCACCAAATTCAAAGTCACCAGCGTAGTTGTCGATGTTACGAGTTTTGTAGCCATCGCGTTCAGCCATTGCAAGGAAGTGTTCCAAAGCTTTTGCTGGACCAGGTCCGAATGGGTGCTCTTTATCAGCTTTGCTGTCATCACGTTCAGAGTTGATGCGCAAAAGTGCAAAGAGGTCTTCCATCATGGCATCTTTACGTTTTTCAACTTCTGCTTTAAAGTCTACTGTCATTTCTTATAACTCCTCCATAAATGTAGCTTCTCTTTCACAGAAAAGCCACGTCATTTTATCTTTTGAGCCAACTTACCAATAGTAACTCATATTTTAAGATTTGTAAACCTAGTTTGGTAAATTCTTCACTAAGTTTTATGCATAAAGCTTAAAAAGTTCTGCTTATCGACGTTCGATGATTTCATCCACTGGCAAACGATAACTTGGTTCTGGTTTATCATCGCTGTAACCAACTGTTATCAAAAGTTCTGGACGGAAACGTTTGTCAATTCCTAGAATGTCATTTGGCAGAGATTTGTCAAAACCAAGAATAATATTTGATGAAATATCTTGGTCAGTCAAAGCTAGAACCAGATTCATCGCAACAATACCAGCATTGAGTGCTAGGTATTCGCCTTTACGTTTGTCATCATATTCTGCATAACGTGCTGGCAAAGTTTCCATATAATATTCTAGCTTGGCATTGTCCAATGATTTGACACCAATGCGAGCAATCTTGCGAGAGCGTTGTACTAAATCAGTATCTGTAAAGAGTGCCACAACATATTGAGCTTCTTCAACTTGTTTTTTGTTAATATCTGGGAGATGTTCAGCCAGTTCTGCTTTTTTCTCTTCAACAATCACAAATTTCCATGGTTGAATGTTATTAGCACTAGGTGCTAAGGTAGCAATTTCAATAGCAGTACGTAAATCTTTATAGTCTACGGGTTTGTCATTGAAAGTTTTGACGGCATGGCGCTTTTTGTTCAATTCTAGAAATTTCATAAGCGACCCTCCTTTTTTAATTCTATGCTCTTTTATTTTATCATTTTTTGGAAGAGTTTACAGCTATTTTGCACGGCTGCTGATTCAAAAATTAAGTCGACTTAAAAAGAAAAACCAGAACTTGCGTTCTGGTTATCAGTTATTATTTCATCGTTTTTTTCTTAATGAGGTAAGCTAGGGTTGCTAGCCATGAGAGGATGTTCACGACAATCAATGCCTTAAACCAAGTGCTGATGTGGTAGGTAATGGTTAGCGTGTTTTTTCCTGCTTTTTGCATCACGGTTGGTGTGCCAATACCAGATAAAGAATAATCCTTATCACTCAGTTTTTTGCCGTTAAGCGTCAACTCAGTATCCTTATACTTAACAGCTGGGATGATCGCCCAATCGCTGGTATCTGCATACCAAGTGAAGGTTAGCTCATTATCCCCTTGTGTTTTTTTGAATAAATCGGTATGGCCTAAGACAAATTCTTCATACAAGACGTATTTGTTTTCTTTGTTTGATTTATCAGCAGGCAAGTAATCTGGCGTTGATTTTGACACAATATCCAGCAGTTTAAATTTATCTGAGTCGTAAAAGCTTGCTCGCACATCGGCAGGATTTCCCCAGATAAAGGTGTGCTTCTTACGTTGAATTGGGTATTTAGTATTGTAATACTCATCAATCTTTTCGCTCTGCAATTGTGATAACTGTGCTAGGCTTAAAACATTGATGACAATTAATCCGACAGTAACGATTTTTGACCATTTTTTATCAAAATAACGATCTAAAACCATAGCCGCTGCTAAAAGCAACAAGACAGTGGCTGGCACAAAGAAACGAAATGGAAATTGAATCAGATTAACCAGCGGAAGATTCAATTGGTTGACCGTATACCAAGGGAAAATACTGCTTGATAACACCAAGAAAAGGAAAAATGCCCCTGTCACCACGCGCAGCAATTGATCAAAATGACGCCAGTGTCTAAATGAAAAGTACAGTTGATACAAAAGTACCAAAACAAGCGCCTTAGGCGTTAACAACCACTCGATACTGCGTTGGTTGACGGTCATAATGTACAATTTTGAATTGATGAATGGCTCAACCAAATTGTTGCTACGTCCAACATCAATCAAAGCTGCCCAGACATTTGCCGTTAGTAAAAGGCTAAGCAAAACAGCTTGAACGCCCTTAATAAAGACTTCTTTTTTCTTGTCAGATTTGAAAAATCCGTACAAGTAAAATGGCAAGTAGGCGACAATCAGCAAGAAACAGCTGAGCATATGCACCTGCATCATAACTGCCACTGCTACTGCCAAGCGCAGCACACCTACTTTTTTCGTTCTGATAAAGTCAACAGCTGGGATTAAACACCATGGCATAAAAGCTGCGCCCCAACTTGAGAAACCTTGTCTAAAGGTCCAGTACTGAACCGAAAACGTCATCATGTAAAAGGCTGCTACTCCAAGGGCTATTTTCGATTTGACAGAAGCTCTGCGATTCAAACGATACATCGAAAAGCCAGCAATCACACTCAACAAGAAACGTGACAAAAGCTGATAGGTATACCAGTTTTTGCTGATGAGTACCAAAATCCCTTGAAAATAAGCAAAATACGGGCCATATAAAGCATTAACAATTCGACCTGAACTATAAAAGCCATATAAGGAAATGAAGTAGCTAAAATTTCCAGTCTTAAGTTGCATCGCTGTCTCATAGAAACGATTGTAGTGAAAGAGAAAATCACTACCCGCAATAACACCACGAGACGTTAATTGGGGAAGCAAGAGTAACACGGCGACCAAAACAATCACAATGCTTGGAAGCCAAGTGCTCTTTTGACTTAACTGAGAGAGGCCTTGCTTCATTTTTTTAAACATGCGTATCTCCTTAAAAATCCCTATCCATGTTAGCACAGTTTAAAATAGATTACAATCAGAAAAAAGAAAGTTTTATGAAAGTTTTCAATTTACTTTTCCATTTCTTCAGCTTTATAAGCTCTTTTCTCATTTTCTCGACATCATCACATTTTACAAATGCAACTTTTTGTTCAGCTGTTAATGATATCATTTTTTCTTTTCCTAAAATTATAGTTAAATTTTTAACGATTTCTCTTTTAGCTTTTTCGTCATAATAGTTAAATATAAACTTATACTTTCCGCCTCTTTCTTCGGCTAACTTAAAACATTTTTTGAAAATTTCCTTATCTAAAGGATCGACCGAGTGTCCAAAAACAATAATATTCATATCATCGACAGATTTCCCTGAATCTTTAGGATTTTCAAAGAATTTCCTATAGTCGCTTCCTGTCTCTTTTATTATTCTTTGATAAAATTTTTGATAGGAGATTAAATCAGGGTTAATGTTTTCAGTTTTCTCCTCTTTATCCTCTTTGTCCTCTTTATCCTCAATACCAAAAACCATAGTATTAATTGATTTTTTATCACGAGCAAAATCAATTCTTCCATGAATAAAATGAGTATTTTCTTCAGAAATACCAAATAGTCTATTCGCAGTATCTGTGTAGTTGAATGTTAACACTTTTGCTTTTTCAAGCCCTTCAATAGCATCAAGATTACTTCCTTTTTTCTTTATTTTTTGTTTCTCAAAATCTAATTTATCAAGATAAGTTAAGTAAAACTCTAGATAATCAGTCAACTCTTCAAGTGCTCGAATAAATTCTTCATTGCACTTGTCCATGACTTTTTGAAAGCCACTATCATCTAAAACCTGCGAATATTCAGGAACAATCTTTACTATGTTATTTTTCAAATATTTTATTGCTGTAAAATTTGATTCACCCTTAAAATCAGTATCTAATGTCCCTCTCTCCTTAAAAAAGGCAATAGCTTCTGCAATATCAGAAATTACAAGCTCAATACTTGACCATTTTTTGCCAAGTTTTTTTTCATTTTTATTTATATATTTCCAAAAAAGATTTTTGCGAATTTTTGAAAAGTAGTCAACTTTTTCAATCTTTTTCTCTTGAATTAAGCCATCAATTATTTCAGCATCAAAATCATTTCTTTTTGAAACAGATATTAAATCCAAAAATCTTAAAAAGTCTCCATAACTGGTTTTTCGTCCCATCGCTAAATCAAAGCCGTTTCCTAATATTAAAATATTTTCTACCACAAATTATCTCCTTACTATTTCTTCTCCTCAGCCAATTTTACCTTAACAGCCACGGCGACATTTCGTGGAATGCCACAATTGATAATATCTTCCACGTCTGCTTTTTGAATATTTGGCAAGCTCTTGAAGTGTTTCATGAGTAATTGCTTGCGCTTTGGACCCAAGCCAGCAATGCCGTCCAGTTTTGATGAGAATGAATTTTTAGAGCGTAATTGACGGTGAAAAGTAATGGCAAATCGGTGAACTTCATCTTGAATACGCTGTAAGAGGAAAAATTCTTCAGAATTTCGTGGCAATTCGACCACTTCTAATGGGTCACCAAAGAGCAATTCGTGCGTTTGGTGCTTGTCATTTTTTTGCAGACCAGCAATCGGAATATCAAGACCGAGTTTATTTTCAATGACATCACGCGCCACATTGACCTGACCTTGACCACCATCGATGATAATCAAATCTGGTGGTGTCAATCCATCTTTCATGACACGACTGTATCTACGATAAATAACTTCACGCATGCTGGCATAGTCATCTGGTCCAACCACAGTTTTAATCTTAAATTTACGGTAATCTTTCTTACTTGGTTTCCCATTAACAAAGACAACCATCCCAGCAACAGGGCTTGTTCCTTGAATATTTGAGTTATCAAAAGCCTCAATGCGAACTGGTTTTGGAATATTGAGCAATTCACCGATATTTTCAATGGCACCATGTGTTTTACGGATATCTTTTTCTAGCAAATCAAATTTTTGTTGCAAGCTAACACGAGCATTCTTGATGGCTAGATTAACCAACTGCTTCTTCTCACCACGTTGTGGTTTGATAATTTTTGTATCAACAATGGCTTTAACCAAATCAGCATCAATATCTTGTGGAATAAAGATTTCCTTTGGCACAAAGTGCTTGCTATCACGGTAAAATTGTCCGACGTAAGTCAAGAAATCCTCTTCTGGTTCATTGTAATACGGGAACATATTGACATCACGTTGGATGAGTTTTCCTTGGCGAACAAAGAATACCTGGACACACATCCAACCTTTGTCGACGTAATAACCAAAAATATCACGATCCATCATATCTTGGTTCATAACACGTTGTTTAGTACGAAGGGTTGAAATGGCTTGAAGCAAGTCACGGTATTCAGCTGCGCGTTCAAATTCCAACATTTCAGATGCTTTTTGCATTTTCTCCTTAAGTGCATCAACGATTTTATTATCTTGCCCATTTAAGAAATTCTTGACATCTTGTGCCATATTCACAAAGTAATCGTGATCTACATGGCAAATGGTATGGGCTTTACACTGACCAAGATGGTAGTAAAAGCAAACTTTATTAGCTGGGTTTGTACATTTTTTAAATGGGAAAATGCGGTCCAAAAGTCGCTTAATTTCTGTTGCCGCCCCAGAATCTGGATAAGGACCAAAATACATAGCACCATCTTTTTTGATTTGACGAGTAATCATCAAGCGTGGGTACTGTTCATTCACTGTAATTTTGATAAATGGATAAGATTTATCATCTTTAAGCTTGATGTTATACTTTGGCATATTTTCTTGAATCAGATTGATTTCAAGAAGAAGGGCTTCTGTATTTGACCCAGTAACAATGTATTCAAAATCTTCAATCTCAGAAACCAAGAGTTCAGTCTTAGTATTGTGGCTACCATGAAAATAGCTGCGCACACGATTTTTCAGATTCTTAGCTTTTCCGACATAGATAATCTTGCCGTTTTTATCTTTATGGATATAACAACCAGGGCTATCTGGCAGTAATTCCAATTTATGTTTAATCAGTTCATTCATGGTTTTATTATAGCAAAAAGGCTGCGGCATTGCTTGTTAGGACATTTAGGAAAAGAAAAACCACTCCCGAGGCTCAGGAAGTGGTTTTCGTGTATGGGATTTAATAAAAGGAGAGCTGGTTAATCATTTGGGACAAAAACCAGGTGTTCGTTGACAAAAGCGTCAAAGCCAAGTTCGCTTAATTCGCGACCGTAGCCTGAATTTTTAATGCCTCCAAATGGGATTTCTGGGTGTGATGTCCAACCAGAATTGATAAATGACATGCCAGTTTCAATTTTGGCAGCCACTTCTTTAGCATGGTCAAGATTCTTAGAAAAAATAGTCCCACCAAGACCATAGCTTGAGTCGTTTGCAAGCTCAATGGCTTCTGCTTCGGTGTCCACTTTGTAAATTGAAGCAACTGGACCAAAGATTTCTTGGTTGTAGATTGGATTTTCTTTGGTAATATTTGTTAAAACGGTTGGCATGACAAAGTTTCCTGGGTGATCAATTGGTTCATCACCATAAACCACTGTCGCACCATTTTCTTTAGCTAGCTTGATTTGATCAAGAACTTCTTCTTTGGCAGCTGCTGATGACAATGGGGCTAAAGTTGTCGCTGGGTCCATTGGGTCACCCCATTTAGCTGATTTGAAATGTTTAACCACCATATCGACAAATTTATCGTAATTTTCTTGTCCGACAACGATAAAGCGTTTTGATGACGTACAAACTTGACCAGCATTATAAAGACGTGCAAAGAAGACTGTCTTATCAAGCAAGTCAAAATCAGCATCTTCTAGGATAATAAAGGCATCATTACCACCAAGTTCCATAGATGATTTTTTGAGATTAGCCCCTGCTTCTGCCGCGATAGAGGCACCACCTCGTTCAGAACCTGTTAAACAAACACCAACCACACGTGGGTCTGCAATAGCTTTTGAAACTTGGTCGTAAGACAAGAAAAGATTCTTGAAAGCCCCAACTGGAGCTCCTGCTTCCAAGACCAAATCATCAAAAGCTTGAGCTGACGCAGGACAAATTGATGCATGTTTTAGAATCATTGGATTTCCAATCATGAAATTCGGAGCAAAGACTCGCATGATTTGATAGAATGGGAAATTCCATGGCTCCACAGCTACCAAAACACCTGTAGCTTGCTTAATGTAATAAGCATCGCCGTTAATATTTTCTAGCGGACGAGGTTGGAGAAATTCCTCAGCTTTGTCAGCGTAGTAATCCGCAATTTGAGCACAAAGTTCGACTTCGCCTTTAGCTTCTGTGAAAAGTTTTCCCATGTCTTTTGTCATGACTTCAGCATATTTATCGATGTCACGGCGAAGCAGGTCAGCAATCTTATGCAATTGTGCTTTTCGCTCTGCTAAGCCACCTTCAGCACGCCACTTCTTATAAAGCGCATGCCCATTTGCCAAAGCAGCTTCTAAGTCTGCATCAGTCGCATTATCAAAGCTTTTAAGAACTTCGTTTGTGTAAGGATAAGTTGTTTTGTATGCCATAATATCTCCCTTTCTTGCTTTTTTTTAGCTAATAGCTTGCGCTATTATGATGAGCTTTAAGCAAGTCCATATGAGTCCATTATAGCACTACGGGAAGCGTTTTCAAGAAATAAGTGCATTTCTCAAAAATAAAAAACAATGCTTGGAAAATGCCAAACATTGTTTCTTTTTCACCTTTTACCAAATGCCTAAAATATGTTGCATCAAGAGGCTAACGCAAGTAATGGCTAACCAGCAGGCTGCACCGACACCGATAGCTTGTCCACCTGTCTTGATGAGTTTAACGGGGTTCGTATTTAGACCAATAGCTCCCATCGCCATGACGATGAAGAATTTTGAGAGTACTTTAAGTTGGTCAAAAATCATGGTATCAAAGCCAAAAGCACTTGCGACAGTTGTAACAACTGAGGCTAGCAAGAAATAAAGCACAAACATCGGAAATGCTCTTTTTAGACTGAACGTTTTCTCAGAAGCTCCGCCATTTTTCGATGCTTTATAAGCCTGATAAAATGACAAACCAAGCGTAATTGGAATAATAGCGAGCGTGCGTGTCAACTTAACAATGGTCGCCCCTTCAAGGGTATTTGAGTGATGAATGGCATCCCATGCCGCTGCAGTCGCTGTTACAGATGAAGTGTCATTGACAGCTGTCCCCGCAAAAAGAGCAAAACCATGATTCGTAAGACCAAGCATATCACCCAATGTCGGGAAAATCAGCGCTGCTAGGATGTTAAAGAGGAAGATAACTGAGATACTCTTAGCCACTTCCTCGTCTTTAGCTTTAATGACTGGCGCTGTCGCTGCAATAGCTGAACCACCACAAATCGACGAGCCAACGCCGACCAAGGTTGCTGTATTAACGTCCAGTTTCAACCATTTTTGCAAGCAAAAGGCTACAATCAAAGACGTCGCGATTGTCGAGATGATAATCGGCAACGACTGTACACCAACTTTGACAACCTGCATCAAATTAAGCCCAAACCCCAGTAAAACGACTGCTGTTTGCAAAATGTATTTTGAAGTAAAGGCAATGCCTTTAGCTGTTTTATCGCGTTTCTGATAGAAACTTCCCACAAACATGCCCAGTAAAATAGCAAAGACTGGTGCACCGACCAAAGGAAAGGCTTGCCCTAAGAACCAAGCTGGCACAGCTAAAATCGCGCAAAGAATCACTCCTGGCGCTTTTTTCTGAATTGTTAACATAATGAACTCCTTTTCACGTCACTCATTATAGCGCGCTCAATCTATAATGTAAAATTATGATTTATTATGATACAATAACGAATAATAATTGCAAAGGAGATTTGTCATGCTTGATTATCGTGTGTTTACTTTTATGAAAGTCTGCGAAACGCTTAATTTCACCCAAGCCGCAAAAGAACTGCATATCACTCAGCCTGCTGTCACTAAGCATATCAAAGCTTTGGAAACAGAATATCAAACCAAACTCTTCACGTTTTCTGGCAAACATTGTCAACTGACTCAAAGTGGTAAAGAATTGCTTGATTTACTGACTACCATGAATACTGATATTCAGCATTTTAAGACACACCTCAAGCAAGATTTGCAACCGCTAAATTTTGGGGCGACTTTGACCATTGGTGAGTATGTTTTGACTGATTCTTTAGTGGATATTTTGGCAAATCATCCAAACTTTCAAGTCAAAATGCTGGTGGATAATACCGAGACACTATTGAAGGCTATTGATAATGGGCAGATTGATTTTGCCTTGATTGAAGGATTCTTTTCAAAAGAAAAGTATGATTTTCTGCCTTATCGCACAGAACCTTTTATCGCTGTCGCTTCTCCCGACTCACCCCTAGCAAGCGGTAGCTATTCTTTAGAAGACCTACTAGCCTATCCTATCATCGTTCGCGAGCAAGGGTCTGGAACACGCGAAATGCTTGAAATCACGCTCAAGGAAGCCAACCTGACTATTTCAGATTTTCGCAAAATCACCGAAATTGGCAGCCTCAATACCATTTGTGAGCTGGTCCAAAAAAATCTAGGGATTAGTTTTGTCTACCAAAGCGTGGTTCAAAAAGAAATTTCAGCAGGCAAACTTAAAAAAATCACTTTGGATATTCCTGCCATGAGCCATGATTTTACCTTTATTTGGCGCAAAAATAGCCACTTCAAACATCATTATCAAGATGTTTTTAAGCTCTTCTTCTAATTTTTTAGCTTGATAAAAACGCTTTTTTAACGTAAACTATATAGTTATATAGCCTATGTTAATTTTAGAAAGGGCAATTATGCACTCTACACTAGATATTACAGAACTTTATCAATACGGCGAACGTGTGACCTTTAAAAAGGGAGATAATCTCGCACAATCCGTCGCTGGCGAAACAAGCGGTGATATTTATATCCTATCTTCAGGCATTTGTGCTCTTTCATCTATTTCTTGCGATGGTAGAGAAACAACCTACCTTTACTTTAAAAAGCAACAATTTGTCGGCTTCGTGCCATTGATGAACACGCTACATTTGAACTATTACGGGAAAAAATCGTTTTCAATTGTTGCTAAAACGCCTTGCGTGGCTTACCGCATCTCTAATCGTCAATTTCAAGAATTGTTGGGCTTTCCTTCAGTTGTTAGCCTGATGTTAAATACATTGACAGAAAATCATATTTATCTCATGGAACATTTTCACAGTAGTAAAAATGAACCCGCTTTGGTCCAATTTTGTCGCTTCTTACTTGATCAGGCTGAACCGTGTGAAGCTGGTAATCTAGCCTTAAACACATTCTTTACCTATCAAGAAATCGCCTGCTACCTAGGCATGCACTCAGTAACCATTGCACGAATGGTAAAAGCACTTCGCGCTGAAGAAATGATTGAAAAAACAGGCCATCAGATTCATATTATAAATCCTGATCAAATGGCAAAACTAATCACCGAAGAACGCAAAATCGACTATTAAAGATAAAAGCTAGAAGTTTGAAACTCCTAGCTTTTTGTTTTTATCGTAATAATTTTAACAATTCTTGATAGTTGTGGACGGTGTAGGTAGGGTTGGCTGCGGTGTGGTTGGCTTTTTTATCTGGGTTATACCAGACAGTATCGATGCCAGCATTATTGCCACCTTGGATATCCGCCAGCAAATTATCACCAATCATCAAAGCTTTGTCATGATTAAATCGTGAAATGGCTCCAGAAATCGCATCATAAAAACCTTTATCAGGCTTTTGATAACCAACTTCATCAGAGATAAAGACGTGCTCAAAATAATCTTTAATCCCTGAATTGGCCATACGACCAGTTTGAATCTTGGTGATACCATTTGTTGCACCAAAAATGCGGTAACCTTCTTGATTTAGCTGGTCTAAAAGCTTATCAGCTCCTGGAAGAATCTGACCTTGTTGGCTAAGAAAATCTTGATAGCGCATGGCAAAGGCATGACCATCAACCTCGTGCCCAAAATGCGCAAATAAACGAGAAAAACGCGTGTCCACCAATTCTTTTTTGGTAATTTTTTTCAAGCTTAAATCATTCCAAAGTTTACGATTCATAGGAATATAAACTTCTTTGTAAGTTTCAACATCACCCACGCGCGCCTCTGTCAAAAGCTCTGTCAAAGCAACATCTTCTGCCGCGTTAAAATCAAGCAAAGTATGGTCCAAATCAAACAATAAATCACGGTAAGTCACAAATATTCTCTCACTTTCTTCTATCCAATTGACCCAATTTTTTAACCACAACAGCTAGAAAACTCCCCATAACCCCTAATCCGACAACTGAATACGCCATGGTAAAAATCTTTCCAGCCGCTGTGACGGGATAAATATCCCCGTAGCCAATCGTTGTTAAAGTTGTAAATGAAAAGTAAAGGGCATCTAAATAAGTAAAATGTTCTACGTGTGCATAAAAAAGTGTCCCACTAAGCAATAAAACAGCTGTGACACCAGCAATTCCCCTGGTTTCATCATCCTTAAAGAGTGACCATAAGACACGCAATGTCCGACGCATTTGCAAGAAAAAAGTTATCATGACGTCTCCTTTACTAACGACCCTTTTTTAAGTCAGTAAGATTTGACTTCATTATATCACACATCGCATCTCAAGACACATTACTACTGATAAGTAGCAATCTCTTCTTCTCGTAAAAAGCCGTCTTCCATGACCAACAATCGGTCACAATAAGCAACTAAGCGTCTGTCGTGTGTAACCATTAAGACTGCTTTATTCTTTTCTTTGGCTTCATCGGCTAGAATTTTGACAACTTCCATAGCTTTTTCGGTGTCTAAACTCGCTGTTGGTTCATCAGCCAAAATAATAGTCGGATCATTGTACAAAGCTCTGGCAATAGCCACTCGTTGCCTTTGTCCGCCTGAAATTTCCTCAGGGTATTTGTTTGCGATACTGGCAATACCCAGCTGGTCAAAAAGGCTGTCAATTGATTCGCGCTGCTTTTTCTTATCGACCTTGTCAACCAAGCGCAGCTGGTCTTTGATTTTTAAAAAGGGCACTAGGTTGGAAGCTTGCAGGATAAAGCCGATTTGGTCAAAACGCATCTTAGCACGCGCTTTTTCCTTTTTCTGGCTAAAAGCTTGGCCGTTCAATCTCACTTCACCTTGTGACGGTGATTGCAGCCCACCGATAATGGTCAAAAAAGTACTTTTTCCAGAACCTGATGGGCCAATCACTGCGACAAATTCACCTTTGTTAATCGTCAAATTTGTCTCTTTCAAAGCTTCAATTTGCTCTGGGCCATCTTTGAAATATTTTTTGATATTGATTAATTCAATTGCTGTCATGATTATCTCCTAACCGATTGCCTTTAAA
Source organism: Streptococcus sp. 45 (assembly GCF_900108865.1). Lineage (NCBI taxonomy): Bacteria > Bacillati > Bacillota > Bacilli > Lactobacillales > Streptococcaceae > Streptococcus > Streptococcus sp. 45. The sequence goes on along the minus strand of NZ_FNXZ01000002.1, from coordinate 291,110 downwards.
GGGTCAACTTTGACAATGCTTACCACTGAGAAAAGGGCACCAAACACAGCGATAAGAATCATCAGCACGCTGATGCCTGCAAAGAAAATGGGATTAATCTGGAAAGGCACACTAGTTGGCAACACTAAAGCGCTAGCCATTGTCACCAAAAGCCCTAACCCAACTGCCAAGAGCGCCAGAATGAAGGTCTGTGCGAAAACCATTCGTGACAGATAGCCGTTAGAAATGCCTTGAGCTTTTAAGACGCCAAAAATTTCTTTCTTCTGAAGGGTCAAAATGTAGATAAAAATCCCAATCACGATAGCAGCGATGACGATTAAAAAGCCAATCATGAAAGAAAAGGTCAGATTTTGAGCTTTATAACCTGGAAGATTCTCGATGAAGCTTGCTGTGGTCATGCTTTCAAGCCCTTTTGGAACTTGATTAACCTTGCCACGAACCACAAGAGCACTGATTGTAGTAGCTTGGCTATTATCACCGAGAATGCTTGTCAGTGTGTCCTTGTTCAGATACAAAACAGGTTGCACATTAAAGCTAGCCTTATCCGTAAAACCAGTGATAGTCAACTTTTTGCCACTATCTCCAAGAATAATCTCATCACCAATCTCTAGTTGATAAGCTTTTTTCAAACTACTATCTGCTACAACTTGTCCAGTTTTTGAGAAAATCTTTCCATCACTAAGCTTTGGTCGTAAGAATTCATCTGACTTAATGGCAAATAAATTGACATTCACCTTCGACTTATCATTAGCTTTTATGGTCGCTGAATCTTGTGTCAATTCAGCAGTTTGGTCTGCCTTGACTTCATCTGCTAAGGCTGTAGAAAAGCGTGACAAACGTAAATTTTTATTAGCTTGTTCGCTTAAGATAACATGGTCAGCTTTCCAAGAATCAACCGCCGAGCGATTGGTCTGGGCTAAACCATTAGCCAAGCCCGTCAGGAAAAAGACCAAGTAAGCAATCAAGAAAATCACTCCAATCACTAATCCATAACGCAGCTTCGAGTGTTTCATTTCATTCCAGGCTAAAAACATAAGTGCCCTCCTCTATTTCGATTACTGTTAGCTTACTATGATTTTCAAGTAAAGTACATTAATTTGATTGCAAATTTTACCGTTTTCATGAAAACCCAGACACAGCAAGGGATAGGAAAAAAGCACCTCAAAATGAGATGCTTTCTAAATCTTTATTTCCCTTCCAATCGTTCTTTGAGTTTTTCAACAAAGAGGTAGGCTGCTGGGCAGAAAAGGGTATTTTTAATGGTTAGATTATTGATTTGATAGATTTTTTTGCGGTCTGTGTGTGGAAATTCACGGCAAGCTTTCGGGCGCACGTCGTAAATGGTACAAAGGTTGTCATCGCCTAAAAATGGACAAGGCATTGATTGAAAGACTTTGTCGCCGTCTTCATCAACACGAAGGTACATGTCTTCAAATACGCCAAGTTTCATGCGAAAGACTTTTGAGATACGCGTGATGTCAGCCTCGGTAAAGAGCGGACCTAAGCTTTTACAGCAGTTAGCACATTTGGTGCAATCAATCTCGTTGAAAACTTCTGTGTGAATTTCTTGAGTGATTTTATCAAGATTTTTAGGAGCTTTTTTCTTGAGTGTTGCTAAAAATTTGCGGTGTTCTTTTTGTTTTTGTTGAGCTAGTTCATGATAACGTTCAATGTCAATATCTGTCATTTTCATACTTTCTAATATTGTTTTCAGTCAGAAAATATTATAGCACAAATAAAAAGAGGACTCAAAAACCTCTTTGATTGTCAGCGCAGCTTTAACAAAGCCACGCGCTCTTGTTCTTTTATCTCTCGAATAAATCTGTCAAATTCTGCTTTTGCTGCTCTGCTATTTTTCAAATCACAATCAAATGAAAGATTCTCTAAAAAGACGGGGTCAGTTCCCTTTTCTTGATAAATATTTCCTTGAAAGAAATAGCGGCGAGTCTTTCGGTCAATGGCAACAACTGAGGAACGCCAACGCGACTTTGCTTGATTGTCTGGTTTCCAGCTGATTTTGAGCTGCTGCCCGTGATAATACCAGCCCATCAATTGCAGAGCTATTTGCTTGTTTTTTATCGGGTCTTGGTAAAAGCACGGCAGAGCAACGGCTTGATTATCTAAAAGAGAAAAAGGATGGAAATCCTGAATCCCTTGATAATCATCGTAAGAGATGGCATTGTCAGAATCATCTGAGTGAAAAAGCGCCGAATGCGCATCACGAAAGGGATCATAAACATCATCAATTTTTTTCCCGTATGCAATCCAATCCATAGCTGCTTGATTATAATAAGTTATATAATCTTTTTGGTCATCTCGACTACTTGGGACTTGTAAAATCTGAATCGTCTCACGCGCCTTAATCGGAACAGACATCATGGCATTGTAAAGCATCGATGTCGTAAACACCTTGATACGTTTTAATTCCTTGCTATAACCTTTTTCCGAGCGATTAAGCACGTAAAAATCAGCCGACTCATCCAATTTAAAAACAATAACAAATTGTAAATTTTTTCGTTTCTGGTCTATTCTAAAAATCGGTGTGGCGTATTGAGTATCTTTTTTAAAGAGTTTTAAAAACTTGCCAGCCCGAACCAATCTCGTGTGTTTCATTTGCATCATGATTTCTAGTTTAACATGGTCAAAAGAAATTGTCACGATAAGTAGTATCAAAAAACGCCCAAACTATTTCTTGGACGTTATTATTGAATGGATTATTTTTTGGTTTTAGGAGTAAAAGGTTAATTAGATTTTATAGGTTGTTATAATCTTCTTCGCTTACTGCTTCTAGCCAAGTGTTTGAGGTATTTTCACCTGGGACTTCTAGCGAAATATGGCTAAACCATGAGTCTTTCTTAGCACCGTGCCAGTGTTTTGTATTGGCTGGAATCACAATAACTTTACCCGGTTCAAGACTGACAGCTTTCTTACCTTCTTCTTGATACCAACCTTGACCTGCGGTACAAATCAGAATTTGACCGCCACCTTTGTCAGCCTTGTGAATATGCCAGTGATTTCTACATCCTGGCTCAAAGGTCACATTTGCTAAATGAAGTGGTGATTCCGCATCAACCAAGGGATTGAGGAAAGAATTGCCATCAAAATATTGTGCGTATGCGTCGTTTGCTCGCCCTTTTCCAAAGACATTTTCTCTATCAAAAAGTTCTTTATCTGTCATCGATTTCTCCCTCACTTAATCTTCGCTCCAAACTTCTTTTGCAAGATTGAAGACTGCCCAAGCTTTTGGCCAACCTGCGTAGAAAGCTACGTGTGTGATAACAGCAGCAATCTCAGCTTTGCTAACACCATTGTTCTTAGCATTTTGTAAATGATAAACAAGAGAACTGTCGGTGATACCAGATGACATAAGAGCTACAACCGTGATGATACAACGTGTTTTAAGGTCAATATCGCTATTATTCCAGTTCTCACCAAAAAGTACGTCATCATTAAAATGCGCAAAATCTGGTGCAAATTCACCCAATTGGTCACGTCCTGCTGTTTGTTTAATTGTCATGTTGACTCCTCTTTTCTAAACGCTTAATCAGCTGTTCCTTCTTCAAAAAGACTCTCTTCTTTTTTCAAAATGATGTTTTTATAATTCTCAATTTTATAATCTAGTCGTTCTTTGGCAGCTCGCAGTTCAGCAATACGAGAAATTAATTTTTCGCGTTGTTCTTCTAAAATTTTCATTCGTGCTTTTTCCGTGCCTTCACCTTCTTCAACCAAACTCATGTATTCAATCAAAGATTCTACGCTCATGCCAGCACTTCTAAAACAACGAATAAACTCAAGAGCAGCAATATCTTGTTCAGAAAAATCCCTGACACCAGATTTATTTCGGCGCACTCGAGGCAATAATCCAATACGCTCATAATAGCGGATAGTGTCTGCTGAAACGCCCGTTTGCTCACTGACTTTTTTGATATTCATAACTCATCTCCTCTCATCTTTCTAACACAGTATATACCTTAGAGTTAACTCCAAGTCAAGCAAATCGCACAAAAAAACTTGGGAAAACCCAAGTTTTTACTCTTATTTCTTCTTATCTAAACGTGACAAAAGACTATTGAAATCAGGTAGCGATAAATTTATCTTATCTCTGCTAAAGTTTCCCAAGCGACTGTGCCCAACAAAGGCTTGCAAGAATAATTTAGCTGATTTAGCTAGCAAGAGCTTTTTCTCTGTTCCGATAGAATAAAAGGAAGCAATGCTGGTGGCTAATTTGGTTCCAAATTCTCGGTCGATTGTGACGTCATTGATGCTATGAATTCCGCTTGACATCAAAGTATCAAAGAGTGTGTCAAAAAGTATTTTCAATTCTTGGCTAGACAATTCATTCATCCATTGCTTGAAAGTCTTCTCAAGATTTTGGCTTAAATCAGTTTGGCGCTCAGCTAAGATTAGCTCACCTGTTTCTTCATTAAATTGCCACGACGTAAGGGCATGCTGCATGATGCCTGAAGCATTACTCTTAACCACAATCGGCTCAATGTCGTTGTAAAGCATAATGCCAACGATAGATTCTTCTGGTCGAATCACCGTCACGCGCTCGCGAATCGCCTTATAGCCATCACTTTCAAGACCTTTTTCTTGCAAACCTGGCGCATCAAGCATATAAACTTTTTCGATTTGCTCACGAAGCAGGTCATTAACATGGGCCACAGCATAAAGGGCCAAGTTTCCACCCTTAGAATGACCGCTGACGGTAACCTTGCCAGAATGTTCTTCCAAATAACGTTCAAGGTAAGCAACCGCTGCTCGGTGAGCAGGAATTTCTTGAACATAAGTCAGTTTAAAATCCTCTTTCCAGCCAATCATGGTATCATCTGTCCCGCGAAAAACCAGCTGATGATGGTTAATTTCAGGTAAAGTAAAGACCATAGCTGAAAACTGTCTTTCGTATTCCGCATCAACGTCATTGACATAATCAGACAAATTCAAATTGGCAAAACGTTTTGAAGCCACAACTTTCTGCAAGAGGTTAATCCGCTCTTCAGTCACTAAAAAACTATGACTAAAGGTCTTTTCTCCTGTGATATAAGGTAATAAGACCTCATGTAGATTAACGGTCTTTTTAAAATCAATTGACGCATCCAACTCTTCAAAGCAAAAATAACCAAGCTCATTTAAACATAAAATATCAGCTTCGTTAAATGCAAATTCGTCAAACGTACGACTACCATTACAGTCTAAATAATCATTAATTGTTGCCATAATTCTCCCCTAACTCTTGAATTTTACAGAGATTTGCAAAGAGTGTCAAGGAAAAACCAGACCACAATAGCAAGTCATTCTACTTCCGCATGATGCGCTTACGCCATTCCTCAAGCCCAACAATGACAAACGGACACAGTACCAAATATACCCAATGCCAAAAACCTAGACTTGCGGTATTGAATAGATTATGGAAAATAGGCACATAAACTAAAATGACAAAAATAATCAATTCAACAATCAAACCGATATTAATCAAAGGATTACCAAATAATTGTAACTTGCGAATCGATTGATCAGATGTTCGACTATTCATCACCATACCAATTTGACAGAAAATAATAGCACCAAGAGTCATAGTTGTAGCTTCTTGATAAAGTTGACCTGAACCAGCAAGCTCAGTCAAATTGCCATTATGCAAGAGATAAGTGATAAAGAAGGCCCCCATAGCAAGCGCTGATTCAATCAAGCCATACCATAGAAAAGCTTTGATAAGCAATTTTTTATCTAACAAACGGTCTGTCAACTTGCGAGGTGGTTGATTCATGACACCTGGTTCTGGAGGTTCAACCCCTAAACCAAGCGCTGGAATCATATCTGTTCCCAAATCAACTGCTAGAATTTGCATAACAGTCAAAGGAAGTGGCACAAAGCCTCGTGACAAAAGGAAGAATGCAGACGGTACCGCTTCTGGTGTGTTGGAATTAAAGATGTAGGTCAAGAATTTCTTGATGTTATGGTAAACGGCACGTCCTTCTTCAACCGCATCAACGATGGAAGCAAAGTGGTCGTCTGTTAAAATCATATCCGCAGACTCTTTAGCAACATCAGTACCAGTTACCCCCATGGCAACACCGATATCAGCCTTTTTAAGAGCTGGAGCGTCATTGACACCATCACCAGTTACAGCAACGACTTCGCCCAATTCTTGTAGAGCTGTTACCACACGGTATTTTTGTTCTGGTGCCACACGCGCAAAGACAATCTCACCTTTAAGAGCTTCTTTTAAGGCATCATCAGACATCTCTTCTAACTCAAGACCTGTTACCACACGCGCGTCATCACCACGCACAATACCAATTTTCTTAGCGATACTAAGAGCTGTCAATCCATAATCACCAGTCACCATGATAATACGGATACTTGCTTTATGGCATTTTTCAATAGCTTCACGAACACCGTCACGTGGTGGGTCACTCATGGCAATCAAACCAAGAAAAATCATATTCTTTTCAAGAGTTTCTTGTGTCCAATCATCTTCTTGAGTCAATTGGTCGCTTTCCAAAGTTCGATAAGCAAGTGCCAAAACCCGCAAACCATCCTTAGCAAAAGCATCATTGGCAGCTAAGATTCTCGCTTGAACGTCTGCCGTCATTTCATGAATACCTTTTTGATCTTTGTAAAAATGGCAGAGCTCTACCATTTCTTTTGGAGCACCTTTGGTGATGGACACCAAAGAACTGCCATCAACTAAGCTGTCAACTTGGTTAACAGTCGTCATGCGCTTGCGCACTGAATCAAAAGGTAATTCTTTCAAACGCGGTGCCCAGTCATTATTTTTCTCTAAGGTTAAGCCAGCTTTTTCCGCCAAGACATTCAAGCAGGCTTCCGTTGGGTCACCAAGTACTGTGTAAGAAGGATTGTCATCATTTGGCGCCAAGACTTGTGCATTGCTACAGAGGTGAGCGAAGCGGACTAAGTATTCCAGCGGTTGATTTTCGACAAGCGCAGCTTTCTTACCATTGCTGTTGCGGATATCACCTTCAGCTGCATAACCAAGGCCAGTCACCTCATATTGACCAGACACTTGCCAGAGGTGATTGACTGTCATGGCATTTTGAGTCAATGTCCCGGTTTTATCCGAGCAAATGACTGAGGTTGCTCCCAAGGTTTCAACTGACGATAATTTTTTAACCAAGGCATTGGACTTAGCCATGCGTTGCACCGCCATTGCCAAAGAAAGGGTTACTGTTGGAAGCAAACCTTCTGGGATAAAAGCAACAATCATCCCAAGGGCAAAAATGAAAGATTTAGCAAAAGGTTCACGAACAAATAAAGTTGCTGCGATAAAGAAGATAACACCTACTGTAATGGCAATGACCGAAATTTGTTTGGTCAAATGGTCCAATTCTTTTTGAAGTGGACTCTTGTCATCAGTCATATTTTGCGTCAAATGAGCGATTTGCCCAAATTGTGTTGACATACCGATTGCAGACACAACCATTTTAGCTGAACCAGATGAAACAGTCGTTCCGGCAAAGACCATATTGTCATACTCGAGAGCTGTTTTTTGCGGGTCAGTATCAGCTTCGCTATTTTTATAAACAGGATTTGATTCACCGGTTAAGGCAGATTGGTTAACCTGCAAATCAGTCGCAAAGATAATACGACCATCAGCTGAAATACGGTCTCCTTCTTCAATCAAGACAAGGTCACCAGGCACCAATTCTTCAGCTAAGACTTTTTCTTCTTGCCCCTCACGAATAACACGCGCATAAGAAGGCAACATTTTCTTCAACGCCTGAGTTGCTTGACTAGCCCGATATTCTTGAACAAAGCTAAAAACCCCATTGATAATATTGACAAACCAGATAGCAAGCCCTAGTTCAACACTATGAGATAAAATAGCCACCGCTCCACCTACCCAAAGCAAAATCGCCATTAGACTGGTGAAGTTTTTAATAAAGGTCACAATGATAGGTTCTTTTTGCGCTTCTTTTAACCGATTAGGACCATATTGTTTTTGACGTTCTTTAACTTGTTTTCGACTTAGTCCAGAGCTTTGCGTAGCAGCGGCCTGATAAACGTCCTTTGCTGCGTAAGTTTCAAGGCCAAGTTGAACATTATTTTTTTGTGTTCTATCAGTCATAACTTGTTCCTCGATTTCTAAAAACGGTTTCACGTTCTTAAGGCCATTATACTACTTTTTAAAAATAAAGAGATAAATGAAGTCAGCTTTTCAAAGCATTTTCAACAGACATTTCATATGTGTACAAAAACATCTTAGACCTATATATCTAAGATGTTTTTGTATTTTAAAAATATACTCTAAATTATTAACGTATCATTCAAAAGATCAAGTAAATTTTCTTCTAAATATAACTCAATGATATGAAAATAAACTTCACCATTATGTATAAATTGGTACTCTTTTACTGGATACTTTGTAGTTGTTAGATTAAAAAAATCACAGTATTTGCTTAAATAAGCCGGCTTTCTTAAACCAGAAAAAATTTTTACTCTCCTGTAATCAATTTTTTCTAAAATTTTACCAATAGGTATTGAACAATTCTGAACACAAAAATCATCTAATTGCTTTACTTTATCAGCATCATAAATAACAATATTATTTGAGATGTCAATACCTCCAGCTTTTAATGTTGTAGCTCGCATAACCAAAGAATCTCCCCAATTATACTGAGTAGAATAGTCACTATCGCAAATAATACGTTCTTGAATTATTTCTACTTCAACTGTTTTATTCGTTATCGCTTCTAAAATTGAAGTAGTTGATCCAGTATTTTGAAATAAAATATCACTAAGAACCTTTTTCAAATTTCTTTTCATTTGCCCACCTTGTTACAACAAAGAACCATTAATTATCAACCTTCTTAAAAGCTCCTGCTTGATAATACAATAGCAACGAAAGAGCGATCGTTACTGCTGCAAAAACAGCAATGCCAGAAAATCCTGCAAATTGTTCAAATAAAACACCACCAACGATACCCGCAATGGTTTCTCCTAAATACATCACGGCATTTGATAATGATGAAATCGTACTTCGAGCATTTTCTACAGTACTTTGCAATGTTGTCATAAATAATGGAAAAATAAATCCATTGTTCACATAAATAATAGTCAATAATACTTCTGCCATCCAAAAATGATGAACAAATAACAGCGCCACGTAAAGAATAACAAGTGTCATCAGTTCTGTTTTAAATGTCTTTTGTAAACCAAAACGTTTAACAATATGACTGCCCAAAAGTGATCCAGCAAGATTACCAGCACCAATAGCAATAATTGCTGTACTAATATTAGCTAAAGACAAACCAAAGCTATGATTAAACCAAGTCGCAATAAAAGTGATTGCTGTAAATGATCCCGTCTGAAACACAAAATAAGCTAGAAGATAAGACACGGATTTTTTATTCGTTAAAACATTTTTATAAGCTACTGTAAAGGAAATTCTGTGTCCCGTTCCAATTTCCAATTTTGGCATACAAAAATTGATAAGAAGTAATAAGACCAAAGAAGCCGCTGAAATGGTAATGAATGGTGCACGCCATGAAATTCCCGCAAGATAACCACCGATTGGAACACCCGCCATTTGAGAAACAGATAAACCAGCAGTTGCATAACCCATCACCTGAACAATGTGTTTTTTATCAACCACCACTGGAATCGATGCCCAAACTTGAGGTGTCACAAAAGAGGCACTAATCCCAGCCAAAAAACGAAACAAAAGCATCAAAGTAAATGAATTGGCAAAGCCACACAAAAAAGTTGAAATCGTAAAGGCTAATAGACCATAGACCATCACTTTTTTTCGATCTCTTCCATCTGAAATTGGCCCTGAAACCAAAGCAAATAGAGCATAACCAATAGCATACGCACTAACCATCCATCCAGAAATTGACGTATCAATATGATAAAGACTAGATAAAGTCGTTAACAATGGAGAAATCAAAAACGTATCTGTTCCAATGATAAACATTGTTAAAAAGAACAAGGAAGCATATTTTTTCATTTTTATAATCACACTTTCTATTAATTGAAAAGCAAGCTGATATTATCAGCATCACCCAGCAATCAAAAATTTGCAATCTCCTCTCACTCTAGTTAAATAGTTCAAAGACTTTTGAAATATTATGTAATAATATTACTACTCAAAGGAAATACTGTCAAGATTTATTTTCAGAAAATTAAAAAAACACTTAATAAATTGACAAATAAAACTTTCGATAGTACAATTTTCGTATGACTATTGAACAATATTCTAACTATAATGATGAAGATTTAATCAAAATTTTTAAAGCCTTAGCTGATCCAGTCAGATTAAATATTCTTCGTATCTTATCGAAGAGAGAAAGTGAGCTTGGGTGTGGTGAAATCGGTGAATTGCTCAATATGAGCAAATCCGCTGTCTCTTACCACTTTAAAACTCTACGCGAGGCTGGCCTAACGATTACCCGAAAAGCTGGGCAAAATAAATTTGTCCGATTAAACCATGACACTCTTGAAAAATACTCATTAACCGATTTAATTAATAATTTATAATAAAAAAACTGGAGATTACTCCAGCTTTTTTTATGCTTATTCTGCGGCCAAAATTCCTTGTTTTTGAATTTCTCCCAAGAAGAAACGTGCAATTGGACCGACAATGATAAAGTTATAAGGTAAAGCAACAACAAAGTTTGTCAACCACGTACGACCGTACAAAGCCAAACTAACATTTGACAAGCCATGACTAAAAATCATTCCATAAAGTGACATGCAAGTTACCATACCAAGAACCATGCAGCCTGACACTGTAAGGATTTTTACTAATTGGTGTTTTAAACCACTTGGTAGGATTCCAAAAGCAATTTTCTTAGCAATTGGACCAACGATTAGAGTATCTAAAATAAAAGCAACGATAAATCCTGGAATGAAACCTAAAAAGACATGTTGCCATGAAAAAGCACCTGCAACAACTAAATTCCAAATACTCATTCCAAAAACCATCATTCCACACATCAAACATGTAAACACCATTGCTTCTTTAAAATTACGAGGCATCTTATTCTCCATTCATTTTATATAATCGATTATCGACCCTCAACCTAGGTCGGCGTACAACAAAATGTCCTCCGCTAGGATAGTGCCTGAATGGATTTTTTACTCCAACACTTCTCCAATCAACTCCAGTTTACAGTCAACAGGATTCAGTCTACCATAAAAAAATTTTCTTCGTAAGTTTTTTTGAAGAAAAAATAAAAGTAAACGTTTTACACGCTTACTTCTGGAATTATAATCACTATTTTATTATGACAAGCTTATTCTTTAACATCGTTATTAGAGCATCTAATCTACTACTTCAATTCTAATCGAGGATACTTGATATTGGCTCTCTCTGATTCAAATTTTTGCAGTAATTTTTCTTCATTTTCATCAATATATCCTTTAAACCAAACCTTCTCGATATTTTCTTGATTAAAGAAGTATGCTTGATTATCTACATTTCCATTTGGATAAAGACAGGCAGAATAATCAAAATAACCTATCTCACCATTATTATTGTAAAGTGGAAAACGACTAATAATCATTAATTTCACTTTGCCGTTTTCTAATTGCACGACACTTCCAATAGGTAATAAAGTACTCATTTCAACCCCTTTTCACATTGAAATAATTTTCTTTTAAACTATCAATAGCTTTGTAACGTTTTAAAATATCAAAATAAGAAAGACTTCCCCAAAATAGCAGAGCACCGAATATTGCCACCACTAAAGCGATTAATAAAGAATTAATCAGAAATAAAGGCAACCCAAGCATCACAATGATAAGTGAAATGATACTTAAATTTCGCAAGCTATCAGCTAACTTTCCTGATTGTTCAATTAGATTTTCAACATCAAATTCATCCATATTAACTAGTACAAATGAAAAAAGATTACTTTGTTGCTTTGTAAAAAAATTACTTAGCCAACATATCAAACCAATAAGCACAAGACAAGAAAAGACTAAAAGAGATAAGTTAAGCTCCAAACTAGCCACTTCTCTATACCACCGATTGAGAATAATGGATAGAATTCCTACTGCTAGTGACAATTCTGAAGATTTTTTTAAAAACTTTCTTGTTTTTTCTCTATAGTTCATTGTATTCATCAACTGAACATACAATTTTTTCTCATCAAGATCGTAATAATACGTCTTCTCTCCATCATGATATAACTCAATTTTGTCTTGATAATTCATTTATTAAATACCCTTTTTAAAATAGCATATGGCTTTACTGTAGTTACAATAAAAAGATAATTTGTCACTAAAAACATCAAAAAATATAAGAAAAGCACTAATACATTTGAAAATAACAGAAAAACTAATCCTAAAACAATAGTTAACACAATAAAAAGTAATCTAATTTTTAAAATTTTAGAACTATGCTGCTTCAGTTTTTCTAATACCTCTTCCTGGCAGCAGTCAACTTTAATATAGGTCAATGTTTTATAGTGTTCAGTAACTCTCTTTTTGAAATTTATCGCATACATCGTTATGCCATAAATACAGATCAACGTGACAATAGCTAAATTAACAATATTGACAAATAAAGTCGACCAAATGCTATATTTATTTGTAAAAAATGCTCCTAGCATCAGGAAAATGGGAAGAAAAATGGGAATGCTTTTTCTAAGTATTGATATCTTTGAAACAATCTCTTTTTCTTTTGATTTTTCATACATTGACTGATTAAAGGCACGATAAAATGACTTATCATCAATGTCAAAATAAAGATAAAAATCTTTGTCAATCGGGTATAACGGTATTTTCGTCATTGTAACTTCTCTTTTATAAAATATTTTCGTTTACATAAATGAATAGTCGGAACAATAAGTGTTAAAACATACCATAAGACTAGTGAAATAACTAGAAAAAACGTCGAAGAAAAGATAAGAAAAAAGAAAGATACCATTCCCCATAAAGTTATTAAAATGACCACTAATATCAGATTTTGTTTTAGACTCTTTGCTGCATCTTCAGCTATTAATGCTACTTGATTTTGAGGTATCTGAACTTTCTCAAAATCAATTTCATCTTGCCATTCAATTAACTGCTGATATGATTTGAAAGAAATCAATATCATTACCACCAGAAGCAAGCAAGAATTTAATCCCATAGAAGAGATGGACAAATAAAGTCTCTCCAATTGTTTAACGACAGTCGCACCTATGATATAAAAAATGACTTGCTTGTATTTATTAATAATCAGCTGTTTTGTTTCAAAAACTTTATAAAAACCACCTGTTAAAGAATCACCATAAAGATAGTAATCATCTTTTTTAACCAATGTCACTTTAGTATTATCTGTTAACATCATTCTCCTCTTACTAAGATATTTTTACTTATAAATTTTTGACAATTTCAAAATAATAATCCGCCTTTTCCAGGGTTTAATTAATAAAAAAAGTATCAACGGAAATAAGAAAATCACTGTTAGAAATAAAAATAGAAATATTGATGTTACGAGGTATACTATTCCAGAAATAAAAATTATTAAAAATAAAGCATAAAGAACTGACAAGGCAATTCTTGCATTTTTTTCTTCCTGAATGATAAAACTTCTAAATTCAACATCACTAAAATATAATCTTTCTAATTGCAAACGGAGATATCTCTGTTTTAAATAGTGACTAGCCAAAAATACCATAAAAAGGCTTGAAATACCTAAAAGAATTACCCTAAAAACAATATTATCTACTTTAAAAGAATCATCTAACCATCTAATCAGTGGCAAGCTTGCCAATATTAATCCAGCAAGTACTGTATTTGAAAGAGCTTTTTCCTCATGCTTCTGACTCGCTAAATAAAATGCTTCCTTTTCCTCATCATAAAAAACAGAATCACCTCTATAGTTTCCAATTGCTGTTAATTTATTAGAATATAACATATAACCTCACTTATTGAATTGCACTTCCAAATCCATTCAAAAATCCATATACTGCCTTACCGACATCATTCATATACTCTTTTGGATTCTCCGCCAAAGTTTTAATAACATTGTCATACGCAGAATCATCCGCTTACACCTAGTGCAAAACCAACAGCGCCACCTCCAATAGTACCAATAACTGGGATTGCGCTCCCTAAGGTCGCTCCTAACTCTGCTCCCGCTACTCCAATAGCCGTATGTGCTCCAGTCTTTATTCCTGGATCAACAATATCCTCACCACTTGACAGCTGCATACCAAAATCTAAAGCTGAGCCAACTACGGGAGCGCCATATTTTGCAACACCAACAACAAAATGACTATAAGCAGGATTTACATCAATTGGAACAGTGTGAACTCCACCTCCAGCAAGTGCACCTACTGCAGCATATTGTGTGTTTTGAGTATTTTGTACCAGCCACTCTCATGCTCCTTTAGTGAATTTTTCAGCAGCTTCATCAGTAATTTTTTCTTGAGCAAATTCTTTCAAAAACGCTCCGCCACCACTGACCAGTCCACTTTTTATAGATTGATAAGTTGATTCAGAAATAAGTCCCTTATCCCTGTCCTCTTTAGCTTTTTTCAAAAGTGCTTGTGAGTTTTTATCAAGTTTCTCACTTTGTTTTTTAGAACTCTTACAGGTCACCATAACTGGTTCAGGCACATTAGTAGATGATAAAATTTTCTCATTCATATACCCACTATACTTGGAATCATACAAATTTTTAGCGAGTTCGTTTTTTAAGTGACTTTTCCTAGCTTTGCCGTTAACAACTAACTTAACCTCTTTGACTTCAGCTTTAAAGGTGCTATCTTTGTAAAAATCTTTGGCTTTCTTACTTGTATATGAGCTACTTCCTAAATCTGACAAGCTACTGAGTTGCGTATTCTGCTCCTCTAGAATATCCCCTGCTTCACTTGTAAAGACAGTGTTATTAAAAATCCCCATATCCTTGATGGTATTGGTAAGGACTTTTTTGGCACCTTTGAATTCTGAGACGGCATCGTCTGTTGTCACTTTGGTCAGTGCGACAATGTCTGCGACTTCATCAATAGCCTTGTTAATAACATCTGAGCTAGTTTTTAACTGCTCTAGTGGCGAATCAAACTTATCCACCATTTGTTGGAGGACGTCCGTGTCGATAATGGCACTGTCACTGTTTTCGCTGACAATACTCTTAAAAGTGCTAATCAGGTTGTCATAACCTTGCATAATGACATCAAGGCTGTTGACATAATTTGTCAGCAAAGGCACTTGATAATTGTTGATTTTATCATCAATAGCGTCCTTGACATTTCCCTTTAAGGCGTCAGAATTACTTGCTTGATTGAGTTTCTTTTTAGCACTTGAAAGTTGGCTTTTTGTCTTACTTATCGAACTTGCGAGGCTAGCTTTTTGCTCCAAAACCTCGCTCATCTTAATCTCATAAATCTCTCCCAAAATTTAACCGATATTTTCTAATCATTATAACATAAATTGAAACAGTTTTCAGAAATAATTTCTTCTTGTTTTTCACTCAAAACAGGCTCCGATTCTAACAGTCGCTTTTAGCGTTAATAGATATAGAAAAATCGCAAAAACGTCTTAAAATCAATTAGTCAATTTGCTTTCGTGGAATTTTCAATTTTTCTTCCCACTCATGATAAACTTTTAAAAATCTGTCTTCTTCATCATCATGATAACCTTCAAAAACCACTTCATCGATATTCTCATGTTGGAAGAACAAAGTTGAATTTGTTTGCAGTCCTGCTGGATAAAGAACACCAATATAGTCCGCAAAGACCTGTTCACCAGTTTCTGGATCTTCAAAAATAGCCCCTCGACCAACAATAACTATTTTTTGAGTTTCTTCTTCAAGATAAACAATACTTCCTAACGGTAATAATTCTTTTGACTTATTCATTTTCTGTTAATTCCTTGTGTTTTTTCAAATATTTTTTCCCATACCACTCTTCAAGAGATTTACCTTCATACTTTCGATACTGTTCAGGATATTTAAGTTTGTAGTAGGCTGGAAGGAAATGGGACAACTCTACAAATATGAACAAAGCTAAAAATAAGACATTGCTAATTGGCCAACATAAAAAGAAAGCAAAATACTCCATTGAATTAGTCAAATTAACTGAGAATACTTTCGTTATCATTTTGACAATAATTGCTCCCCCTAGCAATCCCATACCATAAATAGAAAATTTCATTACAAGTTTTTCAATAGTCGAAATAGGAAACTTTTCACCATACAAAATACGTTTCAACCGTCTTAGTTGAGTTTGCATCATCGCATAACCTAACATAATAGAAATCAATAACAATAATAAGACTCCCCATATAGTTATTGTATGGAAATAAATTGTAATAAAGGTTAAATTAGCTTCTATAAATAGCCAAATAAAAGCTGTAACTTGAGCGTGAAACTGCATTCGATAACATAAAATAAACACTTGATTAAACCATTTTCCTATTAAGATAATTCCCAGCCAAATAACTAGAAAAAATCCATAATATTTTATCGGTAGAATATTATGTTCTAAAGCAAGATACCCCATAAATTGTTTTTGAGTAACTGCCTCTTGTGTCAATACAGTAAATAAATAATTTATTCCAATTGGAAAAATTAGTGAAAGGAAGAAATAGGTTAATTTAAATTTAGTAGATGGGCCTCCATTTTCAAAATATTTTAGAAGATCGTCATAAGATTTTTGATTAAATTTTCTAAAATCATCATTTTCTAAATTGATACTTTCTTCAAAACTTGCATTGAATATTGATTTTTTTTCCATTATTTATCACCCAAAACCTATTGCCTTTCCAATACCTCCAAATGTAGTTAAAATAGCTTCACCTACTGATTTAACAGCTTTTCCGACTACTTCTTTAGATTTATCATAGAATTTCATTGTAAGATCTTCAGCAGTATCCAATACTCCCGTTTTATCAAGAATGTATATCCCTAATCCAACAGCTGCTCCAATCGTTGCACCTTCCAAAGATCCTACACTTTTAACTGCTGAGAAGGTCCCAGCAATAACACCTTTACCGACATCTCCAGTTTTTGAAAATTCTTTAGCCCCACCAGAAACACCAGAAACAGCTAAATCCGCAAAAGTTACTACCATGGCAGCTTTCCCGGCAAACTTGCTTCAAAGCCAACGATTTGAACGAAACTTAATTTTTTCAGTTTAATATCCATTTTTTCTCTCCTAAAGCTCATCAATCTCTTCTGGATGTTGTTTGGCATAAAGCGCTGCATAAAATGAATCAACTACCAAAGCTGAAAGTGTCGAAGTAAATAAAAATCCTGAGAATAATCCAAAAGCATTTTCTATATAACCTGTTAACAATGGCGGAACAAAAACAACCAAACCGAAGATTATCAAGAATTTACTTGAAAACATCTTATTGTCATAGCTATTAAATTTTGATTCTTTTTCTCGATAAGCACCATTTGTCCTACGGTCTCGTCTGTAGAAGTAAGGGTAGACAAAGAAGATCATAATAACAAAAAGAGCAATCATAGGAATGACATAAAACATTGTTAAAGGAGAATCATAAAAAGTATTAGCATCCATAGAATCATCTATATTAGATACAAACATCATTAAGCCGATAAAATTCAACCAAATTATCATAGTAAGAAAATTTAAGGTTAATAAAAGGTACGTTAAGACTTTATGTTTTACAATAGTATAATTGAAGAATGAGTACAAAATACTAAAAAGGTTGATAAGTATACAAAGCAAAAAGGTTCCTTTCAATATTCCTAAATTATCATTATATCCTGCTGCAAAATACCAGAAAATATCAGCTACTAAATTCAACCACGGAACTATTTTAATATACCCTAGTTCCACACCGTTCGTGATTAAAGGGCCATGGTAACGCTCTAAAATAATTACTTCTTGTTTTTTTGATTTACTCAAAACGAACACCTATTCTAATATCTGTATAAACTATTCCGTTAATCTTTGAAGACATGAAAAAGATTGGTGAAGCCTCTTGGCACTTATCTTCCAACAACATGGTGTGATTTCAAAGAATGTTGGACCATCTTTATAAATTCCAAATTCAAACGGCAAATACTCCGTATATTCAAATAAATCAGGTAGCTGGTCTGCCGCAATACGAACTGTCTTTTTCACCAAATGTGTCTGCTTAATAATAGCTTTTTCAATCATTTTAACTCCCTTTTATTTAAATCTCTCTTTATCAAAATGTTTTTCTTGCAACGTATCACTCAATGCATCTACTGCTTGGCTTTGTACTTCTGAAGCAACCGCTAAGTCAGACTTGTGACGGAAGGGGTATAATGCCATATACCATGCCAAATCAATCATAATAGAACAAAACATTGCTAACCCCCAGAATAGGTAGACAACATAATATTCTGAAACAAGATACGACATTAATAGTCCAAATACTGTCATAAGAACTGGGATATAAATATAAATATTGCCAACTATATTTCTCAATTTAGCGAAGCGAAAATTACCATCTCTACCAGTGAATACCATAGCCATTATAAGCGAAAATATAATTGGATACAGAATAATGGAAACTTCCTGCAAAATGATAAACTGTAAACTACCATCACCCCAAGCTGTTATTGATACAATAGGACCTACAAAAAGACCATAAATAAACATTAAATATGTTGAAAGTCCAACAAGAACTTGATTATTATGAAGAAAATCCCAAATAGTTAAGAATAAAGAAATTATCCAAATTAAAAGTCCTAAGCCAAAAATCATTCTACTTAATACCATTGGAAGTTTCGAATCATTCATAGTGGCATAAAACATTAAAAATATAAGAGGATATAAAATAAACAGTCCTGATAAATTTCCCAAACGAGATATTCCTTTTTTTACAGCCTCTTTTTTTCGTTTTTGCTGTAGCCTTAAACACTCAATTAGTCCCATGTTACCATCAATCTTCCTTAAATTCATCTTTATCAAAATGCTGTTCTTGTAACGTGTCATTCAAAGCATTGACAGCTTGAATTTGAACTGTTGAATCAAGACCTTCATCATCCTTGTGACGGAGAGGGTAGAGAATATATGACCATATAAGAATTAAAGAATTTGACATTGTCATTTCAAATCCTAAAAATACAAACCTCATAAAATTTCCTAAGAGAATATTGAATGGTATGCATAAACTTCCTAAATACATAGGCAAGTATATCAAGTGCATATACTTTATTTTTTGGCTATCATCTATATAGTTCCCTTTATCATCTAAAATAAATAAAGCTAAAATAACATAAGATATCAATGGCCAGATAAAAATTAAAATTTCTTGGATTACTATAAATCTTAAAGTTCCCCCCTCTGAAGCAGTTGTAATAAAGGGTAAAGCTAAAAAACCGTATACTGCCATGAAAAATACTGCTAAACTTGAGTAAAACTGATTTTTTAATTTATGTGAAATAGCTACCAAAAGAATAGAAAGTAGCCAAATTATACCACCAAGCCATATTCCAAAGCTTACTAAAGAATTAGGAACTATCGAGTTGCTAACTATTATTAAAAATCCAAAGTAGACCAATGGATATAAAATTAACAAACCTGAATATACACCCCAATAAGGAACTCCTCCAGAAATATTTTCTTGCTGTTTTTTTAACAAAATTCTAAGACGCTCAATTAACCCCATGTTGCCATCAACCTCCCTAAAACTTATCAGTATCAAAATATTTTTCTTGCAACGTATCACTCAAGGCATCCACTGCTTGGCTTTGTACTTCTGAAGCAACTGCTAAGTTAGACTTGTGACGGAGGGGGTAGAGGATAGTAAACCAGCCGGAAATTAAAGCTGGAGATAAAGCTAATTCTAATCCCCAAACTAAGTAAATACAATAGTAATCTGATACAAAATATATCAATAGTAAGGAAATAAAAGACAAAAATAATCCTGGTCCCATTACTACATAAAGTAGCAATTTTTTCCACTTTTCAGAATGTATAATTTCACCATTTCTATTTACCATACAATAGACAAAAATAAGATATGAAATCAATGGCCATAAAATAATAGATACTTCTTGCAAAATAATAAAGTTCAAATGACCATTTCCCCATGCTGTTGTTGATGAAACTGGTAATGTAAAACACCCGTATACAGACATAAGATACGTAGAAATTCCAACAAGAACTTGATTTTTTTTGAAATATGATAGAATTGCTAATAAAAGAGCTGCCATCCACACAAGAATTCCAATATAAAAAATAATTTCACTTAATAATGTTGGTAATTCTGAATCTTGCATTGTTCCATAAAATATTAAGAATACAAGAGGATATAAAATAAATAATAAACTACAATTTCCTAATTGACTTGCTCCCTTTTTTATATTCCCTTCTTGATACTTTAGCAATATTCTTAAACGCTCAATTAATCCCATGTGACCATCAATCTTCCTTAACTTCATCTTTATCAAAACGTTTGTCCTGTAACGTCTCATTTAATGCATTCACTGCTTTACTTTGAACTTCTGAAGCTTCTGCCAAATCAGCAACTTCATCATCCTTGTGATGGAGGGGGTAGAAAGCCATGTACCATATCATATCTATAAATAAGGAAAATAATAATTCTATTCCCCAACTTAAATAAATAAAATAATAATCCGAAGCTATGGTTGACATTATTAATCCAATAATTATCAATAATAGAGATGGTAGTAAGTAAAGACTACTAATTATCTTTCTAAATTTAGTCGATCGGAAATTTCCATCTTTATCAGAAATCACATAAGTTGCAATTACATATAAGATAATTGGATACAGAATAAGTGAGATTTCCTGTAAAATAATAAAATTTAATTCACCATTATTAAATGATATTACTGAGATAATAGGAATTACAAAAAAACCATATGTATACATTAAACACGATGAAATTCCAACAAGTACTCGATTATTGTGAAGGAAATCCCAAATTGTTAAAAGTAAGGAAGTTATCCAGACAACAATACCTAAGTAAAAAATACACTTATTTAATTCCATTGGTAATTCAGATTCATTCATCGTACCATAAAATAATAGAAATATAAGAGGATAGAAAATAAGTAATCCTAATAAATTTCCAAAACGAGATACTCCTTTTTTAACTCCTTCTCTTCTACGCTTTTCTTGTAATTTTAAACGTTCAATTAGCCCCATTTTACCGTCCTTTCATTCCTCTTACAAAATCACCACAACCTTTAATAAAAGAATTAGCTGTAGATTTTACACTACCAGTTATGTTAAATTTCTTATCAGCAATTTCAACTCCTTTAGCTACTAAGGCACCTATACCAATAGCTGCTACGCCTGTTATTAAAACAGGTGCTCCAGCTGTAATACCAACTGTTGTTGCAAGAAGTCCAAATCCTGCCTCCGCAAACGCCGCTCCTGCTGTAGCTGCTGCTGTACTTGCGACTCCTTTAACAGTTGCTTTGGCAGCATCGACGACAAAACCTGTTGCTACACTAGCTGAGACTTCTGCACCATGTAGGCCTTGCTTCTTAGCTTGTGTCTTATTTTTTCCGACATTATCAAAAGTCTCAATAGCACCATCAATGACATTAAGAACCGCCACACCTTTGGCAAATTTTGAACCAGTTTTTAGAGCCGTTCCAATATTTGATTCTTTAAATGCTGTTTTCACACCTTTAGTGATTTGACCTGTTTTCTTAGTGGCTTTAACTACATTTTTTAGTGTTTTTGCATTAAATGCTTCTTCAGCTTCAGAAATCACATTAGATTTTGTTCCTCTTATAACACCTTTAGCAATTTCTTTTGCCCTACTTGTCCCTTTTAGACCATTTTTTCAATTGTTTTTAATGACTTTCTGATTTCTTTTGAATAGTCTGTTTCACCAAGAGTTTTCATCATTTTTTCAAAACTCTTAGTCACTGTCTTATTGCCATGATATTGAACAATACCATGTGATTTTTTCTTTTTAAGAATTTTACTTGTCCCAAAAACAAAATTCAAAACATGATCAACAGTTTTCTCAGATTTTTTGATGATTGTACTTCCAAGTCGATCTTCTGAAAAACGATGTTCAGCATAAGCTGCTGTTGCCCATTTTTTAGCAGTTTTATAGTATTTTTTACCCACCAAGTAAGGTGTTGCGATACTACCAACAGTCGCTTCTAGCGTTAATAGATATAGAAAAATCGCAAAAGCGCCTTAAAATCAATCAATCTGTTTTCGGGGAATTTTCAAATTTTCTTCCCACTCATGATAAACTTTTAAAAATCTGTCTTCTTCATCATCATGATAACCCTCAAAAACAACTTCATCAATATTTTCATGTTGGAAAAATAACGTTGAATTTGTTTGCAGTCCTGCTGGATAAAGAACACCAATATAGTCCGCAAAGACCTGTTCACCTGTATCTGGATCTTCAAAAATAGCCCCGCGACCAACAATCACTAACTTTTGTGTTCCCTCTTCAAGATAAACAATACTTCCTAGTGGTAATAATTCTTTTAACTTATTCATGTTCTAGTAGCTCCTTGTGTTTTTTCAAATATTTTTTCCCATACCATTCTTCAAGAGATTTACCTTCCCAATTACGATATTCTTCTGGATATTTGAGTTTGTAGTAGGCTTGCAAAAAATAAGGAGTCCCTATAAATATAACTGTCACTACTGTTGCTAAATTTATAGCAATCCACGTCACAAAAAATCCAAGCGCCTTCATTGAGTCACTTATATCTACTGACCCAGCAAAGAATACATGTTTAATAAGAAGTACAATTCCTAACAAACTCATACCGTAAACCGCTATTGTCTTAGAGATTTTATCTCGTAATAATACTTTATTAGTTTTGTGGTATAAAAGGCAGCCTAAATGATGATTTTCAGCTATTATTAACCATATAAGCATTGCAAGAAATCCAATACAAATGACAGCTACTCCCCAAAACGATATAGCTGGCACTATAAAATCCATAAATAACAAATCTAATTCCACTATAAACCAAATCATATTGGTAAAGATATGAAAATTATAACGGTAGGGTAATATGCTATTTTGCCTAATAAATTTTCCTAAAACCACTAATAACAGCCATATAAATAAACCAATCAAAAAGACGTTAGCTGTCAAGAAACTGTTTTGGGTTATTGCAAGTCTCAAATTATTTGCATCATCATGAAGTGTAAACGAAATAGCTAATAGCATAAAATTAAGCCCCACAGCAAACACTAAACCCAAAATAAAACTATAAATTCTAAACCACAAAGATGGCTTTCCATTTTTGAAATATTTCTCTGTTTTATCATGTTGTTCTTGCTGAAGTTTCCGAAATCCATCATCTTCTAAATTCAGACTTTCTTCAAAACTTGCGTTAAATATAGATTTTTTCATTTTTCTATTCCAAATACTTCTTGATACTAACTATAAAATAGAAAGAACAGGACACATCTTATAAAAATAGCCTACAATTTATATTCTACTTTGATATAAGCGGTCCGCTTCTTTATTTTTTATAACCTTCAACTGTAAATTTAGGATATTGAATATTTGAAATGAGTTCATCGTAATTAGCGATTAATTGCTGAAATGACACATCAACATAGCCCAAAAAGAGAACTTCATCAATATCTTCTTTGTTGAAAAAAGCTAAATCCTGATTAACCACTCCTAAAGGAAGAGGCACTGCTCCAAAATCAAAATAACCTTTTTTTCCACCTTTTTCAGTGACAGGAAAAAGTGTCGTAATCATTAAACTCTGCGAACCACCATTCACACGAACAACACTCCCAATTGGCAAATGCTCTCTATTCATTATCCAATTCCTCCAAATATTTCTTAGCCTCACGAACATAGAAAAGCTCCGGATTTTCATTGGCGATTTTTTGGAAGTTTTCTTTGGCATCTTTATAATTTCCCAACAATAGTTGGTTTTTGGCTTTAAAATAATTATTCTCAAGGCTTGAATATCTGCTCTTAGCATCAGCTGCTTCAAAATAATAATTAACTTCTTTGTTTGTAATAATACTGTCCATTGCCTCAATCATGTTCAACTGTCGATTCCCAATAGTTGTATCATTGATATCAACTCCTAATTTTTCAAATGATGATGTAAAATCAGGTAAATGATATGATTGCCCACTTAATAACAATGCCATAAATTTAAGAAGAAGATAGTTAGGATAATAACGCTTTTTCTGATATTTATTGAATCGACTTGCATCAATATTTTCTAAACAGTCAAGTGCTTCAAAAAATTTTCCATTTGCTATCAATCCAAAAGCTTTATTAGATTCATATAATATCCTTAAGTTATAATTATTTGATCCTATACCACCTTGTTTGTAAGAAGAAATTTTATCCAATGATTTAAGATAACGCTCAGGAGATAAGACATCAGTTAAAATCATGTAAACTCCTTTTGTTATAGCAGCAGCTATTAATAGATAAAAAACTATAAATGTTACCATTGCGATAGTTAATAGCCCAAAAACAAACATCATGTCCTTACTAAGCAGAAAAAACGTACCGATAATATAAATAATTGTAAGTAAAAACATTAACAGTTTTATACGAAACTGATAGTTTTGAATATTCTCAGTCGACATTTTTGATATTTTTTTTGAAATATTATTGAACAAAAGATATTCTCCTTACACGAACGACAGTCCCAATTGGCAAATGCTCTCTATTCATCGTCTAACTCCTCTAAATACTTCTTAGCCTCACGAACGTAGAAAAGTTCTGGATTCTCATTTGCGATTTTTTGGAAGTTTTCTTTGGCTTTTTTAAATTCATTTTGAAAGTAATTATTCATTCCACTATAGTAAATTGATGTCACTAATCCAAGTTTATTTCGATTAGGTAGTATTTCAAAAAAAGCATTATTTTGTTTTAAAACAAATATATCATTTAAAGCATTTACTTCTTGTGAGTACTCTTTTTTCTGAAGTTGTACTTTTTCACCACCATTAATTTTGGATATTTCTGATAATATTTTTTCTGCACTAAACGTTTTTTCTAAAAAAATATTGTTCAAATACAATAAATAATAATAGTCCAACATCCAAATTTCACTATTTAACCCCAAAAAATCATTTTTCTGAAGAAGTCCTAGACTCTTTAATGATTCTTCAAAATTTCCTTGATAAAACAAAACTTTAGCTTTTGACAAATAAAAATCTAGTCTTTCTTTTTTTAATTTTATCTTTCCCTTAGCCAACTGTTTTGAATAAATCGTTTCAATTAATGACTTAAATTTTTGCAATTCTAAACGTTCAATAAGAATGTTATTTCTTTGACTCAAAATGATTGCCATCATTAACTGATTTAACATTATAATAATAAAAGCAATCAGAAGCATTACACATCCAACACTGTACTGCTTTTTAGACAACGCAAAATAAAAGTACAAGCCAATAAATAACGCTTCAAGTAAATAATAAAGTAATAATCTTATTTTTAATACAGTCACAAAATTCTTCGCTGACATTAGCGATAATTTTTCAAACAATTTTTAATCTCCCTTTGGCGTAATAACTTTTGAAATTAATAAAGCAACACCTGAGGCTGCTACCGAACCAACTGTAAAAAGTCCATCAGCTATTTTGGGAATGGCTGCTAATCCACCTGAAAAATATATAGCAAGTGCAGATGCCCCAACTCCTCCAATTATAGCGATTTCAGTCTTGTGTTTTCTAACCCAATAATCATACTTAGTTAAATGTGGTCCATCCCCGCCATCTCTCAGATATTGTCCTTGTTCAAAAGTGACTTTTTCTTTTAGGTTAGGGACTCCGTTTCTATTTTCTTAAGGTAAGGTGAAGTTTGATTCATTGCTGGTATAGGCTGCCAGAGCGCCATTGATATACTTAACACCATATGTTGTCTTAGACTTTTCATTTCCGATACTGCCTGATACACCAGCGATCCCCTTAGAAATTGCAGTAACATCGTATGATGGATAATTTTCTATAGCTGACCCAGAAACTGGTAAGGTTAATTCTCCTTTTTTCAGCTTAATAGCACCCGACTTAATATTGTTCAAACCTGAACGATTAAAAGTAAAAGCAACCTTTCCTTTGCTTGATGCGGAGCTTTCAAAGGTACATTTGGCATAACCATACAGGTTATCATATAAGAGAATTTCTTTATCTTCCTTGATTCCTACACCGATGTTTTCTAAATCTTTCTAACTTGGACCACCTGGTTTAGATAGCATTTTGTTAACCTTAGCACTCTTTCTCAAAGTCAGCATAAGTGGCATTGTTGCCTCAAGCGTTAGGGCACCCGGCACCCGATAAATTCATATATCCACTGTATTTTGAAGTCTGTTTTCCTATAGAAATCTTTGGCTTTCTTGCTTGTATATGAGCTGCTGCCTAGGTCTGACAGACTGCCAATTTGCGTGTTTTGCTCATCGAGGATACTACCTACTTCGCTTGTAAAGACAGTGTTATTAAAAATCCCCATGTCCTTGATGGTATTGGTAAGGACTTTTTTGCCACCTTTGAATTCTGAGACGGCATCGTCTGTTGTCACCTTGGTCAGCGTGACAATGTCTGCGACTTCATCAATCGCCTTGTTAATCGCATCTGAGCTAGTTTTTAACTGCTCTAGCGGTGAATCAAACTTATCCACCATTTGTTGAAGAACATCTGTGTCAATAATGGCAGAGTCGCTGTTTTCACTCACAATACTCTTAAAAGTACTGATAAGGTTATCATAACCTTGCATAATGACATCAAGGCTGTTGACATAATTTGTCAGCAAAGGCACTTGATAGTTATTGATTTTATTATCAATAGCATCTTTGACGTCACCTTTTAGAGCATCAGAATTTGCTGCACTCTTTAGCTTTTCCTTAGCACTTGAAAGTTGGCTTTTTGTCTTACTTATCGAACTTGCGAGGCTAGCTTTTTGCTCCAAAACCTCGCTCATCTTAATCTTCATAAATCTCTCCCAAAATTTAACCGATTTTTTCTAATCATTATAACATAAATTGAAACAGTTTTCAGAAATACAACAAAAAACACCTTTTGAAAAACAGCGGTGCTATTTCTCAAAAGGTATTTTAGTATGTTATTCACTAATGGCGTTACCTGTGTAGAGTTGGTAGTATCGTCCTTTTTGGGCAATTAATTCGTCGTGGTTACCACGTTCGATGATACGTCCTTGTTCAAGTACCATGATACAATCAGCATTGCGAACTGTTGACAAACGGTGAGCAATGACGAAGGTTGTACGACCTTTCATAAGAGCATCCATACCTTCTTGAACATGAACCTCTGTACGCGTATCGATTGATGAGGTTGCTTCATCAAGAATCAATGCAGGTGGATTAGCGACGGCTGCACGCGCAATCGCAAGTAATTGACGTTGACCTTGAGACAAGTTGCTTCCGTCACCAGTTAAAATCGTATCGTAACCATCAGGCAGACGTTTAATAAAGTCATGCGCATTAGCCAATTTTGCAGCATCAATACATTCTTCATCGGTCGCATCCAAACGTCCATAACGAATATTATCCATGACTGTTCCTGTAAAGAGGTGTGTATCTTGAAGTACAATACCTAAACTGCGACGAAGATCTGCTTTTTTGATTTTACGAATGTTGATACCATCGTAATGAATCTTACCTTCTTGAATATCATAGAAACGGTTAATCAAGTTTGTAATGGTTGTCTTACCAGCACCAGTTGACCCAACAAAGGCAATTTTTTGACCAGGTTCCGCAAATAGATTGATATCATGAAGTACCATCTTATCATCGTTATAACCGAAAGTTACATCTGAGAAGGTTACACGACCTTCTTGTTTGTGATAAGTGACACTACCATCCTCATGTGGATGTTTCCATGCCCATGTACCAGTTGCTTCTTCAACTTCTTGAAGATTACCATCAGCATCTTCTTTAGCATTAACCAATTCAACATAACCTTCATCAACTTCTACTTCAGCATCAAGCAGTTTAAAGACACGATTGGCACCAGCCATCGCCATAACTACTGAGTTAATTTGTTGGCTAATTTGCGTGATTGGGTTTGTAAATCCACGGTTCAAAGCAAGGAAAGAAACCAGAGTTCCTAAAGTCAATCCAGCATAACCATGAAGAGCTAAAACAGCACCCAGCATGGCACAAAGAACATAAGATAAGTTACCAATATTAGCAGATACTGGCATCAAGATATTGGCAAAAATATTGGCATTTGTAGCCGAATGACGGAGTTCTTGGTTGAGTTTGCGAAAATCTTCTTTGGCACGTTCTTCGTGGTTAAAGACTTTAACGACTTTTTGACCATCCATCATTTCTTCGATGAAACCATTAACGCGACCGAGGTCATTTTGTTGGTCATGGAAATATTTTGATGATTGCGCAGCGATTTTACGAGCTACATAAAGCAAAACAATAACCATGAAAACTGACAAGGCTGACAATGGCACATTTAGAACTAACATGCTGACAAAAGTTGTCAAAATCGAAAAGCTTGAGTTGACCACTTGCGGGATACTTTGTCCAATCAATTGACGAAGAGTATCAACGTCATTGGTATAGATTGACATGATGTCCCCGTGAGCATGCGTATCAAAGTACTTGATTGGCAAGCTTTCCATGTGCGTAAAGAGGTCAATACGAATACGGCGCATTGTTCCTTGTCCCACATAAACCATCAAACGGTTATAAGTGTAAGTACTTGCTACCCCGATGATTCCAATAATGATTAATTGGAAAATGGCATGTGCTAAACCAGAAAAGTCAGGATTTTTTGCAGCTAAAAGAGGTGTGACATAACTATCAATCAAGGTTTGCATGAACAAACTAAAACGAACCATACAAAGCGCAGCAATTAGAATCAAGACAAAAACAGCCATGAATCGCCATTTATAATTCTTAATCACATAAGCCAAAACGCGTTTTAGTGTGGCTTGTTTGTTCACTTCTTTTTTAGGTTGAGACATTAGTTATTACCTCCTTCCTCATCAAAATCCCCGCTACCTTGTTGTTGAACCTCGTTGATTTCACGGTAAATAGCGTTTGTTTTAAGCAATTCATCGTGACTAGCAAAACCTGAGATTTTACCATCATCAAGGACCAAAATTTTATCAGCGTGTTGCACACTTGAAATACGTTGAGCAATGATGATTTTAGTTGTTCCAGGAATGGTTTCTTCAAATGATTGACGGATATTAGCATCTGTCGCAGTATCTACGGCACTTGTTGAATCATCCAAAATCAAAACTTTTGGTTTTTTCAGCAAAGCACGAGCGATACAAAGACGTTGTTTTTGTCCACCTGAGACATTACTTCCGCCTTGTTCAATCCATGTATTGTATTTGTCAGGGAAGCGTTCGATAAATTCGTCTGCACAAGCTTGGCGACAAGCTTCCATACATTCTTCGTCAGTCGCATTTTCATTCCCCCAACGAAGGTTATCAAGAATAGTTCCTGAGAAAAGGACATTTTTTTGAAGCACTACGGCAACTTGGTCACGAAGAACTTCCAAATCATATTCGCGAACATCGTGTCCACCAACTTTAACTGACCCAGCATCCACATCATAAAGACGAGAAATCAAGTTAGCAAATGATGTCTTACCTGAACCTGTGCCACCAATAACCCCAATGATTTCGCCGGATTTCACACTAAGGTCAATATCAGAAAGAACTTCTTCACCATTACCATGTTTATATGAAAAATGCACATGATCAAAGTCAATGCTTCCATCAGGAACTTCCATCAAAGGATTTTCAGGATTAACGATGTCAGCTTTTTCATTCAAGACTTCAGCAATACGTTCAGCACTTGCTGTACTCATTGAAATCATGACCATAATCATTGACAACATCATTAGTGACATCATCATGGCAAAAATATATGACATCAATGAAGTCAATTCCCCAGTTGTCAAACTACCATCAACGATAAACTGTGCCCCAAACCATGACAAGCAAATAATACATGTAAAGATGATAAACATCATGACTGGCACATTAAAGATGATAATTTTTTCAGCTTTTACAAAAAGACGATAAATATTCTCAGCAGCCTTCGTGAATTTTTTATTTTCATATTTTTCACGTACAAATGCTTTCACCACTCGAATGGCTGAAATATTTTCTTGAACACTCGCGTTCAAATCATCGTATTTACGAAAGACGTAATTGAAAGTTGTCATAGCCTTACGCATGATAAATAAAAGCGCTGCTCCTAAAATCAAAACTGCAGCAAGGAAAATCAAACTCAAGCGACGATCCACCACAAAACACATAATCATACTAACAATGATTGTCAGCGGTGCACGCACAACGATACGAATAATCATTTGATAAGCATTTTGAACATTTGTAACGTCTGTTGTCATACGAGTGACAAGACCAGCTGTACTGTATTTATCAATATTTGAAAAGGCGAAGGTTTGAATATTTTCATACATTCCTTCACGCAAATTAGCGGCAAATCCTGCTGAGGCTTGCGCAGCGAATTTACCAGCCAAGAAACCTGTTGTCAAACCACATGAAGCAAGAACCAACATTAAAATTCCGTACTTCATGGCAACAGCTAAATTCCCAGCTTGTACCCCTTGGTCAATTAACTTAGCAATGACAAAAGGGACTGACATATCGAAGAAAACCTCTAAAGCTGCACACAAAGGAGCTAATAAAGATGGAGCTTTATACTCCTTAACTTGAGCTAAAAGAGTTTTAATCATTCTCGTCACCTCTTTCTACAACATTATAATAAGCTCGTTCGAGCAATGAATGAAATGTTTCTTGATCTTTATCAAAAAAGCCTCTAATGATATCGTCTTCAGACTCTTCCAAGTGACCACAAACCAGCATAATCAAGTCCAAGCCCTTATCAGAAATACGCACTTTCTTGATACGCTTGTCTTTTTCATCCTGACCTGTAATAACTAATTCCTTTTGTTCCAAACGCGAGATAATCCCAGCCATGGTTGGTTGCGACACTTCAAATTCTCTCTCTAATTCCTTATAAGTACAACAATCCTTGTCATCTTTTAAGTACAACAACACCCAAGATTGCATAATAGTAATGTTATAAGGCTTCAAGAAATTATTCATGTTTTGTTCCAAACGATGCGCAATTCGCTTAACAAGCCAACCATATGGAGCATTTTTAGGATTCATAGTTACCTCCGACAATAAAAAAGCAAGTCCCTAAAAAACATCCGTCAGAATTTGTAGACATTTTTTAAAGTTTGCTAAACATTTCATTTTATTCCATTCATTATTATAAAACTTTGAGTCAAAAAGTCAATAGCCTGCTATTGATTTTCAAAAAACTAAAAAATGATATGCAAACTTATCCAAAATTAGCATATTGCCAATCCCAGACAGCTGCATACCATTAAAGAGTTACCCTTCTTTTTCGTGAGATAGTTTCAATCGTTTGTTGCTATAACATAATCCTACCATGGCTAATAGAAAAACAGCTAAGCCAATAATGATAAAACTATAAGCCGAAATACTACTTCTTATCAAAGTCATCACTAAAGTTCCTAATGGCATAAATAGAATCGCTAAAGTATAAATACTTGAAATCACTCGTCCCATATACTCATTAGCGACACGACTTTGAACTTGACTAAAGAAATGAATATTAAAGATAGTTTCAAAAAGATTGTAAAACAACACTCCAGAAAAACTCAAAAAAATAGGCAAACCTGTTAAGGGTGAAATAGCCAAAACAGTTATTCCTAGCCCGCTAAACCCTAATGCCCATAATAATGCTGATATCGTATTAGGAACTCTTTTGGACACTATCGCACCGAAAATAGAACCAACTGCCGATAAACTAAGGAGTGTCGCATAAGCACTCGACATTTTAAAAATACTAGAACTAAAAGGCAATAAATAAGTCAGCATTGCCAAGAAAAGATTTACCGTTGTAGCCATTATCAAAAGAAAAAATATCTCTTTTTGAGCAACAATATATAAAAATCCTTTCCAAATATCTTTAAGAATCTCTCTAGATGTTAAATTCTGTCTGATTTCGTGTCCAACATAGTCAACATGCCTAATCATCAGCAGACAAAGAAAAGAAATCCCAAAAGTCAAACTATCCACAATTAAAGTCCAACGAATCCCCAAATAATGGTAAATAAGAAATCCTAATAGAGGTGAACTCACCTTAATGATTTGAACAGAGGTTTCTAAATACGAATTATAACTAACAAGCTTCTCTTTTTTGACAACCTCAGGAACATAAGCTCGATAAGCTGGGTTAGAAAAAGCATTCGATACAGCAAGCAGCATATTTGCCAGAATCAAACCGTATAACATCAAGCGATTACTAGGAATAAATGCCAAGATTACACACAGCAAAGCACAAAGTCCATCAGTCCAAAGCAAAATCTTGCGACGCCTAAACCTATCTGCAATTGCTCCACCAAATGGATTAAGGATAATAGCAATCACAACTTCGACAATTTGGTAAATTCCCAACATCTTTTGTCCAAAACTGCCCATGGACGCAATCCAACTGCTATTCCCATAATCATATAAAACATCTCCAAGTTTGTTAACTGCCCTACTTGCTAAAAGTTTTAAACTGTTTTTCTCCACTTTCATCCCCCTTAAATCTTTTCCATTATTATAAATGAGATTTTTAAGGGAATAAAAAAATTCCCGAATACGAGAATTTTTTCATTTTAAAACTTTTTCCATATGAGATTGATAGTGTTTCGCGTGATTGATAGCACCAGTCACTTCAAAACAAAAAATGGCATTTTTCATATCATCTATCCCGCTGAAATCACCTTTAGCATATTTTAAGAAGCCCTTTTCGTAGAGAAAAACCGTACGGTGATAAGCATTTCGCTCATTTGACAATAACTTTTCAGCTTCTTTCTCAAAAAAGCTCGCTTCCTCTAATTCCCCACGCTCTGTGCAAATCTCTATCATATTAATCAAGGTGCATTCAACCAAATTTCGATTCGTTGAAATCTCAGAATAATAATCAACTCGTTTCAGAATTTCTCTAACCATGCGACTCATCAAAGGAGTTGGATAAAAGGTGTAAAAATTACCAATTAAGATTAAATCACCAATTTCCCAGTTTTCTTTTTGAAAGAGGTAATCAATCACAAAATCCAAATCCTCTTTTGACATAGTACGAGTGTCGTCGCATTGGCAAATCATGCCTCGAAAGAGAATGATATTAAGCTTTGCTTGGATATCGGTAAAATCTTTTTCAAGTTTCTTTTGTTCCTCTTGAATCATTTTCTCCAAGCCTTGAACATCCTTCTGATAATGGTAAACAGCCATTTGAGACATCAATTTCTTCTGTCCATGTTTTTTGTAGTTATTGGCTCGATTCATGAATTCATCAAGTGAAAGTTGAATGGCTTGCAAGGCTAGAAGAAATTTATTTAGAGAAATATCGGACTCACCTCGTTCAAAACGCGATAGCTGTGAAATGGATAAATCATCGCAGGCTACCTGCTTCAAAGAAAAACCACGATTGATTCGAGATTCTTTAAAGATTGGTCCATAATCTTGCATAAATTCTCCTTTCCCCACTTCAGCATTGCACTCATTAGGTCAATTTCACCCCTCAACTTTTTCGCTGAGTTCTTCCCATTCTAACATGAGGGTTTCTTGTTGTTCAGTTAGTTCATCGAGTTCTTTTTGAAGATCAACAAGTTCTGTTGCGTCATTTGTAGCCAACATGGCTTGATTGATTTCCTCTTCACGCGCTTCAATCTCTTCTAATTGATTTTCGATTTCAGCAATGCGACGTGTGAGCTTACGAAGTTCTTTCTGGTTAGCTTTTTGGGCTTGATAATCATTTGCGGGCGCTTTTTCAACAACCGTAGCTGTCTTTTCTTGTGCTTCTTCAGCTTTCAAGCGTTCCAATTCTTCAAGCTCTGCTTTTTTCTCAAGGTAATAATCATAGTCACCTAGATAAAGTGTTGAACCTTCTTCAGAGATTTCAAGCACTTTCGTTGCCACACGGTTAATGAAATAACGGTCGTGACTGACAAATAAAAGTGTCCCGTCAAAATCAATCAAGGCGTCTTCCAAAACTTCCTTACTGTCGATATCCAAGTGGTTGGTTGGTTCGTCAAGGATAAGGAAGTTATTATTTTGCATTGACAATTTAGCAAGCAATAGTCGAGCGCGCTCACCACCAGAAAGCATACTAACAGATTTCTTAACATCGTCACCAGAGAAGAGAAAGGCTCCCAGGCGATTTCTAATTTCCACTTCTGGTGTTGTTGAAAAATCATTCCATAGCTCATCAAGGACAGTATTGGTACGTGTTAAATTGGATTGTGTTTGGTCATAGTAACCCACTTCAACGTTAGCGCCATAAGTCGATGAGCCTTTAATAAATGGAATCTGACCCACAATTGATTTAATCAAGGTTGATTTTCCGATACCATTTGGTCCAACGATGGCAATGGCATCAAATTTCTTGACATCAATGTTGATTGGTTCTGACAAGATTTGGTCATCATAGCCAATCGCTGCATCTGCTACTGTCAATACAACGTTTCCTGACACTTTATCAGCGTGGAAAGTCATATTAGCTGATTTTTGACCAGCGGTTGGTTTGTCCAAGCGTTCCATTTTTTCCAATTGTTTACGTCGAGCTTGAGCACGTTTTGTCGTTGAGGCACGCACAATGTTACGTTGAACGAAGTCTTCTAACTTAGCAATTTCTTTCGCTTGTTTTTCATAATTTTTGGCTTCGAGCGCTAATTTCTCAGCCTTCAAGTCCATGAATTTTGAGTAATTACCGACATAACGGTCAAGCGAATGTTTTGTCAAATCAAGCGTCACTGTTGCAACTTTATCAAGGAAGTAACGGTCGTGACTGACAATGATCAAAGCGCCTTGATAGTTGACCAAGTAATTTTCAAGCCAAGCAATGGTTTCAATATCCAAATGGTTGGTTGGTTCGTCAAGTACAAGAAGTTCAGGCTTTTCAAGCAACATTTTAGCAAGAGCCAAGCGCGTATTTTGCCCACCAGACAACTCAGAAATCTTCATTTGCCACATCGATTCATCAAATTTGAACCCGTTTAAAATGGCTTTGATTTCTGCCTCGTAAGTGAATCCACCTCTAACACGAAATTCTTCTGATAAACGGTCGTAATCCGACATCAATTTATCAAAAGCATCACCTGTTAGCTCTGCCATTTGCATTTCCATCTTACGAAGACGAGATTCCATGCTACGCACATCATCAAAAACGTGCAACATTTCATCAAAAATGGTATTTTCTGACTCAAAACGGCTATCTTGCGCCAAATATGACAAAATTAAGTCACGTTTTGTATTGATTTCACCTGATGTTGGAGCTTCTTCACCGACTAAAATTTTAAGTAAAGTTGATTTACCAGCACCATTTCGCCCAACAAGCGCAATGCGATCCTTCTCATCAACTTGAATATTAATATTATCAAATAAGACATCGCCCGAAAATGAGCGTTCAATTTTGTTTCCTTGTAAAATAATCATATGTCTATTTTAACAAATCCTCACTCGTTAAACTAGGATAATATCAAAAAATCTGCTCAAATGAGCAGATTTCATTACTATTGATTATAAATCGATTGCACTTTTTGGATATCAACCGTTTGAATGCCGTAGTATGATCCTGAAGACTGCATAACAGATTCTTCATTATCATCGTGGTCAAGCCCAATCGCGTGTCCCAATTCGTGCTCTGCTGTGTAGACGATACGATTATGCGTGTAGCCATAATCATTATCAAGCAAGTAATAGGTATTTAACTTGACGTCCACATGCGTAA
The DNA here is from genome assembly GCF_900108865.1 of Streptococcus sp. 45. Classification (NCBI taxonomy): domain Bacteria; kingdom Bacillati; phylum Bacillota; class Bacilli; order Lactobacillales; family Streptococcaceae; genus Streptococcus; species Streptococcus sp. 45. The sequence goes on along the minus strand of NZ_FNXZ01000002.1, from coordinate 255,451 downwards.
TCTGATTAGTCAGCGCATTGGTTTCGGTTTCAGCAAGCCCTGCTGCTTTGGAACTGGCATCAGAATATTCTGTCGCCACAATATTAGCAGAACTTTCATCACTCACAAGCGTAAAAGTAAATGCCCCCGTTGCATTCCAAGCATTGATGGCTTCTTCATAAGCATTTACCAAAGTTTTATTGGTCGTTTTAATATAAACTGTCGCTGAATTACTTGACCAACGTGCTCCAGAATAATGCGTGAAATCATCAGTCGATAAATCCTTTAAATTTTTAGCAATATCATCTTTATTATCCTGAAAATATGCTGTCACACTATTAGCAGCATCTAAAATGGAATTTGCTAACTGTGAGCTACTATTATTGGCATAATAAAGCAGACCAAAACACACAATCGCAATCAAAATGATTGTCTTAATAATAGCCCAGAAAAAATTCCAGATAATATTAATAATGAGGCTTGGAATGAAAAAGATAATCTTAAATAGTGTTCTCATACGTACCCTTTCTTTCTAGAATTCTAAGCATTAACAAATTACCTCGGGCTTTAGTATAACAAGCCCAGCTTAAAAAAACAAGAAAAAATAAACATTTCGGTACACTACAAAAAAGAAGCTAGTAAAAAAACTAGCCTCAAAAAAATTAGAATGTCGAAACATTTAAAATGCTCCGCCACCACCTCCTCCGCCTCCGCCAGAGAAGCCACCTGATTCTGATCCACTAGAAGGAACTGAGAAGGACGTTGCAGAACTTGTTGTATAATTTATTGACTCACAATACCTAGCTTGCATACCAATCATATTCCATGTATCTTCATTAACCATCGTTAACTGTTTGTTTACAAATTTTATATCACTATTTTTAAGATATTTTCGAATACGATGAGCATATCCAAATAATGTAGCATAAACCAAAAAATTATCCCATGAAGTTACATTTTCAAGTTTAACCTTATTAAATTTTCCAGCACTTCTGATCATATTTCGAAAGCTATTCCACTCTTGAATATAATCTTTTCCTTTAGCTGTTACAATAGTACCGTTTTTGATTTTTGATATTACTTTATAAACAAAATAAGTTATTAAACCATCAATTACCATCGCTAGACAATAAATTGAAGCATAGTCATCCTCTTTGATAAATAGATAGAACGTACATATAACTAACAATGCTAAAGAAATGAATAATATGTAAAGAGCAATATTCAAGCAGATTTTTAAATTCTGAGGAAGTTCTGTACGAATATTTGGAAGTTTTCTATTTTTTATATCTCTATTAACTTTTATAGAAATAGAGTTAAGTTTTGACTTGAAACGTCTATTATAGTTTTCTGCAAGGCTGTTAAGTTTTCTCTTCCGTTCATCCCCCTTATAGCGTTTTTTATATTTTTTAACTACTTTTTTATCAAATCGATAGCTAGAAAAAAGTGAATGTATATCAACTTCATTCTTATTTCCGAAAGCCATATCTATGACATCACGCTCATAAGCACGTAAAACTATTCCACGATTACGAATCAAGCGTTCACCTTTGACAACAATAGCTTGGCGATTAATTAAATCTACCAAAGTAGCTTGCACTGTCCTGCTAAAACTAAATCTTTTGGGAATAAAACGATATTTTGGAAATAATTGAAATACATCTAAATCATAAACATACTTCAATACCACAAGTGGTGGTAAATCATCTGGTATTTCATAAGTTTTAGAAAAATGATTAGAATAATTATTCTTATTAATAACTACCATTACTGTAACAAACATAATTATGGCAATCGTTGCCAAAATACCACTAAATACTATAGAAAAATGGTGTAATAAAGCTATTAAAAAAAAATTAACTTTATTAATTCTATTTTCTTGATTAAGAATAGCAGATTTTCGTTTCTTAGGTATTACTTTAGATCCGCTGATAATAGACTTATTCCAATATCCGTGAATCTCTAGTTTTCCGCTAATATTTTTAGCTGATATCTGATATCCATTTGAGATTTTTCTAACATTAGCTGACTTTAGATATCCCCTATGAGCCCAAAGCTGACTATCTGAAACTGTTTTATCTGTTAGAACTTTAAAAGAAACATTATTCAATACTACATTCCAATCACTGATTGGAACCCAGTTTAATTCTGCAACATCTTGATAAGCAAAAAATAAATTACGTAACTTCCAGTGAACTTTGACAACCACAGTATCACCTACTACACCTGAGTTATATATTTTTAGTTGATATCCATTATTAATCTTTTTAATATCAGATGTTACCGTACAATATTCATAGTCAGTTTCAACACTAACCTTGGGTTGACTATCAACTTTAAATCCTGTTGGCATATGCCCTGCTTCACCTAAAGTTACAATCTGTCCATTATAATCCGAAGTAAAGTTATATGTAATCGTCTGATAGAAATCAGCTGTATTATCTTGGTGTATTTTTAATACACCATCATAATTGTTTATGCTGTACTCCACATCATCCGCATAACTTGTTACTCCTACAAACGATAGGATAACAAATAAACATAAAAATATTTTTTTCACTATCTCCTATTTCCTCCCATATTCGATATTTTATCACAATAAAAACAGTTTTTGAATAAGAAAAAGCCCCCTCGACTATGTCGAGGAAAGCTTTTTCAACTATATTATTGAAATAATATCTTTTTTATCTCACTTCCATAACGACTGGTAAAATCGCTGGGCGGCGTTTGGTTTGGTCAAAGAGGAATTTAGCCACTTCATCGCGGACAGCTCCTTTTAGTTCACCCCAGTCAAAACTATCTTGTTCCAAGTAGTTTTCAACGGTTTGGTTAACCAATTCAGCTGATTCACGAAGAATATCACGGCTCTTCTTAACATAAACAAATCCGCGTGTGTGAATTTTTGCTTTTGATACAATTTTCTTTTCGCGTTTATTAACAGTCAAGGCAACGATGAAGATACCATCTTCTGACAAGACTTTGCGGTCACGAAGAACGATGTTTCCAACATCACCGATAGCATTACCATCAATCATGACATCGCCTGCTGGTACGCTACCTTCATGGTTAAAACCATTTTTACCAAGAACCATAACATCACCACGTTTCACGATGTAGATGTTTTCAGGGTACATTCCCACTTCTTGTGCCAATTCAGCGTGAGCTGCTAAATTACGGTACTCACCTTGAACTGGGAAAAGGTATTTCGGTTGAAGAAGGTTAAGCATCAACTGCAAATCACGTCCATTGGCATGACCTGAGACATTAAGTGTCTTCGTAATAAGGTTAACCGTACCACCAGCTTTGTAAATAAGGTTTTCAACACGCGCAACCGCTGCTTCTTTTGAAAGACTTGGTGTTGTAACGATGTAAACCAAATCACCATCTTTAATTTGAACATAACGGTGACGACCAAGTGCCATTTTATGTAGACCATTGATTGGTTCACCCATACGACCAGCTTCAAGAATAATTAATTCATGGTCTTCGTATTTGTGCATGTCTTTTGGTTTGATGATTAATTTTTCATCAACCAAACGAAGACGTTTCATACGAATCGCTGTGCGAACAATGTTTTCAGCGTCAAAACCAGTCAAGACCACACGACGACCGTATTCAGCAGCTGAGTCAAAGACTTGTTGGATACGCACTAGGTTTGAGGCTACCGCAGCAATGATAACGCGACCTTCAGCGTCAGCAATAGCGCTATCCATTTCAGCAGCAACTTCTGCTTCGCTTGCTGTCATGACGTGGCTTGTAGCATTTGCAGAATCAGAAAGAAGGGCAAGTACTCCTTCACGTCCAATTTCAGTCAAACGTCCCAAGTCAGTGCGGTAATATTTACGCGCAGCTTGGTCAAACTTAAAGTCACCTGTGTAGACGATATTTCCTTTATCGGTACCAACTACAATCCCTAAACTTTCAGGAACTGAGTGAGTTGTTTTGAAGAATGAAATTGTCGCATCCGCAAATTCGATTTCAGTTTCAGCGTCGATAACGTGGAAATTATTGAATTTCTTAACGTTGTTATTTTTCTTAACAAAGAGCTTCGCTAACTCAATAGTAAGTGGTGAACCAAAGACTGGCGCTTTGAATTCTTGCAAAATATAAGGCAAAGCTCCGATAGCATCGGCGTGCCCGTGTGTCAAGAAAATCCCTTGCACACGTTTTTTGTTTTCAATTAGATAATCAAGGTTTGGAATGACTTCATCCACACCAAGTTGCTCATTTTCAGGATACTTCAGTCCAGCATCCAAAACGAAAATTGAGTCATTAACTTCTACCACATAGAGGTTTTTCGCATTTTCACGAACCCCACCTAGGGCAATAATTTTAATATCGCTCATGACGATGTTTTCTCCTCTTTTTTATTTTTTATACGTGCAAATTAATTGCTTATGAATTTTACTAACGGTCCTTGCCTCCAAAAAGGTTAGCAAGTCGAATTACAGCAATTTAATTGTAACATATTTTCAGAAGATTTTCTTCTTTATGATTTGGAAAAGTCACTCAAGGCACAAAAAAACGCCCGAGGGCGTTTCATTTTATTCAAATAATTGATAGTAATCAGCGATTGCCATTTGGGCTTTTTCATCTTGGTTGAGGTCTTTGATGATTTTTCCGTCTTTCATGACAATCAAGCGATTACCGTATTTCAAAGCATCTTCCATGTGGTGTGTAATCATGAGTGCTGTCAAGTGGTCACCCGTTACAAATTCATCTGTTAAATTCATTAATGACACACTCGTTTTAGGGTCAAGGGCTGCCGTATGTTCATCAAGTAGCAACAATTCTGGGCGTTTTAGTGTTGCCATCAAAAGGCTAAGAGCTTGACGTTGCCCACCTGATAAAAGACCAGTCGGCGTATCCAAATGTTTTTCAAGCCCGTTACCTGTTCGTGCCACCAATTTCTTAAATTCATCTGTAAAACTGTGAATTTTTCGTGGCAAAAGGCCACGTTTTTCACCACGGTATTTGGCAATCAAAAGATTTTCTGCCACCGTCATACGCGGTGCTGTCCCCATTTTAGGATCTTGGAAGACACGCGCAAGGTAATTAGCACGTTTTTCAGCAGGCAGATGCGTCACATCTTTTCCAAGGATTGAAATGCTTCCGCTAGTTAACATCAAAGTCCCAGCAATCACATTGAAAAGAGTTGATTTACCAGCACCATTCCCACCTAAAATCGTTAAAAAGTCGTGTTCATAAATGGTCAAATTCACATCGTCAAGGATTGTTTTGACCTCATCAAGACCATTATTAACTTGAACTGTTGCATTTTTTAATTCGACAATTTTTTTCATCGTGATAAGGTCACTCCTTTAAAGAATTTATTTTTAAGAACAGGAACCATAAGACAAATAGCTAAGACAATGGCACTGAATAATTTGAGGTAGTTGGTATTGAAACCAAGGGCAATCACACCTGTGATTAAGAATTGGTACAAAATTGACCCAACCACGATAGCAATCAAACGTTCAAGTAGTGTCAAACCAGTTGAGTAAAGCACCTCACCGATAATGATACTTGCAAGACCGATTACAATAACACCAATCCCTTTTGAAACATCAGCGTAGCCGTCTTGTTGACTAACAAGCGCACCTGACAAAGCAATCAAACCATTTGAAATGGTAAGTCCCATAACTTCCATACGGTCAGTATTGATTCCAAAGCTCTTTGCCATATCACGGTTATCACCAGTTGCGATGTAAGCTTGACCAAGACGTGTGTATAGAAAGAAAATCAACACTGAAATGACGATTACCACTGCCAAAAGACCGATTACCAAAAGATTTGTACTATCAGCAAATGGAAGCAAGGCTTGCAAAGGTTTGATATTTAGCAAACCAAGGTTGGCGCGTTTCATAACCATAAGCATGACAGAGTTACATGACGTCATTACCAAAATCCCTGCTAAAAGCGTTGGAATTTTTCCTTTAGTATAAAGAAGACCAGTAACAAGACCAGCTAAACAACCCGCAAGCATACCTGCCAAAGTAGCTAACAAAGGATGTGTTCCGTGATTCATCAAAGTAACAGCTACTGCTCCACCAAGAGGGAAAGAACCCTCAGTCGTCATATCTGGAAAATTAAGAATTCGGAAAGTCAGGTAAATTCCTAAACCAAGAATCCCCCACAAAAGTCCTTGTGAAACTGACGAAATAATCATATGATGTTTTCTCCTTCTCTCCTAATTTTCATCTGCTTTGACAGCTACTGTTGCTTTTGACAACATGCTATCTGGAATTGTAATGCCAAGTTCTTGAGCTTCTTTTAAGTTAAGGGTTGGGGTACCAGTATTAACGATGTTAACTGGGACGTCTGATACTTTTTTACCAGCAAGTAATTTAACAGCAATTTTTGCTGTTTCAACCCCTAAATCATATTGACTTTGAGCGACTGAAGCGATGCTTCCTTGTTCAACCATGGTGTCCACACATGAATAAACTGGAATCTTAGCAGCGTTTGCTGAGTTAACAACAGTTGAAAAAGCTGAGGCAATGGTATTATCTTGTGGAACAAAAACAGCATCGACTTTACCAGTCATGACAGACATGGTTGTTTTAATTTCGTTGGTTGATGGGACAGCGTACTCGATTACATTGATACCAGCTGCTTTAGCGTATTTTTTAAATTCAGCCACTTGAGATACGGAATTATCTTCGCTGCTAGCATACAAGACTCCGATTGTTTTAGCGTTTGGTGTAATTTCTTGAATCATCTCAACCGTTTGTTTAATTGGCACTTGGTTAGAAACTCCTGTTACGTTTCCTTCCGGTTTTTTCAAATTCTTAACCAATTTTGCTCCGACTGGGTCTGAAATAGCTCCCATCACAACTGGAATGTCTTTGGTTGCTGAAGCTAGTCCTTGAGCAGCTGGTGTTGCAATCCCAATAACCACGTCATTTTTAGCATGAACCAATTGTTTACTCATGGTTTGGATTTTACTTTGGTCACCTTCGGCATTTAAAACGGTAATCTTAGCATTTGCTTTGTCGTAGCCAGCATCAGCTAAGCCTTCTTCAATCCCTCTTTCGATTTCATCAAGAGCATCGTGGGTAACATATTGTAAAATACCGATTTTAATATCTCCATTTTTTGCTGACTCATTTTTAGTCTGGTCATAAATCATTGAACCAGCTACTAAAATGACAAGGGCAATAAGTGTTCCAATAAGTGCTTTATTTTTCATATTTTTCTCCGTTGAACAATCTAATTTATTTAATACCTTATTTTCAATTTGATGAGTCAACTAAAAAGAAAAGCGTCTAGTAATTGCTTACTACACGCTTTTTTATCTTTTAACTAAGATTAGCGCATAGATACTTTTTAGAAGTACTCCAAAAGTCGTATCTATGCAACAACATAAACACAACTTTTACATACGCCAACTTTGCCAACTTGTAAGAGTTTGTGTCATGTTCATATCTTAGCTTCCTCCTGTGTTTTTTAATAATTATAACCTAAATTCTGAAAATTTCAAGTTCTTTTCGAAATTTTCTTATTTTTATTCAAAACACTTATTTGCCATGCTCAAACTTTAGCTTAAATGCTTGATAAAACTTCTAATAACCTTTGGAAGAGTGTGATAAGAATAAGGTTTGTAGAGTCTTTCTTTCCAAGTATGAGCTCCAATACCATAAACGCCCAAGTCAAGAGCTGGAATGTCAAACTTTCTGATGGTATCAACTGGCAAAGGATAAATCGCATCCATCAGAGGAAAATTCGCTTTTAGTTTTTCAATGTCTTCTGGACTTTCTCGCATCGCAAGATAACTAGAATCACTTAAAAATGGGAAAAATCGTCGTTTCACAAAATGTTCTTCAGGAAATTCTGCCATCATTTTTTCAAGCGCTTGGTCAACATCACTGTCTTTGTCAGTATAATTGTGGGGACAAAATGGCGGCGCTAAAAAGACGACCACTTTTGCATCATCAGACTGTGTTTTTGCCTCAAGGTAGTCAATTAAATCAAAACCAACTTCTCGTTTGTCAAAATCTCCGACAGTTTCAAAGAACTCCCTAATCAAGGCTTGGCTATCAAAACCTTTTTTCTCCAAAACATCTAGGTACTGCGCAAAAGTCATCACAGTAATGTCATGCGAAATCTGGCTATGAATATGACTTCTCTCCGAATAAATCTTAAATCGTTCTTGATAATGTCTTGAAACCTCATGGACAGCCTCACGACTGGCTTCCATTAAGGTGTGCAAAATGGTATCTGCACTTTTTTCATATAAGAAAGTATTGAAGTAAAGATTGGCACGCTTGTTGGTTTGGACATTATAAAAATCCTTACAATCTCGTTGTAAAAGCACAGAACTTGGCAAAATATCTTCATTGTCAATTTTTTCAACTAAATCAAGGTTGGTATTTATTTTAAGATTAATCGCACTGGAAATCATCGTGGCATCAATGCCCATCAAACAACTGCCAACATGCGTTTCTCTCCCTTTAATGTAAAAACATGTCAGCATTTTTCCAGCTGCGCCCGTGTAGATATATTTCTTATCATCACCGTCATATGATGGCGAAATAAAATCTGTATTGATAGCCACTTTAAAATCATAGCCAGCTTTACGTAAACGTAAAAGTTCACTTGAGGCTTGAATAGCACCCGTATGGTCATTTTCCTCAACACAATTGGTCATCACAAGTAAATTACAGGGAAGTTCATCCATGTGTTCCATGTAATAGAAAAGTGTTGCAATATTGACCGCATCGCCCGATTTCATGTCAAGAATACCTCGTCCAAAGAGCCAATCACCTGATTTAGCATGCTCTTGAACGACTGGGTCATCGTCATATTCTTTAAAAAAGTCTAGCAGAGCATCTGGATCATTTGCGATTGTCTTTAGTGAACCATAATCCTCTATACCTACGGTGTCCATGTGCGAATGTAGAATGACAGTCTTAGCTGTTCCTGATTTTTTGAGCAGCGCAAAATTATTTTTTCGCTTCAAGGAGTCGTTGTCCAAAACCTGCTGCCAAAGGTCTTCTGGGTGAGCTTTAAAATAAGGTGCTGACTGCAATAACTCATAAATGGCATCTGCCAGTTTGACCTCGCCTGCTGTGCCATTTACCGAAAGAATGGACACCAAATATTTAGCGATTACTTCGATGCGCTCTGGCAAACTGTAGGCTTGAATCGTTTCAAATTTCATGATGATACTCCTTTAAGATGGCAACTGCATTTTTAACCGTTTGAACTTGCAAGGTATTCAGACTTTCTTGACTATAAAAGGCTGAATGCGGCGTTAGAATAACATTCTCACGTCCAAGCAAAGGATTGTTAGTCAGGTCTGGATTTTCACTTTCTAAAACATCCAAGCCAGCACCAATCACTTTTCCCTCATCAAGTGCTTCTACCAAGGCTGCTTCGTCAACCAGACTCCCACGCGCCACATTGATAAAAAGCACCGGCTTCTTCAATTTCTTAAAGAACTCACGATTAAAGAAATGCTCATTTGCCGAGTTAGCAAATAAATGTAAGCTAATCACGTCAGCTTCTGCTTGGATAGTCTCAACCGAGACCAATTTGACCCCAATTTCTTCTGCCACTTCTTCTGGCAAAAAAGGATCGTAGGCAATCACTGACATGCCAAAACTTTTCGCACGTTTTGCCACTGCTTGGCCAATTCGACCAAGCCCAAAAATCGCCAAAGTTTGCGAGGACAAACGCTTCACTTCACCAGCTTTTTGATAACTCCAAAAACCAGCTTCAATGTATTTACGATGAATAAAGAGTTTTTGATTTAGTGCTAGTAATAGAGCAATCGTGTGGTTGGCAACGTCTTCAGTCGAATAAGCTCCTAAATTTCGAATAGCAATGCCTAACTTCTCAGCATACTCACAGTCAATGGTATTTGTTCCCGTAGCATTAACCGCAATACCTTTCAAATCTGGAAATTTTGCCAGAATATTTTCCTTCAAGGGAAGAAAGGCTGTCAAAAGAACATCCACACCAGACATTCGCTCGATGAATTCATCCTCATTGATATAAGGGTAAACAGAAATTTCGCTATCGGCAGGTAAAAGTTCCTTTAAAAGGTTAACTTCGATACTCAAATCACGCTCCGCCAAAACATTTGGATAATCAGAAATTAACACTTTTAACATGATCTTTCTCCTTTAAAATAGCATCTACCTCACTGACTAGACGGTGCATTTCTTGCTTGGTTCCAATTGTGATACGAACATAATCTTTAACCTCTGCTATGTCATAACGACGAACCAAAATATGACGCTCACGCAATTTCTCATACAATTCCTCTCCTGAAATCACAGGTGAAGAGGCATAGACAAAGTTTGTCTTACTGTTTAAAACCTTGAAACCTAAAATTCGCAAAGCTGATGTCAAGAAATCACGATTTTCGATAATTTCCTTAACATGTCTTTCAAAATGAAATTCATCTTCAAGACTTGCTAGAGCAACTTCTTCTTGTAGCAAACTCACATTGAATGGATTAACCGTCATTTTTAAATCTTCCATATCTTTGATAAGTTCTTTACAAGCAACCGCGTAACCAATACGACCGCCGGCTAATTGACGCGATTTGGAAAAAGTACGAACCACAATGAGATTTGAAAATTCTTCAACCAAGGAAATCGCTGATTGCGAAGCTCCACCAAAATCAATATAAGCTTCATCAACAATCACCAATCGCTCAAGATTCGAGGCAAGCAACTTCTTGATAGCTGACAAAGGTTTTAAAAATCCTGTTGGGGCATCTGGATTCACCACTAAAACAGCGTGGGGAAGTTTTTCATAATCTGATAAATCAACGCGTAAATCTTTTGTCAAAGGCACTTCTAACGCATCATACCCAAAGGTGTCAGCATAGCCTTTATAAAAAGGATAAGTCACTTTCGGAAAAGCAAGTTTATCGCCTCGTTCAAAAAATGTTCTAAAGATTAAATCTAAAACATCATCTGCTCCTGTTCCAACAATGATGTTTGTTTTATCCAAAGAATGCAAATCAGCCAATTTTTGACGTAATTTGTGCTGACAAGGATCGTTGTAATAATTTAAATTCTGAGCATTTTTCAAAACCTCTAAAACACGAGGGCTAGGCTCTTGTGAACTTTCATTGGCATTTAATTTAAGGTAATCATCTCCAAGTTGTTCACCAGGTTTGTAAGCGACAATAGTTTCAAATGATTTAGCTAAAAATGTTGACATAACAAACTTTCTAAATTGTTTTTTACGTGGCAATCCACATCTACAAATGATAATTAAAAGTGATTAATAACGTTCAAGCGGGAAAGTCATGCAATGCACGCCACCACCTGCTTTCAATAACTCCGTCATATCGACCTCTATGACTTCCATGCCTTCACTGCGAAGTGCTTCGTTAATAAAAATATTTTGTTTTAAACTCATCACACGATTATCTCCTAAAGCTTCAACGTTATAACCATGTTTAAAAATCATGTCTTGCGTTCCAGAAATAATCTTAATGCCTTTTTCTTTGACCAAGGTAACAAAATCTTCTGGCAATCCAGCTTCATAAGCAATAGCAAGTTTCGGTGCCACTAAGTTAAAGCACATATCCAGATGAAGATAGTCTGGATTTGCCTTAACAGCATAGACCTTGTAACCATATGGTTCTAATTGCTTACGAATTTCATCAACACCTGTGAGATTGGTGCGATCAATCACCCCAATCGCTAATGTCTTCTCATCAATAAATGCAAAATCACCCCCTTCAAAGTAACCTTCAGTAACTTCAGCAATTTTTGGAATGCCAAGCCCCGCCATAATATCTTCGTAATGACGACGTTCCTCAAAACGAATAGGCTTTTTAAAACGCCCTAAGATATATCCTTCCTTAACATCACCTCCAAAATCTCTAGCAAAAACTGCATTTGGCATTTTTTTACCAGAAGTGACCTGGACCACTTCCACGCCATTATCCTGGTAAGCTTTGACCACAGCGCCGTACTCTTGCATCATTTTGTCGTGGTCTAATGGCTCTGTGTACTGCTCTGAAATGACGTTAATCGGCGCAGCATTTACCAAAAAATCTGGTCGACACATTAACACTTTTCGTAAACGGCTGGTTCCATCAATTACTGCCATAAGAATCTCCTCCTACTCATTTTCTCCCGTATTTTTTTGTGCTAAAGCACTATAGGTTTTCATCCATTTATCAAAGCTACCATCTTTTTTATCTTGCTCAATCAATTTATCCACGTAAGCCTTGAGCGATTGATTGCCTTTAGTTAATGCCATAGCTGTCTCAGTTGTCCCTGGTAAATCAATGTCAGCATAAGTCAATTCACTGTTACTTGCGATATATTGGTCAGCTACCGTATCATCTGCAACCACAGCATCCACTTTACCTTGTGCTAAATTCAAAAACGCATCTGGCAAACTTGATAAGGCAACTATCTGCTTAGGTTTGATGTCCTCTTTGACCACATCTTCTTGCGTAGTTGATTTTTGTACTGCAATCGAACTTTGTGCTAAATCAGCAATCGCAGTGTACTGAGGAGCTGAATCTTTACGAACAACAACTTTATTGATTTGCTTAACGTAGTTTTGTGTAAAATCGACCGACTTTTCACGTTCTTTTGTTTTTGTCATCCCGGCAATGGCGATATCAGCATTTCCTGACGTGATAGTTCCTAGAATCGAATCAAAATTCATATTTTTAACCACTAATTTCACCTGCAATTTATTTGCTAATTGCTTGGCAAAAGCTAAGTCAACTCCAACAGCTTTCTTGTGACCTGATGACAAATCGTAAAACTCATAAGGAGCGTAGCCAATGTTAGTTGCAACAACCAGCTGTCCAGAATTCTGAATCTTCTCGATGCTTCCAGCAGCCGTGTTTATTTCCCTATGATTAAGAGCAAAAGCCCCGACAATCATTACTATAAAAGCTGCTGTCACTAGCAAACTCTTCCAGCTAGCTTTAATAGTTTGCACCAGCTCATCCCATTTATCACGCAAAGTTAATTCGTCTGCACTGCGATTCATCTTTCTTTCATAATGTGCAACGATACGTGTGGTTGAAAAAGTAAAAACCAAATAAACAATCCCAACAGCAATCACCGCTTGAAAAGGTTTATAAGAAATCCCCTGAATAGTGCTTGCTGTAAACATCAAATCAGCAACCCCAATTACCGATGCTTGCGAACTTGACTTAATGTTATTCGCAAATTCATTTCCCAAAGTTGGCAAAATATTTTTAAACGCCTGCGGGATAATCACATACCGATAAGCTTGAAATTTATTAAAGCCAATACTTCTAGCCCCTTCAAATTGTCCTGAATCTACCGCTTGAATCCCAGACCGATAAATCTCAGCAACAAAGACCGATTCCCCAACCGTTAAACCCGTTAAGGCTGCAATCAAACGGTCTAAATCAACACCAAAAAGCGTACTTTTAGGAATATTTAGCCCCAGCATGGGCAAACCATAAAAGAAGAGTGACAAAATGACTAGCATCGGCAAACCACGAATCACTTCAATGTAAAGTTTTGTCAATCCACTAATCAAAAGATTGTCACTCATCCTAGCTGCAGTGACAACACCCCCTAAAATCAGGGCTAAAACCATGGAAACCACCGACAAAAAGACTGTCATCAGGGCACCATCTAAAATAAATCCACCATAACTTTCCAGAAACCCACCAAACATAACTCTCTCCTAGACCTAACTTATAAAATTTGCTTCAAAAAACTTGCCACACGTTGATTTGGATAAGAACGATTCACCTCTTCAGGTAGCATGTCTGCGATTAACTCACCATTTTCAAGAAATACAATACGATCTGCCACTTCTTTTGCAAAACCAATCTCGTGTGTCACAATAATCATTGTCGTACCACTTTTAGCAATAGCTTTCATCACCTGCAAAACCTCACCAACCATCTCAGGATCAAGCGCTGAAGTCGGCTCATCAAATAAAATAATGTCAGGTTGCATTGCCAAAGCTCTTGCTATAGCAACACGTTGTTTCTGACCGCCAGACAGATTTTCAGGATAAACATCTTTCTTATCAAGCAAGCCAACTGCCATCAGCAAGCGAAAAACAATTTCATCCACCTCTTCGCTGCTTTTCCGGTGTAATTTTTCTGGACCAATACCAATATTTTTAGCAATGGTCATGTTATTAAAAAGGTTAAAGTGTTGAAAGACCATATTGACATGTTCTCGTAGCAAATTGTCATTCATATTCATGTCATAAATGTTTTTCCCCATAACCGCAATTTCACCACCGTCAACCTTTTCCAATTTATTAATCGTTCGAATCAAGGTTGATTTTCCACTTCCAGATGGTCCAATCAAAACCACAACCTCACCTTTTTTAACAGACAGGTTGATGTTTTTTAGAACTTCTTGCTTACCATAACTTTTTCGAATGCCCTTCATTTCAATCATATACTTCGCTGTCAAATCGAAAGTCGCCAACTCCTCTTCCAAAGCCACCATACTGCAGACCTCTTTCTTAATTGATGTCAATATTTTATAATTTTCAGAATTTTATTTCAATAGTTTATGTAAGGTTTTATAACATATGTGTGGATTTTTTCTATTTTTTTATGATTTTATTGATTATTTTCTTTATTTTCGAATCCTTGTTTATAACTTTTATTTATGATAAAATCAGAAATATGAAATCTAGTTATAAATTATCTATTTTTGACTTCAAATTAATCAAAGACATTTATGAAACACAGAGTTTCTCTGAAGCTGCTAAGCTTAATAATATCAGTCAACCAGCTGTTTCTAAGCGTGTAAAAGAAATTAACAGCAATTTATGTGAGGTTTTCTTACGTAAAAATAAAAAAATCTCCCTGACACCTAAGGGAAAAGACATTTATCAATTTGCCAATCAGACTTTGCTTGCTTTTAACAGCCTGCTTGATAATCTGGACTCTACCTTTGAGCAAAGTATCATTCTTGGTTCTGATACCTCTTATCTCAAGACCTATTTGTCAACCATTCAAAAATATTTGCCAGAAAACCGTAAACTCAATGTCCAAACTTACAGTAATTCCCATCAGATTTTTCAAGCGCTTTTGGATGACCAAATCGATCTTGGAATTATGTCAGGTAGCTACACCCAAAAAGGTGTGCTCAAACTTCCACTTCGCTCTGATAAATTGATGATTGTCGGGCAAAGAGAGCTCATCGAAAAATTTGACAAGGGTGAAGAATCACTTTTCTTACTCTATCACATGACCAGCAGCTACCATAATTTCTTAAAAGAATTTATCAAGATTAATCAGCTGCCAACCCAACACCATATTTCTATCGATAACCTCTCACTTATCGAACACGAAGTGCTTAAAGGTACTGGCATTACCATTGTCAGTCAAGACATCGCTGAACGTCTGCTTGAAAATCCAAATATCATTTCAAGCTCTAAAAAGCTAAAAGACATTTTCATCAAGACCTATGCCATCGTCAAAATGGAAAATAAACATTACCAAGACCTTCTAGCAATCATTCAAAAATTAAAAAAATCGTAAGGGGCAAACTTTCCCATATCGCAGAGTCCAGATTTTGCAAGGGTTATGGTATAATAGAAGAATTGAAAACATGAGATTAGAAAGGAGACGTCGTAAGCTTCTTATCGCTCTCGGTTAGCTAGCATTACGGCAACTTTAATCATGTCATTTGATGGTTTTTTCCTACACCATTTAACCAAAGAATTACAAGACGAGCTTCTCTACGGACGCATTCAAAAAGTTAATCAGCCTTTTGAGCACGAGCTTGTTTTAACCATTCGTAATAACCGTAAAAATTATAAACTGTTACTTTCTGCCCACCCTGTTTTTGGGCGCCTGCAAATTACTAAAACAGACTTTCAAAACCCTCAAACACCTAATACTTTTACCATGATTATGCGTAAATACCTTCAAGGTGCTGTTATTGAAAGCATCACACAAATTGAGAATGACCGTGTTTTAGAAATTGCCTTTTCAAATAAGAATGAAATTGGTGACAACATCAAGGTTACCTTGGTTGTTGAAATCATGGGCAAACACAGTAACATCATCTTGATTGATAAGGCTGAAAGTAAGATTATCGAATCTATCAAACATATCGGTTTCTCACAAAATAGCTACCGAACAATCTTGCCTGGTTCAACTTACATTGCTCCGCCAAAGACAGATGCTAAAAATCCTTTTACTGTTTCAGATGAAAAATTATTTGAAATCTTACAAACCGAGGATTTGGCACCACGTCATCTTCAAAAACTCTTCCAAGGTTTGGGACGTGATACCGCTGAAAATTTGGCAGCTCAGCTTAGTGATGACAAACTCAAACAGTTCCGTGCTTTCTTTGCTCGACCTGTCCAGCCAAATATGACTGACAAATCATTTGCTGCAGTGCCATTTGATAAGAGTGGTCAAACTTTTGACAGCCTTTCAGAATTGCTAGATGTTTTCTATCAAGATAAAGCTGAACGCGATCGCGTCAACCAACAATCAAGTGACTTGATTCACCGTGTTCAGACTGAACTCGATAAAAACATCAAAAAACTAGCAAAACAAGAAAAAGAATTAGCAGCTACTGAGAACGCCGAAGAATTCCGCCAAAAAGGCGAACTCTTAACCACTTATCTCTCAATGGTGCCAAACAACCAAGACCAAGTGGAACTTGATAACTACTACACTAATGAAAAAATCACTATTGCTCTTGATAAAAGTTTGACCCCTAACCAAAATGCTCAGCGCTATTTCAAGAAATACCAAAAACTAAAAGAAGCTGTCAAACACTTAACAGGACTCATCGAAGAAACAAAACACACAATCACTTATCTTGAAAGCGTCGAGACAGCTCTAAGCCACGCTTCTATCTCTGATATCGAAGACATTCGTGAAGAGTTGGTGGAAACTGGTTTTGTCAAACGCCGCACGCGCGATAAACGTCACAAGCGTAAAAAACCAGAACAATACCTTGCTTCGGATGGCAAGACAATCATCATGGTCGGACGCAACAACCTGCAAAATGATGAATTAACTTTCAAAATGGCGAAAAAAGGTGAACTCTGGTTCCACGCTAAGGATATTCCAGGCAGCCACGTACTCATCAAGGACAATCTTAACCCAAGCGATGAAGTCAAAACTGACGCCGCTGAATTGGCAGCCTATTACTCAAAAGCTCGCCTATCAAATCTTATCCAAGTTGATATGATTGAAGCTAAAAAACTCAACAAACCTACTGGTGCCAAACCTGGTTTTGTCACATACACTGGTCAAAAAACACTTCGCGTTACACCAACCGAAGAAAAAATCAATAGCATGCGCATTGAAAATAAGAAATAACTTGCTATTAAGATTGCAAAAAAGCATTGGCTTTTAGCCAATGCTTTTTGTTTATTCTTCAGTTTTATCGATTAGTTTTGAGTGACGGTAACCATAAGCAAAGTAAATGATTGTTCCAATGACAAAGGCAATGATAAAGCCATACCATGTCTCAAGCTTACATTGTGTCATCAAAGCCAAGCAAACCACAATTGATAATATTGGCAAAAATGGCACCCAAGGTGTTCTGAATTCCCCTTCTTTTGGCTCACCAAAATCTTTACGAAGTTTGATAACACCAAAAGCAAGCAAGATAAGGTAAGCCAAAGTCACAATATTTACCAATAAAGCTAGGATTTCCAAAGGAAAGACTCCAGAGAAGAACATTGTGACAATCCCAACAAAAATAGTCGCTTTCTTAGGAACTTTGCTCTTAGGTGTCAATTCTTGGAATTGTTCCGGCAAAAGCCCATCACAACTGACATTGTAAATCACACGTGACAAGGCAAACATCATAGAAATACATACCGTTACCAATGTGAAAATAACCACAACAGAAACGATATTACCTACTAATGGAAAACCAATGCTACGTAAAACAAATGGTACCACGTCAGCTGTATTTAATTTTGTATAGTGAACAGTTCCAGTTAAAACCAAAGTAACCAAAACATACAATAAAGTTGTCAATCCAATTGAAAAGAAGATACCTTGCGGAATTTTCTTTTGAGGCTCTTTGGTCTCATCAGCCGCCATAGAAATTGATTCAAATCCAAGAAAAGCAAAGAACATCAATGACGCACCAGCCATGATACCAACTTTTCCACCATAAATTTGACCAAATCCGAACGGTGTGAAATCACTCCAGTTTTGCGTATTAATTGCTGTCAAACCAAGAGCGATAAAGATAAGCAAAACCGCTAATTTAAAGATAACCAAAATAGAATTAAATCTCAATACCGTTTGAACCCCTAGTACAACAAGGGCTGTCACACAAAGTAATAAGATAACAGGAACAATATCAATATAAGTTCCCTTTGCAGGATTAAAAGGACCACTCAAAGCTGTCGGCAAACTAATGCCAAAAGTTTTCAAGAAAGCTTTTAAATACTCTCCCCAACCAGAGGCTGCCGTTGAAATCGCTCCTGCAAATTCAATCATCATAAACCAACCTGCAATCCAAGCTGGGTACTCTCCAAAAACAGTATACAAATAGCGATACACACCACCTGAATGTGGCAAGCGTGAAGAAAATTCTGCAAAGAATAAAGCTGACATGGTTACACAGATAGCAGCAATAATAATTGAAATAGTAATCGCAGGTCCTGCATATTGAGAAGCACCTACTCCTGTTATCGTGAAAATCCCAGTCCCAACAATCGAACCTACCCCTAAAAAGATAAGTTCAGCAAGCCCCAGGCGTCGTTGCAAATGACTTGTCTTTTGCGCCATCGGGGTCTTTCGAAAAATATCCATACATTCTCCTGTTTTTTCTTTGAAATCGTCATGCAATTCTTATAATTCTATCAATTCTTGATACAAGATTCACATGCACAACGTCTTTTATTTTAGGATAAATATAAGTAAAAATCAACTCTATATCTCATTTTTATCCGTAAAAAAACACATTACTAAAACAAGATAAACTCGTTTTTAGAAATGCGCCTTTTTCATATGCGATAACTAGACGATTTATTCGCTTTTTTTGATGTCTTCTTTCAATTCATCCATGTTAAATTTTGCAAAAAGGTATTTGCGATCTTGAACTGGGAAACGTTGATCAAGTTGATCAACTGGTCCTACTTCAACAACACCTTCTGAAATCACAAAATCCATCACATGACCACCAAAGGTTAAATCATCTGAAATAAAGTGTAAATGATAACCAGCAACACTCACACCATGGAACATCTTAGGTGTCCAGATACCCACAATAGTCCCCGTGACATTTTCACGTGAATATTCAGGTTGGCGTGTTGCGACTTCTGCAAATTTTGTATTTGGCGCAGATTTTGGAATCATGCGAACATGCATGTTAGAAAAAGCCCCTTTAATCTTAATCGAACGGAACAAGTTTACCCCATCATAATATGACTCGATACGCTTTTTCAACTCAGCATCTGTCATTTCAAAACGTTGTTTAAAAATCACTTCTGCTTGATGAGGAACAACTGCAGCGTAAGGAACTTTGACATCATCAGAAACCTCAACAATTTCAGGTTTTCCGTTTGAACCGATAGCTTGATAGGCTTTACCGTCTAGAATAATCAACTCTCCATCAATAGAATCGAGTGTCCCGATTCCTAAATCACCATGCTCTAGTAGCTCACCGATGGTTAATGTTCCACCATAAAGACCAGCCATCAGGGCACTTAAGGTATTATATTGAAAAAGTTTAATTGCTTCTGACATATTCTCCTTCACTTTCGTCATTTAAAATTAACTGTCATTAATATTTTATTGCCAAATGAGCTAAATTGCAAGCTTAATAAAACTCGTCTGGTAAGATTGTTTCACCAAGTTTAATGTTATCTTTGTAATCGATTGGAATATCGATAAGTACTGGTCCGTTTTCTGCTTCAGCAAGGGCTTTTTTGAAGGTTGCTTCAAAACCTTCTTTGCTATCAACACGGTAACCTTTAGCACCGAAGCTTTCTGCGTATTTGACAAAATCAACAGGACCAAAATCAACACCTGAAGAACGACCGTATTTCATCTCTTCTTGGAATTCAACCATGTTGTATTTACCATCGTTCCAGATAATGTGAACGATTGGCAAGTTAAGGCGAACTGCAGTTTCTAATTCTTGCGCTGAGAAGAGGAAACCACCATCACCAGATACAGAGATAACGGTTGTATTTGGACGAACAAGGGCTG
Organism: Streptococcus sp. 45; assembly: GCF_900108865.1. Classification (NCBI taxonomy): domain Bacteria; kingdom Bacillati; phylum Bacillota; class Bacilli; order Lactobacillales; family Streptococcaceae; genus Streptococcus; species Streptococcus sp. 45. The sequence goes on along the minus strand of NZ_FNXZ01000002.1, from coordinate 235,329 downwards.
CTGAAATTGCCCAAGGAAGTGCTACACCGAGTGTTTGCATACCATTTGAGAAGAGCAGGTGACGTGCTTCGTATGATTTGAAGTAACGTGCCATCCAGATGTAGTGACTACCAACGTCAACAGTTACAGTCATATCATCTGTGATATTTTCTTGCATAACATCAATCACATCAAGTGGGTGAACCACACCAGGATTTGAGTCACGGTCAAATTTCACATCTTCAACCACATTTTTCTTAAGATTTTGAAGGTAGTCTACTGATGCTTTTGGTAAAGTGTAACCATTAACTGCTGGTAAAAGCAAATCAATCGTATCAGCAATATCACCAATCAATTCACGTTCAGGTTGGAAATAAGTATCAACTTCAGCTTGAGCCACATCAATAACAATGATACGTGCTGAAATCTCAGCGTTCCAGTTTCTGGCTTCGTATTCAATTGGGTCATAACCAATCGCAATGACAAGGTCAGCTTTTTTAAGCAACATGTCACCTGGTTGGTTACGGAAAAGTCCTACACGACCAAAGAAAGTGTCTTCTTCAAGTTCACGTGATACGATACCTGCCCCTTGGAAAGTTTCAACAACTGGCAATTTAACAGCTTCAAGCAATTTACGAATTGATTTTGTGACCGCACGTGTTGAAGCACCATTTCCCAAAAGTAAAACTGGCAACTCAGCATTGCGAATCGCTTGAGCAAGATAGTTCACGTCATCAACAGATGCTGAACCAAGTTTAGGGTCAGTTAGTGGCTTAATAGCTTTTACAGATACTAAACTATCCGTAACGTCTTGCGGAATTGAGATAAAGCTTGCGCCGCGTCGACCTGATTTAGCTACACGGTAGGCATTGGCGATGATTTCAGAAAGTGTATTTGGGTCATGCACTTCAACAGCTGACTTCGTTACTGGTTCCATCATCGCAACGTTTTTCATTGATTGGTGTGAACGTTTCAACAAGTCACAACGTTTTACTTGTCCTGAGATGGCAAGAACTGGGTCACCTTCATCAGTCGCCGTTACAAGACCAGTTGCTAAGTTTGACACACCAGGACCACTTGTTGTAATTACAACACCTGGATTACCTGTGATACGTCCGATACCTTGCGCCATAAAGGCTGCATTTTGCTCATGACGTGCAACAATCAATTTTGGACCTTTGTCTTCAAGTGTATCGAAAACACGGTCAATTTTTGCGCCCGGAATACCAAAAACGTATTCGACGTCATGGTTAATAAGGCTATCTACAACAAGATCAGCCCCATATTGCTTTTGTTCAGTCATTTTATCTCCTATATGTCTTTAGATGACTAATTAAGAACAGATTTTTAAAGTTCCAATACATCACAATTTCAAGAAAATCTGGCGATAAAATTAGTCAAATCTAAATCACAAATTTTTATTTTTTCACAAATATGAATCAATTATACCATAGTTTTACGAAAAGTTTGTGAAATTTCGCTTGTGAAATTTTTCTTTATCTTTCTAAAGTAAGATTGAAAACATTCTTGAAAATTACAAGAAAAAACACGACGAAATTGTCGTGCTTTTTACTCTATTTTTTTCGGCTTGTTCTGACAAAATCATAGATGGTCATCAAGATAAAACCACCAAATACCACAAGAATATTGCGAAGTGGTTCACCACTTTGATCAAAGAATGATAGCAAAACAAAAATGATAATAACCGTTATCAGGTTACTAGCCAAAAGACTCTTAAAATTCATCTTCATTTAAAAATTCCACCATATTGACATCATCTGGAACCATGGTTAAGTAACGTTTAGCCACATCTTTGGCACGATCTGTATAACCAAATTCGCGCAAAATATAAGCATAGTCTTGCAAGAATTCTGGATTATCTGCCAAATCCGTTGCCAAATCATCATAAATCTTGAGGGCTTTTTTATCAGCTTCAAGCGCTTGATAGGCTTTGGCAATGTTCCATTTAGTAAGGACATTATCAATGTTGTCACGATTAAGGGCAACAACATCGTCATAGCGTTCTTCTTCTAAGTACAAGTTAGTCAAACGCATCAAAACATCTTCATCGTCAACCGCTACGTCTTTTGCTTTCAAAAGATAGCTTTCGGCTTGTTTGGTATCGTGTAATTCATACGAAAATTGTGATGCTGCGAGCAAAAGATTGGTATCAAATTCATTTTTAGCCAAACCTTTTTGAACCAAACGAAGTGCTTCTTCAGTTTTATTTTCTTCATGAAGAGATTGTGCGTAAACATACTCATACCCTTCAAAGTCAGGATTCATTGTCTCCAATTGTTTGAAGTAAATATTTGCTTTTTGGTATTCATCTTGATCATACAAAATTGTCGCTAATTCAAAGATTGTATTGTCATCGTATTCAATCTCAACAGCTTTTTCAAGAAACTCGATAGCTGCTTCAAATTTTCCGAGACTGGCATAAGCACGACCGATACGTTGATAAGTTGAGACACCAGTTAGTTCAAGAATATCTCGATTATCTAGCTTAGCGTATTCTTTGATAGCTTGATTGTAATTACCAAGTTCCATTTCGATTTCAGCCAAACCAAAAATAACCAAAGGTTCATCACTAATCTGACTCGCTTGGAGAAGTTTTTCACGCGCAACGTCAGCTAGCCCTTCCATTTCATAGATATCTGCCATAACAAGCAAAGCAGACAAATAAGCATCGCTCTCAGGCGAAATCGCATCAAGATATAAGAAAGCACCTTCGATGTCACCATCTTCTGTCGCAATCTGAGCTAGGTTAATATTAACTTCAGGATAATCTTCACGTTCTTGCAAATAAATTTCTTTTGCTTGTGGCAAGAAACCAATGCTCTCAAGATACTCCGCTAATTCCAAAAGAGTCTCAGCATCGTCTTCTTTCAAAGCTCGTTTAAAATATTTATTGGCATGCTCTAAATCTTGACTCTGAATTGAGGCAACCATTTTTTCACTATTTAACATCTTTTGATTCTTCTTCTCCTTCTTCTACAATTAACTCTTCTTCATATAAACCACTGACAGCTTTGTACCAGTCAAAAATTTCTTTAACAACCACCTTGATAGAGGCATAAACCGGAATTCCAAGGAATACTCCCCAAATACCAAACATTGAGCCAGACGTTAGCAAAATAAACATAATGGTAATCGGATGGATGCTTAGCTTGCTTCCCAAAACCAAAGGTGCTACAAAACGCCCTTCAATCGTTTGTTCAACCACAAAGGTCACAAGAACCTTAATCAGCATAATTGGTCCTTGAACAATCCCCATAATCACAACCGGAACCATAGCTAAGAAACTACCAAGATATGGAATCATATTAAGGAACCCTGCAATAATACCAAAAGTTGCCGCATAACGCAAACCAATCATATTAAAGAAGATTGTGAACATGATTCCAACAACAATCGCAACGGTTACTTGACCTTGAACATAACCAGCAAGCTGCTTGTTGATATCTCCAAGAATACGTGACGTTGGGCGACGCATTCTAGTCGGAAGTGCCTTAATCAACCCCTCTTTCATCTTATGACTATCTCTTAAGAAATAAAAGAGAATGAAAGGCGACATGATGATAGCTAAGGTCACACGAGCAATAGCGCTAGCAAAGCTTGATGCCCAGTCAATAGCATTCTTAGAAAAGCTTTCCGCATAATCAACAGCTTTATTACTGATATTAGCCAACATGTCCTGCAATTCTGACTGATAATTAGCCAACCAAGGACTCTTCAAAAGCTTAGAACTTTCAACGTTGACACTTTTAACATAAGCAGGTAAATTCTCAACAAATGAGGTTAATTGCCCTTCAATCATAGGAATAAAACTTGCCACAGCCCAAATGAGTAAAGCCACAATAACAGCATAAACAATGAAAATTGAAGCCGTTCGATTAACACCACGTCGTTCAATCAATCCAACCAAAGGCTTAATCAGATAGTAAAGAATTGCCGAAATCACCAAAGGAAGCATGATGATGGCTAAAAAAGACAAAACAGGTTTAAATAAAAATGAAATCTTAGTGAACAAATAAAGGGTCAAAAAGACAAGAAAAGTGACCATAACTGTCACAGTAGCTTGACTGTTTAAAACCCATTTAAAAAACCAAGACTCCGTAAATTTCTTTTCTTGATGACGATCCATAAAAACTCCTCTCTTTAGACAACTTCAATAAAGACTACTTATTGTCATAAAAAGTAACGCTCTTATCGACCAAACGTTGCTTGTCATCATAAGTAAACTTAGCTGAGAAGAATGGCACATCATCTAAAATCCATTTAAAGATTTCATAGTCACCTTCCCAAGTTGGTTTTGATAATACCTTATCATAAGGAACCCACTCAAGAGTACCCTCACGTGATTCTTCGTCAGAGATTAATTCACCTTCAAAATCAGTCACCTTAAAGACATAAGTATACCAATCGTGACCAGGTGTAAATTCAGGGAAAGTAATCACTCCCTTAAAATCCATTTTCTTAACTGTAAAATGCGTTTCTTCAAAAATTTCACGTTTGGCACATTCATCAGGCGTTTCACCCGCTTCAAGTTTACCACCAACCGAAATCCATTTTCCCTCATGAACATCATTTGGCTTTTTATTACGATGCAAAAGCAAAAGTGCCTCACCGTTATCAATATAACAAATCGTCGCTAACTTTGTCATCTTTCTCTTCTTTCTCGTTTTCTTCTATTGTACCAGAAAACCAAAGACAATTCTTGAATCAAAGCATAACTTGTAAAATAATTCTAAGTTTTTATAGATATTTTTCAATTAACCTTATCTTAGCTTTGCTTTTTTCTCAAAAACTAAAAAAAGCCCCGCACCAAGCGTGGCTTGATACGATAGGCTTTTTAAATTATTTATCAAGAACTTTTTGTGTTTTAGCGTAGTTAGCTTCAACTGCTTCTTTTTCAGCTTTCCACCAATCTTGGTTATCTGTGTACCATTTGATTGTTGCTTCAAGTCCTTCTTCAAAGTTAGTGTATTTTGGTTCCCAACCTAATTCTTCACGAAGTTTAGTTGAGTCGATTGCGTAACGAAGGTCGTGACCTGCACGGTCTGTTACGTGATCGTAGGCATCTTTTGGTTGACCCATTTTTTCAAGGATAAGTTCAAGAACTTCTTTGTTGTTCTTTTCGCCATCTGCACCGATAAGGTAAGTTTCACCGATACGTCCTTTAGTCAAAATTGCCCAAACACCTGTTGAGTGGTCGTTTGTGTGAATCCAGTCACGAACGTTTTTACCATCACCGTAAAGTTTTGGTTTAATTCCTGACAAGATGTTTGTGATTTGACGAGGAATGAATTTTTCGATGTGTTGGTATGGTCCGTAGTTATTTGAACAGTTAGAGATTGTTGCTTTAACGCCAAATGAACGTACCCAAGCTTTAACGATCAAATCTGATGCAGCTTTTGTTGATGAGTATGGTGAACTTGGGTTGTATTTAGTTTCAGCAGTGAATTTTTCACCTGGACCTTCACCATGTCCTGGAAGGTCTTCACGAAGTGGAAGGTCTCCGTAAACTTCGTCAGTTGACACGTGGTGGAAACGGATATCGTATTTACGAGCTGCTTCCAAAAGTGTGTATGTACCAACAAAGTTTGTTTGGATGAATGGACTTGGATCTTTTAGTGAGTTATCGTTGTGGCTTTCTGCAGCGTAGTGAACAATTGCATCAGCTTTTGCAGCCAATTTATCTACCAATTCTGCATCTGCGATATCACCAACAACCAACTCAACACGGTCACCAAGGATTTCTTCCAAGTTTGCACGGTTACCAGCGTATGTTAATTTATCAAGAACAGTAACGTGTACATCTGGGTGATTGTTGTAAACATAGTGTACGAAGTTTGAACCGATGAAACCTGCACCACCGGTTACAATGATATTTTTGTATTCAGACATAATTAAGATACAAAGGGACGTTTCGCTCGCGAAAAATCTCATAGAAAAATAGGAAATCTGACGCAGACGACTAGCGTCTAGGAAGATTTATCTTTTTTCTTAGAGATTTAGTCCCGTGTTCAGTTTCTTAAAACTGAACACTCCTTTCTGATTAATTTTTTATTTTTATTACAAATCTTCTTTACGTAATGGTTTAACGTCTTTAAGCAATGGGTGATTTTTATCTGCTTCAGAAACTTCTGCTTCTTCCAAGTTTTCCCATTTGATACCAAGAGTTGGGTCAGCATAGTTTACAAAAGCGTATTTTGGTTTAAGTTCAAGTGCCCAGTAGTCGTTAACCAAGTAGCTGTATGATACTTTATCAGACAATACTTGGAAACCGTTAGCGACACCACGTGGTACAAAGATACCTTTTGAAGCATCGATAACTGTTTGGTAAACATGACCAAAGCTGTCACCTTCACGTAAGTCAACCCATGAACCTAGGACTTTACCTTCGTCAGCAACTGAGATGTATTTGTCCCAAGGTTCTGCGTGAAGTCCACGCAAAACGTTTTTATGTGAAAAGCTGACGTTATTTTGTAATTTTCCTTCTGCAAAGAATGATTCTGGGAAACCAAGAGGAAGCATTTTTTCTTTTTGGAAGTTTTCTTTAAACCATCCGCGGTTGTCACCGTGAACAGGAATATCAAATTCAATCATTCCTGGGATGGCTTCGATTTTACGTGCTGCTAATTCTTTACCAAAAAACTGTTCTGTCATTAGTCTTCTCCAATCAAACGGAGCAAGTATTTTCCGTATTCGTTTTTCTTAAGTGGTTGTGCAAGGTTGTAAACATCTTCTTTTGTGATGTAGCCCATGCGGTATGCGATTTCTTCCAAGTTTGCCACTTGAAGGTTTTGCATACGTTGCACTGTTTCAATGTATTGAGCTGCTTCAAGAAGGCTTTCGTGTGTACCTGTATCAAGCCATGCAAAACCACGTCCCATAACTTCTACAGAAAGGTCGCCACGTTCAAGATAAGCTTTGTTAACATCTGTGATTTCAAGTTCACCACGTGCACTTGGTTTGATGTTTTTAGCAATTTCCACAACATCATTGTCGTAGAAGTAAAGACCTGTTACAGCGTAGTGTGATTTTGGATGTTCTGGTTTTTCTTCGATTGAGATAGCATTGAAATCTTCGTCGAATTCAACAACACCAAAACGTTCTGGGTCTTTTACTTGGTAACCAAAGACAGTAGCACCTTTTTCTTTGCTTGCTGCTTTTTGAAGCATTTTACTTAGACCTGCTCCATGGTAAATGTTATCTCCCAAAACAAGAGCAACATTGTCATCTCCGATAAATTCTTCACCGATGATAAAGGCTTGTGCCAATCCATCTGGACTTGGTTGAACAGCGTAAGAAAGTGAAATACCAAATTCTGAACCGTCTCCAAGTAGTTCTTCAAAACGATGAATATCAGTTGGTGTTGAGATAATTAAGATGTCTCGGATACCAGCCAACATCAATGTTGATAGTGGATAATAAATCATTGGTTTATCATACACTGGCATAAGTTGTTTTGAAGCCGCACGAGTCAAAGGATACAAACGTGTTCCTGAACCTCCTGCAAGAATAATACCTTTCATAGTTAGGTCTCCCTCTTTATTATTAAATATCAATATTAACTATCAGAAACTATTCTATCATTTTTTGCAAATGCTGTCACTAAATTTCCTAATTTTACAAGCTTTTAACGAAAATTACTGACAAATGTCAGTAATTATTTATAAATGATAAAACGGATTCGTTTCAGCTTTACTAGCTACAAAATCAACTGACCAGTGATTTTCACTTTTCCAAGCATTAAATTTTTCAAGTAATTTATCAACCATGAGCACTTCAATATGATGCCCTGGGTCGATAGCAAGAATACCGTTTGTAATCATCTCTTGAGCAGTATGATAGTAAATATCACCAGTAATGTAGACTTGTGCCCCTTTTGCCATTGCTTCACGATAAAAACTTTGACCACTACCACCACAAATAGCCACACGATTAATGAGCTTATCTTGGTTTCCGTATGCAACCAAACGAACACTATCTAAGTTGAATTTTTCTTTAACCTTAAGAGCAAATTCTGAAAAAGTTTGCTCCTCAATCGTTCCAACTCGACCAATCCCGTAACCATCAGCCGTAGGACTTAAAATCTCTGTATCGGTAATGTCTAACAGCTCACAGAACCAATCATTTAAACCATCTGGTACAATATCGATATTTGTGTGACTCACGTATACGGCGATATCATGTTTTACCAAGTCAAGGTAAATCTGATTTTGGGGAGTCGCCACAAGGTCTTTTAGCGGACGAAAAATGGGAGCATGCTTAACGATAATCAAATCAACATTTTTCTCGATTGCTTCTGCCACTGTCGTTTCACGCACATCAAGAGCAATCATAACACGATTGACCTCTTTATCAAGTGTTCCAATTTGAAGACCTGAAATATCACCTTCCATAGAAAGCTCACGCGGACAGTAAGCTTCGTAACGTTCAATGATTTCACTTGCTTTCATTGATAGCCTCCTTGATAGCTGCCATTTTTTGTGAAATAGCTGCGCGGTCGTCAACGCGATTTTCTGGAACGTGAGGCAAAGCGATTTCTAATTTTTTCAATTCTCGTTGCCAACGTGCTTTGAAGACAGCTGATTTTTCTTGGTTCAAGAAAGGACCAAAGCGTAAGTCTGTCTCTGACAAAGTCATTTGTCCGTGTTCAACAACCATGATTTCATAAAATTTATCATTTTCTGTCATAATTTCTTCAGTGACAAGTTTGAAGCCATTGTTCATCAACCAAGCACGAAGCTCATCTTCACGATTATTAGGTTGCAAGATGAGGCGGTCTACACTTGCTAATTTTTCAACTCCTGCCGCCAAAATATCAGCAATCAAGCCGCCGCCCATACCACAAATCGTAATCGTTGTTACTTGGTCTGATGCTTCAAAGGCTGCCAAACCATCTGCCAAACGCACAACGATTTTATCTGCCAAACCAGCGCCAGCAACATTACGAACTGCTGATTCATATGGACCTTTGACAACTTCACCAGCAATGGCAAAATCAATTTTTCCCTCTTCCATCAAGGCAATCGGTAAGTAAGCATGGTCACTTCCGACATCCAGTAAGCGTGCTCCTTGCGGTACAAATTCTGCTACGGCAGCTAGACGCTTAGATAATACTGTTTGCATAATTCTTCCTTCTAAAATATCATTCTTTTTAATTATATCAAAAACAACTTCTCCTTACAAAAGCATAACAAAAGCAACTCAAGTGAGCTGCTTAGTTAGTTTTCACATTGTCTTTATAATATTTGCAATAAGCTTGAACTGGGCAAATATCACATTTAGGCTTTTTAGCTAAGCAATGATAGCGTCCAAAGAAAATCAAGCGATGATGTGTCAAAATCCAATCTTTCTTTGGAATTTTTTTCATCAAATCTTCTTCGATTTCTTTAACATCAGCATCTGGTGCAGAAATATTCAGGCGCTTAGCAATGCGTGACACATGCGTATCCACAGCAATCGATGGGATACCATAAACTTCTGCTAACACAACATTAGCCGTTTTTCGCCCCACTCCTGGCAAGGTTTCTAACTCCTTGTGGGTCTTAGGGACTTGCCCGTCGAAATCTTGTAAAATCGCTCTTGCTGTCTTAATGATGTTTCGAGCTTTGTTCTTATAAAGTCCAATAGTTCGCAAACACTCCTCAACATCAGCCAAATTTGCCTTAGCCAAATCCTCGATTTCTGGGTAATATTTCCAAAGATTTGGAGTCACCTTATTCACTGCTTTATCCGTCGTTTGAGCAGACAAAATCACCGCGATAAGCAGTTGAAATGGCGTCTCCCATTCCAACTCGCCACGCGCTTCTGGATACATATCACCAATAATAGCTAAGATTTTCTTTAAACGCTCACGTCCAACTCTCATTAGTCACTCCACAAATCCATTGCAGCCAAAAAGTCATCTGACACATTGACTTTACCTGCTTTTGAATCTTCATGCTCTTTGCGACGTTCCTCAACTTGGCGCATTGTTGTAATGCCTTCACGACGCCAATTTCGCAAAATGGCATTGATGTAATTCCAGTTTGTCTTGCCGTTAAACACAGCTTCACGAAGCGCTGCGCGCACTAGGTCTGGATCCGTTTTATCCTCACGAATAGTTTTTTGCAAATCTTCCAATTCAAATGGACTTAGCATACGACCTAGCTCACGTTCAAAATCTTCGACAAGTTCTTTCACAGGATTTACATCTTGTTTTTCAGGAACTTGTTTTGGTTCAGATACTAATTTATCCAAAAGGGCTAAAACAGGACTAGCATCAAAAATCACTTCGATTTCACTACCAAGTTCAATAGTCTTCATATCAAGCAAACCTTGGGCAGTCAAATCAGAAATCGAGCGGTTAACTTCTGCCACTGTTTTATTCAACGCGCTAGCAATTTGACTAGGTGCCAAATCATCCATCTTAGTCGTGTTTTGGAGATAAATAAACTGCCAAATCAAAAAATCATCTGCACGTTTAAAAATGTCTTTGTAATGAAAGAGAAGAGCACTCGGCAATACAAGATTGCCTGATTTATAATTTTCCAAATAACTCATAATATATTCCTAAAAAATCATCACATTTAAAACTGAACCTGACAAAGATAAAGCAAGATTTGACCGACAATCATCTCATCACAAGTAACCGTAAAAAGATGGTTCTTTTTCCAATTGCTCCAACTGATAAGGCGTCTCTTGGTAAACAGCATAATTAATCCAATTACTAAAGAAAGTTGTTGCCGCTAAGTTCCACTTCATCGGAACATCTTGCTCAGGATCGTCATTGACGTAATAATGCGCAGGCACATTAGGATTTTTTCCAACTTTAACATCACGCTTGTACTCACGATCCAAAGTTTCACGGTCATATTCCAAATGTCCAAAGCTATAAACTTCGCGCAAATCTTTACTAGCTACGATAGACAAACCAACTGTGGGACCTTCAGCAATTACTTCTAATCGATCAACCTTAGCAACATCTTCATGACGAACTTCTGTATATCTAGAATGCGGCGCCATAAAGCAGTCGTCAAACCCACGGACAATCGGATTAGAAGGTTGTTTGACATTTTGAGAAAAGATGCCTGATAATTTTTCCTCTAGCAAAACCTTCTTAATACCATATTTATAATAGAGCCCAGCTTGCGCTCCCCAACACAGGTGCAAGGTTGAATAGACATGAGATTTTGCCCAATCAAAGATTTGGCACAATTCATCCCAGTAATCCACATCCTCATAAGCCAAGGTTTCAACTGGAGCACCCGTGATAATCAACCCATCATAATACTTATGTTTAACATCCGCAAAAGTTTTATAGAAGGTTTCTAAATGCTCAGCCGTCGTATTTTTTGACTCATGACTAGTCATATAGAGAAATTCAACATTAATCTGCAAAGGCGTATTGGCCAGCAAACGCAAGAGTTGTGTCTCTGTCACTTCTTTTGTCGGCATCAAGTTAACAATGAGAAAATCCATCGGTCTAATATCTTGATGCTTTGCACGTTTATTATCCATGATGAAGACATTCTCTTTGCGCAAAATGTCTAAGGCCGGTAATTCTTTATCAAGTTTTATTGGCATGAAAATATCTCCACTCTATAATATTATATTTAAGTAATATTATAAAAGATGGAGATATAGTTTTCAATTATATAATTTCTTTAGGTAGTTATAGTTTTTAGCTATAATTATCCTGGGAAATTCATTAAGACTTTCGTATCATAACCTTCAAGTGCTTTACGTCCGTTCAATCCGTCCAATTCAACAAGGAAAGCACATCCAGCAACGATACCACCAAGGCGTTCTACCATTTCGATAGTAGCTTTCACAGTACCACCTGTTGCCAAAAGGTCATCAACGATAAGGACACGTTGTCCAGGTTTGATAGCATCAGCATGCATACATAGTGTATCAATACCATACTCTTTTTCGTAATCAGCTGAGATTACTTCACGTGGTAATTTACCAGGTTTACGAACTGGTGCGAAACCAATTCCAAGTTCAAATGCAACTGGGCATCCAACGATAAATCCGCGTGCCTCTGGACCAACAATCATGTCAATCTTCTTGTCAGTAGCATACTGTACAATTTCGCGAACAGCATAGCTATAAGCATTTCCATCTGCCATCAAAGGAGAAATATCACGGAAAGTGACTCCTTCTTTAGGATAGTTTTCAATTGTAGCGATATAATTTTTTAAATCCATTTTCTTCTTTCTATGGGCTTTTTGCCAAAAAATGTTTTACATTTCATTATAGCATATTTTTTGAAAAAAGGAAGGAATTTAAGTAATATTTTTTTAAAACCTTAATTTTGGTAATTCACTTGCCAATCTTTGATTAATGGATAAGTAACCAACTTGTTATCATCCAAATTTTCCTTATGCATATCGACAGCCGTAATTTGTGAATTATCGTAAGTTGTGTAGTAGTAAATACCTTTTTCTGTATTGATACATGAACTGTAAATAGTGTATTCGTATTTGCCACTTTCATCCACATAACACAAACCTTTTTGTTGTTCAACGGATTTCAAAATATGGAAGAATTGGTTAACACTAGATGCTTCAGTATCTTCTGCTACTGAATTTAATTTAGTAAAGGCTACCTTAACATAGCGTGACATAGATGATAAATCACCAGGCAAACCAAGGCCACCCATTCCTCGGCTGTAAGTGTCCAAGGCAATTTCTGTAGAAAAGAGATTTTCGGAAACTTTTGGAGAAATGTGACGATAATTGTTCAAGTTAAATAATTGTTTGTCAAATGTTGGATTGTTCGTCAAAACACCTGTTGGATTATCATAAACCTTTAAGCCGCTGGCTACAGATTCGAGTACAATAGCTTCATTTCGGTCAGCAATCAACCAGTGCAAAGGACTTGGTTGAAAATCAACACTGAAAGCTTCATTTGTCACATTAAGATTTTGGCAAAGTTTCTTAACGTCAGCAACAGATTGACATTGTGATAAAAACCATGGAATCAATTCAAAAGATGCCAGGTTGTCTTTTCCTTCTACTACTTCTTTGTAGTCGGCATTTTCAGGAAAATTCAAACCTGCCATTCCTAAACCTTTTTCATTAACCGCTTCGTAATAAAGTGGGTAGTCAGCCACTACCGTCGCCATTCCAATCATGGCATAGTGGTCCTTATTTTCACCTTTGTGCTTAAACGAGAATGGGTAAGTTCTAGGACAAATGGTCACCGTTTCATTGTAAGAAAAATCCAAATCAAGATTACGACCAAAGTAACTATCCTTAGTTGTATAAGTAATCGCAGTACACATAAGAAACCTCCTTATTACAAGAAAATTCAATAAGCCATTAAATGTTTTTGTAGAGAGCCATCCCTACATAACCATATTATAGTTCTGTCTCAATAGAAAAACAAATATTTAGCAACCGCTTACTTTTAGTCGACAAAAAAACTACGACAAGCTAAAACTTGTCATAGTTTTCAATTATGATTTATTAATAGAAAAATTGACCTGACATTGATCGTTGCAAACCATCGTAACCATAATTCATTGATTTATCAGATGAATCAACCATCCATTTTTTTTCTTTAAGTGATACAGAAATGCTATTCTCATCAGTTTCAGTAGCTAAATCTGTTGAACTAAATCGGCTAGGGACACTAGCAAAAACATATTTTTCAGCATCTTGCATCACTGCATCGTCATCTGAGAAATCTTTGCCAGTTGCTTGTTCGATATAATCATCAACCAAATCACTCATATCAACTTTACCAAGATCAATTGATTTAGATTCTACTTTAATTTTTGCAGAAGTTGGATATAATTCTTCGATTGAAACATTAACTTGTGCACGTTTGGCGTTAGCTTCCATGTATTTATCAACGAAGGCATCCATTTCACTGTCGCTTGGTGTGAAATAATCAAAACTTGAGCCCAATTCTTCTTTGAAACGTTTCACAAATAATTCTTTATCTGCTTCGATATTATTTCCAAGTTGGAAGTCGTTTTCTTTTTTCTTGTCAGATTTATTTGACAAAGTCGTTACTTGTACATCATCTGATGCATCAAATCCAACTGATGCTGAACCACTAATTGATGTTGATTGAGACGCCAAAAAGACTTTATTAATATAATCAGATGCCATTTTTTTAATATCGTCTCGATTATCTGTAACTTTAACTTTTGAGAGTGACTCTTCTGTTTCTTTCTTATCGTAACTATCATCACCTGTTACTGTACACTCTGCTTCGATTGAATAGTCTTTACTTTTCTTTGGATCAATTTTATAAACAAGATATCCTGTGCGTTTTTTACCTTTTCCTAAACCAGCACCAACAAGATCCATATCCTTGAAATCATCAGTAGATGAATAAATCATCTCATTTGAGAGAGTTTCACCATCTTTATCTACCAATTGAACATCTGTTGAATTGAGTTCAATCTTTTGGCTACCTTTATTTTCAAAGGTAATATTATAGGCAACATAGGTGCTACCTTTTTCAGCATCTTCTGGCACAATGACATCAGCTGAATTAACTGTAATTTTTAGTGGGCTACCAGTCACAGCACTTGTTACTGTTGTTCCAGTCGTTGCTTGGTATACCGCAACACCTGCTACCCCAACTATTGCAAGACCAGCAACACCTGCAATGATTTTCTTGGTTTTACTCAAACCATTCCACTGTGATTTTACTTTACCAGTAAAGTCAGAAAACTTATTTGTTCCCTTTTCATTTTGATTCGAATTCTTTGAATCCATTTTTATCTCCTTTTCCCATTTTTGGTCACGCTTACCATTATACCTTAAACAAAACTTAAAATAAACCCTTATTTCACATTTTTATTAAATTTTCTTAATTTATAATTTAGTTTGAACCTAAAAAGTATTTAAAAACTCCTTGGATTTTAATGCAATCCGAAGGAGCCTTTTCTTAGTTATTATCCATTAACCAATCATAGATTTCTTGTGGGGTACCAAGTGCCATGAGTTCTTGGTACTTCACTTCTTGTTTCAGGTTTTGATAAATTTGGCTGTCTGAGATGCTACGTTTTTGAGCATCTTTGTTAACAACCATAACACCATCTGTGATGGTTACAAAGTCTAATTCATCAAAGATTTGAATCATTTTCACCAGCAAAATATCTGGGATATTGAGGTATTGACTCAAGTCTTTTAGTTTATAACGAACATCAAATTCAGGGAATTGGTAAATCGTTTTATACAATTTAGCAAATTGTTCGCGAGTTCCATAGCCTGTCAAATAATAGGCACGTTTGATATGGTTTTTAAAATAAACAGCATCAAATTGTCGCCCAACAAAAAGTGATTTGAGTTCTTCAGCCTTCTCAGGGATGTCCAGAACAACCACTTCACTGGCACTAGTGTCTTCGCTCAAAACAGGAACACGTTCAGGAAGACTGGCATTTTTAGCACGAATATCAATCAACTGAACGCCGTCAACACGCGCGTCTTCAAGCATCAACTGAACTGTGGTTTGCCCGTTCCATTTGTTGATTGACAAGGTAACGGCAAGGCAGAGATTCTGTGCTTGTTGAAATTCTTGCACCAAGTGACCTTGATTAAAGGCAACAAGGTCTACAGCCGTGCTTCCCTGAGCAATTTTTAACTTCAAGTGAGCACCATTTTGTCCCATGGTACGTGCTTGTTTAACGGTAAAGTCTTTGATTTCAAAGACCGGCTTAGCATTATCCATCCCAAAAGGTGCAATCTTCTCAAGACTTTTAACAGTGTCCAAGTCAATTTCTGACAAGTCTAGCACTTCATCAATGATCAAAGTCTTTTTCTGAGCTAAATTAATATCATTTTCAGCAATGTAATCACATAAGACCTGTGACAATTGCTCTAAGTTATCAACGGGCAAGGTCATCCCAGCTGCGCCAGCATGTCCACCAAAGGCTTCAAATAAATCACGATGTTCATCAAGCGCATGGAAGATA
This sequence comes from Streptococcus sp. 45, assembly GCF_900108865.1. Taxonomy (NCBI): domain Bacteria; kingdom Bacillati; phylum Bacillota; class Bacilli; order Lactobacillales; family Streptococcaceae; genus Streptococcus; species Streptococcus sp. 45. The sequence continues at coordinate 219,416 of NZ_FNXZ01000002.1, read as the reverse complement.
TTGATAGCCTCAATACTTCTAGCAGAACCTTTTGCCATGCCGTCTTCAATGTTTAAGACAATAACTGGCTGAGCAATATGCTCCAAAATACGACCAGCGACAATCCCAAGAACACCTGGATGCCAGCCTTCTTTTGCCAACACCTGCACAGGCTTATCAAGGTCAACCATGCCCATGGCTTCGTCATAAATCTTTTGAACGATTTCTTTACGTTCTTCATTTTTGGCATTAATCATTTGCGCAATACTTAGCGCTTCTTCATCATCAAAGCCAGTCAATAACTCAACAGCTGGATTTGGATCATCTAGACGACCAAGAGCATTTAGCTGCGGAGCAATTTTAAACCCAACAGTTTCCTCATTAACATCTGACATGTCAATATCAGATACTTTCATAAGCTCCATGAGACCAATGCGTTCGGTCTGCTTGAGCATTTCAAGACCAACCTTAACCATAATACGGTTTTCATCTGTTAGGCTAACCATATCAGCAATCGTTCCGATAGCAACTAAATCTAGCATTTCTGTGGGAATTGATTCCAACAAGGCACAAGCAACTTTGAAAGCTACGCCACATCCTGCTAAATATTTGAACGGATAATCCGCTTCCGGATGCTCTGGATGTACAATGGCAAATGCGTCTGGAAGCTCTGCTGGTAGGCCGTGGTGGTCAGTAACAATGACATCTACTCCTTGACTTTGTGCATAGCTAATAGCTTCATGCCCAGCTACGCCATTATCCACCGTAATAATCAAAGAAACCTGTTGTTGCTCAATAAAGTATTTATAGACCGATTCATTTGGTCCATAGCCATCAACAAATCGGTTAGGGAGATAGACTTGAACCTCAGCCCCAAGCATTTCCAACGCTTCTTTCATAATGCTAGCGCTAGTCATACCATCGGCATCATAGTCACCATAAACCAAGATTTGTTCGTAATTTTCAATCGCTTGACGAATGCGGGCAACTGCTTTGTCCATATCGTGCAAAAGATATGGATCATGAAGTTGTGACAAATCATTCGATAAAAATTGAACTAGTTTTTCGTCGTTGTCAATGCCACGACTGTATAGGATTTTGCTGGCTAAAGCTGTAATATTTTCTTTTTTTGTCAGTTCAAAAAAGCCATCATCTGGCTCTTTTTCAATTTTTTTCCAATTGTATTTACTTGTTATCATTCACTTCTCACTTCTTATGTAGAATTGAAAGGAGGTTATTTATAGTTAAAAACTTTGCGTGCTAAAAAATCAGCAATCTTAGGGAAAAGGGTATATAATTTGTGTGCTGCAGCCATTGACCAAGGCATGTTCACTTCACGTTTGTTCTTACCTAAAATGGCAACCGTACGTCTGGCAACTTCTTCTGGTTGCAAAACAAAACGTCCAACACTTTTTAGATATTCTCCAGATGGATCTGCTTTGTCAAAAAAGGTTGTTGCAATCGGTCCAGGATTAATCGTTGTCACATAAACATTGCTATCAGCTAATTCCAAACGTAGAGCATTTGAAAAACCAATCACCGCAAATTTTGTTGCCGAGTAAACTGATGATTTTGCTGAAGCAATCAAACCAGCGATGCTGGTAATATTGACAATATGACCGTGCCTAGACTTCTTCATCTTATGCCCAACCAAACGTGAAAAAGTCATCGTCGCAAAGGTGTTGATATCAAACATGTCACGGATTTCAGCGGTTGTATAAGCATCAAACTCACTAAAATCACCATAACCAGCGTTATTGATAAAGACATCGATGTGACCATGTTCAGCATATAGTTTTTCAACCATTGCCCCAATCGCTTCATCACTTGACATATCAAGTTCGTAGCAAACTGTATTAGGACGTTCAGCATAACAGGCTTCAAGTTTTTCTACATTACGTCCTAAGGCAATCACAAAGTCATCAGATGGTAACTGTTTGACAATTTCTTTGGCAAGTCCACCTGTTGCTCCTGTAATAGCAATTATTCTCATAAGCTAATTTCTTCCAAATCTTTAACCAAGTGTGTGTTTTCAAAGATTGCTTGAGCATCCGTTTCAATTTGTTTGCATTCGCGTCCCAAGAAACGTGCACTGATGTGATTAAGCAATAAGCATTTAGCTGATGCTTCTTTAGCAATTTGAGCAGCTTGAGTACCTGTTGAGTGCCCATGCTTACGAGCAATTTTTTCATCACCCTTACCATATGTAGATTCGTGAACCAAAATATCAGCTCCCAAACCAAGGCGCACACTAGCATCAGTCTTACGTGTATCACCTAAAACAGTGATAACTTTTCCTTTTTTCGGTGCTGAAATGTAATCTTTGGCAATGATTTTTGTCCCATCTTCTAAGACAACATCTTGACCGCTCTTGATTTTTCCAAATAATGGACCAAATGGCACACCTGCAGCTTTCAACGCTTCTGCATCAAGTGTTCCTTCCAAATCTTTTTGCATCACACGGTAACCAATACAGAAAATCGTGTGGTCCAATTTTTCAGCATATACCACGAACTTGTCAGTTTCCATTATTTTGCCCAGACTGTTTTCGTCAAATTCATGAAAATGAATACGGTATGGCAAACGAGCACCAGACAAGCGCAAGCTGCTCAAAACGTATGAACGAATACCGACTGGACCATAAATATCAAGGTCAGTTTGTTCTTCATTTGCTTGGAAAGCGCGACTTGCCAAAAAGCCAGGAAGACCAAAAATGTGGTCACCGTGCAAGTGCGTGATAAAAATGCGTTTCACTTTACGAGGACGGATCGTTGTTTCTAAAATCTGACGCTGTGTTCCTTCACCACAGTCAAACATCCACACCTCATTAATCTCGTCAAGTAACTTTAACACTAAGCTTGACACATTACGTGACTTTGAGGGCTGACCCGCTCCTGTTCCCAAAAATTGTAATTCCATATATACCTATAAAAACCGAAGTTTTTACTTATCCTTCCTATTTACGATACTTTTACATAAGCGATAAATTCACGTTGATCAAACGTATAATAAACTTGCCCTTGATAGTGAGCTAGCAAGTCTGACAATTCATCGCGATTAAAACTTTTTAGCTTAACCATATTTCCTTTTAATTTTGAAACATGGCTGAGCAGACTACTTTCTGGTGTAAGGTCTTCAAGTTCTTGGTCATCAAAAGTGATTTTTGACATTTTGATTTCACCATTTTCAACATAAATTTTATATTGAGGAAAAACTTGAGCCAATTCAAACAAGACATCTCTTGTCAAAGCTTCATCTTTTTCAGAAAAGACAAGAGCAACCTCTTTATCATTTTCATAAGTGAAACCATATGATTTCCCTGATAAATTCAAACGAATAAAAGGTTTGTGTTCGTCAAAAGATGGCTTATTATTTAACAAGTGCAATTCTTTTGATAGTTCAAAATAATAATCTGTTGCGGCTTGCGGAGATTGTTTTTGATACATTTCTGCAAAATAAGCATTGATAACACTTGGAGGTGGTGTGATGAAACTCAATTTTTGCTCATCTGTTAAACCCTCCAAAACATTTTGCAAATACACTTTATCTAGTGACGTGAAGCCACCATATTTTAAAGCTAAGCTTATATAATCAGTCATAAAATTCTTCTAGTCTCCATTTATTTTTTGGATTAATGTAACCAGTGATGCTTTCGTATTCTTCAACAAAATCATAACGATCAAGCAGCGCGATTTTATTTAAATCGTATAACTTATAGGCTTGATTTTGGTGAACACGAATGCTAAATGGTTCAAAAATCTCACGAATTTCATTGATAATCAAACGGCGCAAAAGTGAACGAGCATCTTTATCACGCGCAGAAATACGCACATTCGGGAAAGCTGTCGCTGCAAAGTGCTCCGCCACATCCATCTTGTTATAAACAACTAAACGCGGAATTTCTAACATATCCAGCTCTTTTAGCAGATTTAAAACAACTTTTTCGTGTTCCGCATGATTTGGGTCGCTGGCATCAATCACGTGTAGCAACAAATCAACATGACGACTTTCTTCCAAGGTTGACTTAAAGGCTGCCACCAACTCAGTCGGCAAATTTTGAATAAAACCAACCGTATCTGTAAGCGTCACTTGAAATTGATTTTGCAAGTAAATCTGCTTAGTTGTCGCATCCAAAGTCGCAAATAATTCATCAGCTTCGTATTGTTTATCATTGGTTAGGACATTCATAATGGTTGATTTACCAGCATTTGTATAACCAATGAGTCCAATTTTAAAGACTTGTGATTCTGTACGTTTTTCACGACCAGTTTCACGATTTTTCTCAACCACCTTCAATTGGCGTTCAATATCTGAAATCTGATTACGAATCGAACGGCGGTTCAATTCCAATTGACTTTCACCAGGTCCTCGGCTACCAATTCCACCTGCTTGACGGCTAAGCATAACCCCTTGACCGACAAGGCGGGGCAACATGTATTTGAGTTGAGCCAGATGAACTTGCAATTTACCTTCGTGACTACGAGCACGCATGGCAAAAATATCTAAAATCAGCTGCATGCGGTCAATCACTTTAACCCCAAGTTCTGATTCTAAGTTAACATTTTGACGGGGTGTTAAACGGTCATTAACAATGACGGTATCAATCTCATCAGCGTCAACAATCGCTTTAATTTCGGCTAATTTTCCTGAGCCAATCAATGATTTACTATCGTATTTTTCACGTTTTTGGCGATAAGATGAAACCACCTGAGCTCCTGCCGTTTTAGCCAGCGAAGCTAACTCTTCCATGGACATGTCAAAATTTTCAGTGTCTGGCAGCTCAACGCCTAGTAAAATCACGCGCTCTTGATGTTCGCTTGTTTCAATCATGCACTCACCCCTCTTCTTAATTAATCCGTAAATCTCATTATATCATAAAATCTTTTCAAAAGTGAAAGGGAGCGTTTTACTCCCTTACAATTTCTTATCATTTAAAAAACAATCTACATCACTTGTTACATTAGTTTTAAAGTCATCTTCTGAAACATTATAAAACTTAACTGCCATACGGTTTCTAAACCATGTTAACTGGCGTTTTGCAAAGCGACGCGTGTTTTGTTTTAATTTTTCAACACAGTTCTCAAGAGAATCTTCCCCAGCAAAATATGGAAAAAGTTCCTTGTAACCAATTGCTCGCGCGGCTTGAACCTCACGATAATTATCATAAAGCCATTTTGCTTCATCTAAAACACCATTTTCAACCATGAGGTCAACACGACGATTGATACGGTCATAAAGCACTTGACGATCATCATTTAAACCAATCAAATAGGCATCATAGTTGGTTTCTTTATTTTGCAAATCTTGTCCAAACTTAGCTAACTCCAAAGCACGAATGGCACGACGGCGGTTGATTTGAGGAATCTCGATCTTCTGCTCTGCTATTTTTTCAAAAAGTTCTTCATCACTTAACAAATCCAATTCTTTTCGGTATGCGAGGACTTTTTCTTGGTCAACCTCACCGCCTAAATGATAACCTTCTAGCAAACTTTGAAGATAAAGTCCAGTTCCTCCAACAATGATAGGCAACTTACCTCCACTAACAATATCATCGATAGCAGCTTTGGCTTCTGTCACAAAGTCATAAACAGAATAAGTCTCATCAACATCACGCACATCTATTAAGTGGTGAGGAGCTGCTGCTTGTTCTTCAGGCGTTGCCTTAGCCGTTCCAATATCCAGCTTACGGTAGACTTGTTGACTATCACCGCTGATAATTTCTCCGTTAAATTGCTTGGCGAGTTCGATTCCTAAAGCTGTTTTTCCAACAGCTGTCGGTCCAACCACAGCTAGCAGTTTTATTTTTTTTGACATCTATTTTTTATCCGTCCTAAGCCTGATTTTTTAGTAAATATAACGTTTTCACTTGAATTTTTAGGCAATTTTAGTTACCATTATTATAACATAAGGTGGTAGGACAAGAAAACAAATCCTACTGCTATAAAAGAGTATAAAGACCTCTTTATACTCCCTGTTCTTATCAGTGAGGAGGAATTATTATGGCTAAAAAATTTGCATTCGCTAAAGGTCTTGCTACTGGTGTTGTAGCCACTGCAGCTACTGTCGCAGGTGCTATTTTCGCAGTTAAGAAAAAAATCATTGATCCTGAAGAAGAAAAAGCTGCTTTCATTCAAGAAAATCGTAAAAAAGCAGCCCGCAAACGTATTTCTCACTAATTTTTAAACGCTAAAAAGCCCTGAGCCTTATGCTCACGGGCTTTTTATTTTACAAAATTTCCCAATCTTCAATGCCAAATTCATCAAGTAAGTCTTGGATTTTATCAAAAGCTAGACGAAAATGCTCCAACTTATGACCGTCTGAACCGATAGAATACTTGTGGCATCCCAATTCTCTAACCAAGCCTAAAGCATAACGGTAAAGGTCTTCCTTGCCATACAAGTACATCGATTTGCTGTTTAACTCAAAAGCCAAATCATAATCAATCATCTTCTGGAAGATACGTTTGAGTTGAGGTTCGTAAACTTTTAAATCCGTGACGGCCATGTCGAAAATGCGAAAACCATAGTCAAAATGCGCTAAAACATCCGCATCCACGCGTCCAATCGCATACTCCAATTTGTCCAGATACTCTTGGATAATCTCATCTCTATTCATATCTGCCACTTCATCATCAAGGTAATCATTTGTCCCATTATGATGAACCGACAAGAGTTTCAAATCATAGTCCTTATCCGCCAAATAAGCAAGAATATCTGCTTCACGTGGCTGATAGTAACCAATTTCAATGCCTTTTTTAATGCGATTGCCGTATTTTTGATTAAGCTTAGCTATTTCACGTGAGTAAGCCTCATAATCTGGCACATCATCTTGCTTGGTATATGGATTTGACAAATCATAATGCTCAGTCGTCACAATATCCCCTGTATAATGGTCTAAATAATCTTCAAACCGCGCATCTGAATCATAAGAAAAATGTGTGTGTAAATGATTATCTCGCATCCTCAACCTCGCTGTATTTATATTATTAGTCTAAATCATCAATGCCTGCTGCCATACGTTCTTCACCCCACCATAATGGCATAAGTTCCCCCAAAGTGATGGTTTCACGCTTTTCATAGTCCAGCATAAATTCCAAATCTTTGTTTTTAGGCGACAATTGCATCAAAAATTCACGGCAAGCACCACAAGGCATTCCCGAACCTTCACCGTAAGGTGGTTTATCGCGAAAAGCAATGATGCGTTTGATAGTGGTTTGACCAGATTGTTGAAACATGTTAAAAGCTGCTGCGCGTTCCGCACAAAGATGAAAAACACCAGAAGTCGCTTCAAAACAATAGCCTGTAAAAATCTGACCATCTTCTGCTTCAATTGCTGCAACCACATGATTTGAATAGATAAATGGCGTCACATAATGAGGATTATAATCCTTTTTTGCTGCTTGATATAACTTTTCCCAAATATCCATTCTAATTCTCCTTGTAATTGTCTGTATTTTCTTAGTATATCAAATTTTCTGTTAATTAGACAGAGATTTTGATTTTTTTAGTTATAGTTTAAAACTATACATAGTCCTAAAAAAATAACTATTTTTCAAAATGGCAAAGCTCCGCTACAATAGGAATCACAAAAAACAAACGAGGTATACGAAATGGCAAAATCAAGATTTCAATTAGTTGGTTCGCTTCTACGACCAGCAGATTTACGCGAATATAAAATCGCAATCGAACATCGTGATGATATCACATACCCATTCTACGATGCTTTTGATGGCTATCGTGAAACAGAAACGGCTGACATCAAAAAAGTTATCGCTAAAGAAAAAGCAAATGGTATTGATGTCTTAACTGATGGTGAATTTTCAAAATCAATGTGGCACCTTGACTTCGTCTGGGGACTAAAAGGGATTGAACGCTACATTGCAGACCACGGTTATACTTTCAAAGACCATGATGGTGGTCACTTCGAAACACGTAAAGACATTGGTATCCGCATCACAGAGCCACTTTCAGGTAAGAACCACCACTTCCTTGATATCTTTAATTTGCTTAAGGAAGAAGCTGGAGACTCAGATACAAAATTGACTATCTGGGGACCTGCTCACGCCTACACAGAATTCACAGTCTTTAATCAATTAGTTGGCGAAGACCAAGTTTACAAAACTAAAGAAGAACTAAAAGCTGGTCTTACAAATGCCTATAAAGAATTCTTGAAAGAATACAAAGAAGCTGGTGGAGAAATTATCCAATTTGACGACTGCCTCTGGGAACTTTTCGACGAAACAAACCCAGCTGGTTTCTTTGCTCAAGGAAATAGCGCTCTTGCTAACCTTGCTGACGAATTCATCGCAGTAAATAACGATGTTGCTGACTATGGTCATGAGCTTGGTTTGCAAGTTTGGACTCACAACTGCCGTGGTAACTACGAAAGTCGTTCTGCTGCTGGTGGTACTTACGAAGCTATCGCAACAAAATTCTTGAAAGACCAACACTATGACCGTTTCTTCCTTGAATGGGATAGCGAAGTGGCTGGTGACCTCAAAGCTCTTGAAAGCTTGAAAGACTCAGATGCTGAAGTCGTTCTTGGACTTCTTTCAAGTAAAACAACTGATCTTGACGATGAAGACCGCGCACTTAAAATGCTTGAAGAAGCTAGCCAAATCATCCCTAAAGACCGTCTTTTCCTTTCTCACCAATGTGGTTTTGCTTCATGTGATTCAGGAAATGAACTTGCCATCCCACAACAATGGGCTAAAATCAAGCAAGGTCAAGACATCGCCGCTAAATTCTGGAGTTAATCCAATCAACTCGCCTTTATTTTTTCAATATACAATAATACAATATACTATACCAAAAACGGCCGCAAGCTTTATGCTAAACGGTCGTTTTTTTTAATTACTTTTAAAGTTTAACTACTTCCAGACGCTCTCCACCAAGTAAAACAAGGTATTTATCAACTTGATCAATATGATATGACTTGCTAAGTGCTTCGGCATAAAGTGCCATTTGACCTTGGTATCGGTCTTTGATTTCCTCGCTGTTTGTGTATTTATCAGTCTTGTAATCTAAAAGAACCAAACGATCCTCTAAAAGAAGATAAGCATCGACAATCCCACGAACAACGAATTTTTCTTTGCTCTCAGGGTCTTCTTTTAGCATGGCAAATGGAGCTTCGCGGTAGATTTTGTCAGTATTTTGCTGAATCAATTGTCCAAGAGTTGAATTTTCAAAGAAATCCAAAACATTTTCTAGACGAATGCGCGCTTTAACCTCATCTTCAGCTGAAACTTGTGCTAGAGCTGTCGAAATATCCTCTAGTGTCACTTTTTGAGACAGGGAAATACGCTGCATGAGCTCATGCATGGCAGAACCAATCGCTGTTGCTTCAACTTTGGCTTTTTTCGAAAAATTAGGTAAGGCAAAGCTTGGTTTTACGTGGTCAGTCTTAGCCATCACATCAACACCATCAGTATCCATGACAGGCTCATAAAGTTTCTTGACCTGACTAGGTGTTCTTAAGCTTGGTAAGTTAATGGCTGATTGATATTTGGTATTCAACTCTTCAACTGCCTCAAGTCTATCCAAAGCTTCTGCGATATTTTCAGACTGACGGTTATTTGACAAATCATCAGGTTTAATAGCTGATTTGACTTCGATCTGACCGATTTTTTCTTCTGTCAGGTCTTCATCTGTGACAAATTCGACTTTAAATGGCAAGTTTTTATATGCTTCGTGAATGGCTAACATCCAATCTTGGAAAGTCATGAAAGCCTCTCGTTCTGCAACTGGAAGGTGATTATTTTCAGACTTACCGCTGTATTTATCAACCAATTTTTCAGAACTTGCTTTTCCAACTAGATACAATTTCTTCTCAGCACGGGTCATGGCAACATAGAACAAACGCATTTGTTCAGATAAGGTTGCTAGTCGCAGTTCACGTTTATTAAGCTGATAAGGCAAAGTGTCCATGCTGACTTTAACAGTTGGAAAAACATCCGTATCTAACTCTTCTCGCATGTCAGCCAAATATTTAATTCCAGCTCCATTTTGACGTGACAAGATTAACGGTGACATCATGTCTTGAATACTGAATTTCTTGTCAATATTCAAAATGAAGACATACTTAAACTCAAGTCCCTTACTTTTATGGATGGTCATTAAATTAACCGCATGCTTAGGAAGTGCCACTTCAACATCAGCAAGGTCGTTTTCGCTTTCAAGAACCTTGTCAATCATGCGAATAAAACGTGATAAGCCTTTAAAGCCGGTCTTTTCAAAATTATTAGCTCGAAGGGCAAGGGCGTAAAGATTGGCTTGACGCTGCTCGGCACGGGGAAGATTACCCACGTAATCATAATAGAAACGCTCATTATAAATCTTCCAAATCAAATCATAAAGCGAATGCCATTTGGCAAAATCACGCCACTTGCTAAAGCAAGTCATAAAATCTTTTAATTTTTGACGTAAAGCTGGTTTGACTAGCTCTGCATGTTGCCCTTGATTAGCCAAAGCATGTTCCAATTTTTGGTACAAATTAGCTTTGTGCTCATCTTCTATCGTTTGAAGTGCCAAGCGAGCAAGGTCATCTTCGTTGAAAGAAAACATTGGTGAACGCATAAGAGCTACCAAAGCATAGTCATTGAGCGGATTATCCAAGGCTCTAAGCGTATCAAGCATCACCATGACTTCAACTGATTTGAGGTAATTTTGCTCACCGCCATCCGTTACCAAAGGAATGCCATAATGCTCGAAAGTCTGTAAAATGCCATCATTACGTGTGCGCGATGATACCAACAAAGTAATATCTTCAAAGGCAACACCTTCTTCATTATGCAGACGAATAATTTCTTTAGCTACCAGCTTAACCTCGTTCGGATTGATTTGCTCCTCTTCTGGGCTACTTGCAAGCTCACTACTTTCATCAGTGTCGTAAATAAGAACTTGTGTTTCATTTTCTGGATGAACTTCTTTTTGTGCGGGACTGCCTGCTACCAACTGGTGCATGCCGTCATACAAAATTTCACCAACAGACTCGTCCATCAAGTGCGTAAAGACGCTATTTGTCGCATCTAGGACTTCTGATTGACTACGGAAGTTTTCTTTTAGCAAAATTAATTTTCCATGTTCTGGATGCTCTTGAAAATCCTTAAATTTTTGGTTGAAAATCTGCGGATCAGCCTGACGGAAACGATAAATGGATTGCTTGATATCTCCCACCATGAATCGATTATGACCATTTGACAACAATTCCAGCATGCGTTCTTGCGTGTGGTTGTTATCTTGGTACTCATCGACCATGACTTCGTGGTATTTATCTTGGTAGAGCTCACGAATATCTGGATTTTCTTCCAAAATCTGGATAGCAAAATGCGCGATATCTGAAAACTCAAAAGCATTTTCTTGGATTTTAGCTTGCAAATATTGCTCAGAAAAATCCTGCATAAACGCTTGTAAAAGTTCTAACAAAGGCAGACTTTCCGATTGGTATTTGAAGATTGTTTCTAAGTGTTTCAGACCAGTCAAACGACCTTGGAGAGTCTTGAAAATTGGATATTTTACCCCTGCAACTGTCACAGCTGGACTAGACGGAATCAAGTCAGCCACATCTGTCGCCAAACGACCAAGTCCATCACGACCGTAAAGCGTCTCAAAATGCATGGCCCATTCATGCAAATGCTCAATCATATTCAAGTGTTTTTTATAATTGGCAGTAGGTGTCCCCTTAGCTGTAACCTGCTTATAATCCTCTAAGTCCGTCACATCCTGCAAATGATTTGCCGTATCATGTAAACAACTTAGAAAGTCATTAACTTCTTGATCTGGAATAGCTGAAAAATCAGTATAGGTTCTAGCACCTTTCAAGAAAACCTCAGCCAGCCATTTCTTAGGATTATCCGTTGCTTGACTGAAATCATAGATTTTGTAAACAATTCCTCTAAAAGCTGAACTGTCCTTACGATTACCTGAGAAATTACGAACTAATTTGCGGAAAATGTCTTGATTTTGCCCCGTCATGTAATCAGCAAAAAGGTCTGCGAAAACGTCATTTTTGACAAGGTCTTGTTCACTCTTATCCGTCATAATACGAAAAGTAGGTGAAATTCCCAACGTGTAGCCGTATTGGTTAACCAACTTTTGCGTAAAGGCATCCATGGTTCCAATATCAGCGGTCTGTAAGGCTAGCAACTGTTCGTTAAGATAAGTTTTTAAATCATTATCCGTCGCTTTTTGCAAAGATTGGCTGATTTTTTTCTCAAGACGTTCCTTTAATTCTCCCGCTGCTTTAACCGTAAAGGTCGAAATAAAGAGCTGGTCAACGGTAATCCCACGCAAAATTTTATCAATAATGCGTTCGACCATAACAAAGGTTTTCCCTGAACCAGCAGACGCTGATACTAGAATATTATTGCCATAGCTGTAGATAGCTTCAATTTGTTCAGGAGTTCGTTTTTGTGTTTTGGACGACTGAGCCTCTTCTTGTTGTAGAGAAGAAATGTCTTCAGCCGTTAAAAAAGGTTTAAAGGTCATCTTTCTCCTCCTCTTCTTGCATCAAGTTCAAAAAGCCTTGACGTCTGTCTTTTCTTGGTAACTTAAACCACTTGCGAGCATATGGCATATGACGATCAGCTTCAAAACGAGTAATAGCTTTTAATTGATCACCCTTAACCGTCTTACCATCCTCGCTGTAAGGATTAATCAAAAAGTGTCCTTGTCTAATCTGCTCAGCTGCTTGAAGGAATAATTTTTGGTTGTAAGCTAGTAAAATATCTAACTCTTCTTGCGTGTAAACAGAATCATTAAGATGATAATTTCCATTTGATAAATAGCCTTTTTCATCTTCTAAGAACAAGCCACGGTAGCGCAACTCTTTAGACAAATTCTCCAAAATCTTATCGGTTGTAGCCACCGATGACAAATCTACCTTAGGTTCTTGCATGTGTAGATACATGGCACCAAAAATCTTATCAGACTCACTTCTCTCCTTCTTATCACGAAGAGCTTGCATGTAAGTCACTAATTGTGGATTAAGGCCATTGTAGAACTTTTGAATATCAAATGTATTATGACTTGACTTGTAATCAACGACACCAAGACTACCATCTGACAAACGGTCAACACGGTCAATAATACCTCGGATACGAATAGCATTTGCAATCATTAATTCAAATGGTTCTTCTTCACTTTCTACCTGAATCTGAGCATCTTGCTGTAAAACTGTTGCAGTACTTCTTGCGATATCTTCCAAGACCGTCAATGAATAACGACTTTCCTCATCTTCTTCGTAGACAAATTTGAAAGCATCTTCTGAATTCGTTGCTTGGATAGCACGATTGAGTTTATGATCAAATGGTTGATTTGAACCATCTTTCATGACCAATTCAAAGACACGGTGAAGATAAGTCCCGTGATTTCTAGCATCCGGATGGATTGTCTCAACTTCCTGTAACCCAAGGACATACTGCAAGAAATACTTGTATTGGTTATTATAAAAAGTTGTCACCGCAGAAGAAGATAAATTAATCGGTTGATCACTTGGAAAACGTGTCTCAATCACTTCGGCAGAAACTGGTTTGGTCTGCATATTATCCTTAATCAGTGGCAATTCAACACCTTCGTTAGCCAGTTTTTTACGAAGATAACGTACAGCTACTGACCAGAAGGTTTGCTCTTCTTTGCTAAGCTCGCGGTCTTCTTCAATAGCCAAGCGATTAACCTCAATCACACGAGATAAGAGCGCTTTGTAATTTCCAATGTCTTCAGCATCTGTCGACAAGCGATTTCGTCCCTTAACCAAAACAGGCACACCAAAGCTAGCTAATTCCGCAAGATAAGAAGATTCCTTATCTTCTGACTCATTAGCAATTTGTGGCAAACTGAGCACCAGTTCTTCCGTCGCTGAATTAAACAGTGACAAGGCAGCAAAATGATTTTTCTTGATGTTTTCACGACTAATCACATCAAAACGTTGATTTTCAGCTGTTGTTTCATTGACCTTGGCACGTTCCTCATCTGAAATCAAACTACGATTTTGCGCAATTTTTGGGAAATGCGACTGCGTCATACCAAGTGCAAAGACAAATTTATTGGTGTGTGGTTCAACCAAATCATAAGATTTTACAGAAACTACATCAACGCTTGCCGGCACCACACGGTACTGGGCAGCCAACATGCCGCTTCTTAAAAGGGATAAAAATTCATCCAAAGATAATTTTTCTTGCCCAAAAATCGTTTGAAATTGCTCGAGAATGCCAGTAAATGTTCGCCAAACTTGCTCGTGCTTTTCTTGTTCATTTTCTGAGAAAGTGGCTACCATACGCTCCAAATTCTCAGGCAAAGAAATCGCACGTAAGAAAGTCATCAATTTTTCAAGTAAACTTGAGCCAAGCTGCTTTTGTGCCTTAAATAAAGCTAGCAAAGGCGCCATGATTTGCTCGCGCATACCATTAACAAAGTCTAAATGCTCCTCACCTTTATAAGCAATGGTAAACTCTTTAGCAAATTTACTTTGCCCCTTGATATCTGCATAAATCAAATACTGCTCAAAAAGATCCAAATCATCTTGCTTGAAGGAACCATAAAGACCTGTTTTCAAAAGATTAACAACATCTTCCATACGAAAACGATAACGTTTCACACGCTCCAAGGAATCAATAAAATGCACCAAAGGATGGTCACTCATCGACTCTGCCTTCCCAAAATAATAGGGAATTTCATATTTATCAAAAATTTTACCGATCTGCAGACGATAGCTATCCACATCACCCAAAAGTACCAAAATATCCTTATAACGATAGCCTTGGTGAAGCTTATGACGAATAGCCTTTGCCACATGCTCAACTTCCTCTTTTTGATTAATAACATCCCAGATGGCATAATGTTTCTTATCATCTTGCGTTAAAGTAATGTCTGATGTTGTAAAGTCGTGCTTCGCTTCAAAGAGTTTTGACAATTTAGCAAATGCTTCTTGAGATTTTTGAGAACTCTCAACATACTCTGGTTGTGTTTGAAATTTTGCTGCCAAAGAACGCAAAAAATCCAAGCTTGCCTGATAGACATTTCCCGTTGAAAATGTAGCCTTATAAGCCTTTTGACTACTGTAAGTTCCGATAATCACTTGAGCACATTTTTCCTCTAAAAGGCTGACTAGGTCTTCCTCTTCTGCTGAAAAACGAGTAAAGCCATCGATAACCAAAACAACATTTTCAAGCGCATCATCCAAATGGCCAGAAGCTACTTGCTTAGCAAAAAATGCAATTTTTGACTGATTGTCATACTGGTTAGCTAACAAAATGTCATTAACTGCCAAAAAGATTTTCACCAAATCTTCTTGCTTCTCAGCTGAATGCAATTCTGTCAAATCAAGCACGGTCATGTTAGCCGTTTTTAATTCCTTATACAAATCAACCAATTGCTTGATAAAATTCGTATCTTGTTTTAGACGCCCGAAAACTTTCAAATCCGTATCAGAAAAATGAGACAGCGCACGATAAAAAATCATGGCTAAGCCATTGTCATCAATCGTTTCTTTGGTCTGAGGTTCATTTAAGACAAAATAGCGCGCCATTTGAGCAAAACGTGTAATAGTAATGGCAAAAGACGCTTGGTCAGGCAAAAGTTCCAAAACTGCCCTTTCCTTTTCAAAAGACAAAGAGTTTGGAGCGATGTAAAAAACACGCTTTCCAGCTTTAGCCTCTTCCATCGCTTTTCTTGCCAAAATTTCAGTCATATCAAACTGAATATCTGTATATAATAATTTCATAATAATCCTTCGTCATGTCACTAGATAATCCTATTATACCAAATTCTGCTGTTGGTTTGGCCTTTTGATAAACAAGAAACCACCACTACTTTCGTAGCGGTGGTTTATCTATATTAACCCAAATAGCCTAATATTGTATCAAATGATTAACGAACTTCTGCTCCGAGTTGTTCAACAAGGACTTTAGTGATTTTATCCATGTATTTAGTAACTTCTTCATCAGTCAAGTTATCGTTTGGATTTTGGAATGTAAGGCTGTAAGCCATTGATTTCATACCTTCAGCGATATTAGCACCAGCATAAACGTCAAAGAGCTTGATATCAGTCAAACGTTTCACTTTAGCTGATTCAATAGCAGCAACGATTTCTTTGTGAGTAGTAGTTGCTGGCAATAGCAAAGCAATATCACGAGAAACTGCTGGGAATTTAGTGATTTCAACAAATGCTTTATCAGCTTGAAGAGCAGCTTCGATGATATCCAAGTTCAATTCAGCTACGTAAGTTTCTGGAACGTTATAGTTTTTAGCTGTTTGTGGGTGAATTTGACCAACAAAACCAACCAATTGACCATCCAAGTAGATGCTTGCTGTACGACCTGGGTGCATGCTTTCAAGACCTTTTTCGGCAACGTATTCAACTGTCAAATCAAGTTTGTTAAAGATAGCTTCAACGATACCTTTAGCATAGAAGAAATCAACTGGAGTTGCTTTTGTTTGGAAATCTTTTTCAGCTACCAAACCTGAAATAGCAAAGGCAAATGTGCTGATTTCGTTTGGTAATTCTTCTTTTGGATTACCTTTTTGTTCAAAGACTTTACCAATTTCATAGATTGCCATGTTACTATTTTTACGAGCAACGTTATAAGCAATGGTATCAAGCATACCAGAAACAACGTTTTGACGAAGAACTGAACGTTCTACTGACATTGGCCACATCAATTCAGTCAAGTTGCTTGGTTGCAATGTGAATTCAGTTGCTTTTTCAGGTGTTGTCAAAGCATATGATACGATTTCAGTCAATCCAGCACCTTCAGCGATTGAACGCATTTTACGACGCAATTTTTGTGTTGCTGTCAATTCACCTGCAGTACCAGCAGCTTCTGGAAGTGTTGTTGGAAGGTTTTCGTAACCGTAAATACGAGCAATTTCTTCAACCAAGTCAGCTTGGATAGCAATATCCCAACGACGACGTGGTACTGAAACTGTGAATTTATCAGCATTTCCTGACAAACCAAAACCAAGTTTTGCAAAGACATCTTCAATATCAGCATATGTCAATTCTGTTCCCAAACGAACGTTAACGTAGTCAAGTGTTGTTGATACTTCAACATCTTCAGTTGGAACTGAACCAGCTTCCACACGACCAGAAAGAACTTCGCCTTCAGCTAATTCTGTAAGCATTGCTGCTGCAAAATCAAGCGCTTCATCAACAGTAGCGTAGTTGATACCTTTTTCAAAACGAGCTGAGCTTTCAGAACGAAGGTTCAAACGAGATCCAGTACGACGGATAGCTGTACCATCAAAGACAGCAGCTTCAAGAACAACGTTTTTAGAAGCGTTGTCGATTTCAGTAGCTTGACCACCCATCACACCAGCAAGAGCAACTGGTTTGTCAGCAACTGTGATAACAAGGTCTTCTTCTGTCAATTCACGTTCTTCGCCATCAAGAGTGACCAATTTTTCACCAGCACGCGCATTGCGAGCGACGATTTTATTGTCTTCAAATTTATTCAAATCAAAAGCATGCATTGGTTGACCGAAGTACAATAGCACGTAGTTTGTCACGTCGACAACATTGTTGATTGGACGAATACCAGCGTTCATCAAAAGGTTTTGCAACCATTGTGGACTTGGTTTAACAGTCACGTTTTCAACGACACGTGCTTTGTAAGTCAAGACTTTGTCAGACTCGATAGCAACATCGATAACGTCTTTTGCAGCTTTAGAAACTTCTTTAAGTTCTTTTTCTGGGAAGTGAACTTCTTTTCCGTAGATAGCAGCTACTTCATGTGCAACCCCACGCATTGAAAGGGCATCTGCACGGTTTGGTGTGATTGACAACTCAACAATTTCATCATCCAAATCAAGGTATGGGAAAATGCTGTCACCTGGTTTAGCATCTTCTGGCAAGATTTGAATACCGTCTGAAAATTCTTTTGGAATGATTGATTCTGGCAAACCAAGTTCTTGGAGTGAGCAAATCATACCAAGTGATTCCATACCACGGATTTTACCTTTTTTAATTTTGTAGTTGTCAGCAATACGTGCACCTGGAACTGCAACGATAACTTTAATACCTGCAGTCACGTTTGGAGCACCACAGACGATTTGACGCAATTCATCATCACCAGTATCTACTTGGCAAAGGTGCAAGTGTGTTTCAGGAACATCTTCACAAGATACAACGTGACCAACAACCAATTTTGTCAATCCTTCAGATGGTGATGAAACTCCTTCAACCTCAATCCCTGTTGTTGACATTTTTTCAGAAAGCTCATGTGTTGTTACATCAACATCAACAAGCTCTTTTAACCATTTATAACTTACTAACATAATATGTGTTAAAAGCTTTTCGCAGTCAAAATACGTTTGACAGGTAAGCTTCTTTATCCCTTTCTACTCTTATTCTTTTAAGGCTTTTCGCATAAGCCAATCTGTGTCTACTTTATCGCCAACTTTAAATGAGTGCTCTGAAAATTTTTCAAAGCCGTATTTACGGTAGAAACCTTGAGCTTTGACATTGCCTTCCCAGACACCTAACCAAGCCCAATCAAATTCGCCTGCCTTAGCCATATCAAGCGCCAGCTCAAATAATTTCTTACCTAAGCCTAGTCCCTGACATTCACTAAGAATGTAAATACGTTGGATTTCAAAAGCATTTTTTAGTTCATGCTCTGTCTGTGCTGCGCCCCAGTTCACTTTCATAAAGCCAACCTCACGCCCATCAACTTTGACAAAGCGAACATCAGATTCTTTATCTGTCACGTCTTTTTTAAGTTGCGCTAAAGTATAATTCTCATCGAAAAATTGTTGAAGTTCCTCCTCGGTATTATCAAAACCAAAGGTTTCACGGAAAGTATCGATACTAAGCTTTTGTAGCACATCTAACTTATCCAAGGTCACTTTTTCAACTTTGATTTCTGCCATGATGACCTCCAATTCTTTTTCTTACTAATTAATTATTTAAATTGATCTGAGAAACGGACATCGCCTTGATAGAAGCCACGGATATCATTGATACCGTAACGAAGCATCGCAATACGTTCTTGACCAAGACCAAAAGCAAATCCAGAATATTTTTCTGAGTCAACGCCAGACATTTCAAGAACGCGAGGGTGTACCATACCAGCACCAAGGATTTCAATCCAACCAGTTTTCTTACATACGTTACAACCTTTACCACCACATTTGAAGCATGATACGTCAACTTCTACTGATGGTTCAGTGAATGGGAAGTATGAAGGACGAAGACGGATTTTACGATCTTCACCAAACATTTTCTTGATAATCATTTCAAGAGTTCCTTTAAGGTCACCCATAGAAATGTTTTCACCAACAACAAGACCTTCGATTTGATGGAATTGGTGACTGTGTGTCGCATCATCTGTATCACGACGGAACACACGTCCTGGTGAGATCATTTTCAATGGACCTTTAGAAAAGTCGTGTTTATCAAGTGTACGAGCTTGAACTGGACTTGTGTGAGTACGAAGCAAGATTTCTTCAGTGATGTAGAAAGTATCTTGCATGTCACGAGCTGGGTGATCTTTTGGCAAGTTCATGCGTTCAAAGTTGTAGTAATCTGATTCAACTTCATAACCATCAACAACTTGGAATCCCATACCAAGGAAAATATCTTCAATTTCTTCACTTGTTTGTGTCAAAACGTGACGGTTACCAAGGTTAACTTGACGTCCTGGAAGAGTCACATCCAAGCTTTCTGATTCCAATTGTGCTTTGATTTTAGCAGCTTCAACAATTTTAGCTTGTTCTTCAAAAGCTTTTGTCAAAACGTCACGTACTTCGTTAACTTGTTTTCCGACAACTGGACGCATTTCTTTAGAAAGATCTTTCAAACCTTTCAATAATTCTGTCAATGATCCTTTTTTACCAAGAACTTGCACACGTAATTCTTGAAGTTCTTTTGCATTGTTTCCA
Source organism: Streptococcus sp. 45 (assembly GCF_900108865.1). NCBI lineage: Bacteria > Bacillati > Bacillota > Bacilli > Lactobacillales > Streptococcaceae > Streptococcus > Streptococcus sp. 45. The sequence goes on along the minus strand of NZ_FNXZ01000002.1, from coordinate 199,563 downwards.
CGCATTTCAGCCAATTTAGCTTGCGTAGATGATTTTAATTCTTCTAACTGCGCTTGTAAATCCATTAAAATTCCTTCCTTGGGGCAACCCCTAATGTTTTTAAACGAAAAAAGCGTGCCACACTCCAATAGCGGAGCGTTGACACGCGGTACCATCCGTTTTTTATCTGACTAGCAGACCTTAATTCATCGTCTTTAACATGAGTGAATTCGCCAAACTTTCATCTAGGAAGCTTCCAGTCACGACTTCCATTCCCTGTTAAACTGCCATAAGGTTACTAGTCTCATAAGACACTATTCAATTTACACCCCATTCTAGCAAATTTTTTGCCATTTGACAAGGTTGAATATAGCAGCTTAATTCACACTAACCTGACCTGAATAATAATCAAAGCTTAAACCACTTTGGACATTCGGAATGAAAACATTAAACTCTAAACTACCGTCAGATGATTTTGCTTCCAAATGTGTCCCGTTAGCAAGAATATTATCGCCATCATAGATTAAAGTCACGCGGTAACGAACACGTTTATTCTGATCAAGTGCTCTTCTGACCTGACCTTCGTAGTAATTTTGACCCGTTGAGTCTTCTGAACTAGCTTCATTTGCCCAGGCTGTCTGAGTGGCTACATTTTCAGGATTGCTTGTTGAAGCATCAAAGCCTTTTAAGCCACCAACTAAAGCATAGCCGAGCAAGTGCCCACGGTCCACGGCGTGACTGTATGTTCCAGAAAGATTTTGCACTTGATGCCAGCCCGCTGGTGTCCATGAAGTTGAGCCATTTCCAGTTTCCTCACGGCTTCTATACTGACGTGTCGACTTACTCAACAAAGCATTTGCGACCGTTGGAATAGTCTGACCTTGCACAATTTTTGTTTTGTTATTGGCATAAGGTTTGCTGGCTACTCTTGCATTCAAATCGGTTTTATTTCCGTTAACCAAATAAGCTCCCGCACCGTTCCATTCAAAATTTGAACCAAGCTGAGCTTTAACGCTGTCTGTTAAGACTGAGTCTGCTAATTCTTGACTTGGTGTTGCTTGATTAGCAGAAGACTGATTTGACACAATCTTTGCAGATGATTCTCCCGTAATCAAGGAAATAACTTGATTAACAGGATCACTTGAATCTGAAGTTGTCAGCCAACCCGCACCAATACTAACCAATAAAACTAATAAAGAAATAAATGATTTTGTCTGTTTAGACAGTTTCGATTTCTTTGCCATAAAATCCTTTCACTAAAAAAGTGGAACATCGTGCTTTATCAAAATCATAAAGTCGATTATCCCACTTCTACATTTTCGTCAAGCTGCTCTAAAATACAAATAGCTTATTGGCCTGTAAATTTGCCAATAATTGCTTGCCATTTATCAATCGATAAAATTGAGAATGGATTTTTACCATCACCAATGACGGCATATCCAATCATCAATCCAACTGCTAAAAATAAACAAGCCAAAAGAGCAACCACTAGAACTAATCCTAACTGTTTTGCTACGTATTTCCAGCCACTTGTCATTTTTTAAGCCTCACTTACACGTTTAATATTTGCACCGAGTTTAGCCAATTTTTCATGGAATTTGTAATATCCACGGTCAAGGTGATTCAAGCGACCAACTGTTGTTGTTCCTTTTGCCACCATCCCTGTCAAAATAAGGGCTGCGCTAGCACGAAGGTCAGTTGACATAACTGGAGCACCTTGAAGCTCTAGCCCACCATGAATCATAGCTGTATCGCGCATGATTTCTGACTGCAAGCCCATACGGCGCATTTCTTCCAAATGTTGGAAACGATTCTCAAAGACCGTTTCAATCATTGTTGATTCGCCATTGACAACTGCCATCAAAGCTGTAAATTGCGCTTGCATATCAGTTGGGAAACCTGGGTGAGGAAGTGTTTTAACCGTTACAGGTTTCAATTTCGCTGTATCAGCAATAACACGAATCCCTTCAGGTTCATCAATAACGGTCACACCCATCTCAATCAATTTTGAAATCAAAGGACGATTGTGTTCCCAGATAGCATCCTTAACAAGAACATTACCTGATGTCATAGCTGCCGCTACCATGAAAGTTCCAGCTTCAATACGGTCTTGAACCACATCATGTTCAGCACCATGAAGGCTATCAACACCAGTAATGGTCAAAGTCTCTGTACCAGCACCTTTAACGATAGCACCCATTTTATTAAGTAGCATCGCTAAATCAACGATTTCTGGCTCACGTGCGACGTTTTCAATAACAGTCACACCTTCTGCCAAAGTTGCTGCCATCATCAAGTTTTGTGTTGCACCAACTGATGGGAAATCCATGTAAATTGTTGTCCCTTTAAGTTTCCCATCAACAGTCGCTGTGATATCACCACCAGCTTGTGTGATTTTTGCCCCCATAGCTTCCAAACCTTTAAGGTGAAGGTCAATTGGACGACTACCAATCGTGCAGCCACCAGGCATTGATACTTTTGCATGACCTTTACGTGCTAAAATTGGTCCTAAAACAACGATTGAAGCACGCATTTTGCTAACATATTCATATGGGGCAATATCCAAAATATCTCCTGAAGCATCCACTTCAATCGTGTTATTCGCTTCATCAAAATCAACTTGAATATCTAAACCACGGACAACATTATTCATCGTAAAGACATCTGAAAGGATTGGGACATTTGTTAAAACTGTCTTTCCTTCCTTCGGTAAAATTGTCGCTGCAAGAAGAGGAAGAACCGCATTCTTTGCTCCTTCAATGATTACTTCTCCTTCTAGGCGTGTATTACCGCCTTCAATAATAATTTTATCCAAAATGAACTCCATTCTTATATTATAATATCAAAATTATATCATAGTTTAGCGATTATTGCTTTTATTGAAAACCAAAGAAGAAAGTCTGACTAACTGTAATGATTTCTAAAATAAAATGGCTTACCATATAACCAAGTGCAATACTAACCAAAAGAATAAATACTTTAAGGCGACCAATATTCTCAGGCGTATTTTTAATTAATTTTGACCAATCAAATAAATTTCGAAGAATTTGATGTGTCATTGCAATAAAAACAAGGTGACTAATCAAAGTCACTGAACTATTTAAAATTTCCATAGAACTATTATATCAGATTTCATTTTCGACAACAAAAAACTGCACAAGTGTAAGCTTTCTTCATGAAAAAATCATCAAAAAGTAACAAAAAAGTCTGAGATAAAATCTCAGACTTTTTATGTTTATTTGTTACCAACACTGATACGGTTCAAAGCACGACGAAGTGCAACTTGTGCACGACGTACTTCGTCGATATCGTGAGTACTTTGAGCTTGTTCCAATTTACGTTCAGCACGAAGTTTAGCACGTTCAGCACGGCTAACATCGATATCGCGTTCACGTTCTGCAGAATCTGCAACAATTGTCACAAGATTATCTTTAATCTCAATAATACCACCGTTGATAGCTACCCAATCCACGTGATTGTCATCATCTGTACGACGAATCTTCATTTCGTGAACTGTTAGCGGAGCAATGAGGTTAATGTGTTCTGGCAAAATCCCCATCTCACCATCCGGTGTTTTTACTGAAATAAAATTAGCATGGTGATCATAGCGAATACCATCTGGTGTTACTACCTGAACAGTCATAAATGTCATGGTATCACCTCATTAGTAATTCATTTTCTTAGCTTTTTCAACTACATCCTCGATTGGACCTACGTTACGGAAAGCATCTTCTGGAAGATCATCATATTTACCTTCCAAGATTTCTTTAAAGCCACGAACAGTTTCAGCAACTGGTACGTATGAACCAGGCATACCTGTAAATTGTTCAGCAACGTTGAAGTTTTGTGACAAGAAGAATTGGATACGACGAGCACGTCCAACCAATGTTTTTTCTTCGTCTGACAATTCATCCATACCAAGGATGGCAATGATATCTTGCAATTCACGGTAACGTTGAAGAACACGTTGAACTTCTGTTGCTACTTCATAGTGTTCTTGACCAACAATTTCTGGTGCAAGGGCACGTGAACTTGAAGCAAGTGGGTCAACGGCTGGGTAGATACCCATTTGAGTCAACTTACGTTCAAGGTTAGTTGTTGAATCCAAGTGAGCGAATGCTGTTGCTGGCGCTGGGTCAGTGTAGTCATCGGCTGGCACGTAGATGGCTTGGATTGATGTAACAGAACCTTTTTTAGTTGATGTGATACGTTCTTGCAATTGACCCATTTCAGTTGCCAATGTTGGTTGGTAACCAACGGCTGATGGCATACGACCAAGAAGGGCTGATACTTCAGAACCTGCTTGAGTGAAACGGAAGATGTTATCGATGAAGAGAAGTACATCTTGTCCTTCAACATCACGGAAGTATTCCGCGATAGTCAAACCAGTAAGGGCAACACGCATACGTGCTCCAGGTGGTTCATTCATTTGACCGAAGACCATGGCTGTTTTTTCGATAACGCCAGATTCTTTCATTTCCCAGTAAAGGTCATTACCTTCACGTGTACGTTCCCCAACACCGGTAAATACTGAGATACCACCGTGTTCTTGGGCAATGTTGTGAATCAATTCTTGGATAAGAACGGTTTTACCAACACCGGCACCACCGAAAAGTCCGACTTTACCACCTTTTAGGTAAGGGGCAAGAAGGTCAATAACTTTGATACCCGTTTCAAGGATTTCTGATGATGTTGATAATTCATCAAAAGCTGGTGCTTTTTTGTGAATTGGTTCGCGTGGTGCATCTTCTGCAAATGGTTCGTCAAGGTCAATTGTATCCCCGAGAACGTTAAACACACGACCCAAAGTTTCTTTACCAACTGGTACACTGATTGGACGACCAGTATCGAAAACTTCTAATCCACGTGTAAGCCCATCAGTTGATTCCATAGCGATAGTACGTACAAGACCGTCTCCAAGTTCAAGAGCAACTTCGAGCACGATTTTTTGAGATTTATCGCCATCTTTATAAACAATCAATGCATTATTAATCTCAGGTAGTTTGTCACCAGCAGCAAACGCAACGTCGACAACTGGACCTACAACCTGAGCAATTTTGCCTGAGCTCATGTTTTTCTCCTTTTAGATTTTTTAGGGATTTTCTCCCTTTTTATGAGGCTAAGAAGCTCTCATATTATTCTAGTGCGTTAGCACCTGCTACAATTTCTGTGATTTCTTGTGTAATAGCAGCTTGACGTGCACGGTTGTACTGAATAGTCAAATCGTTAATAACGTTTTTGGCATTATCAGTGGCTGTTTGCATAGCTGTCATACCAGCGGCATGTTCAGCAGTTTTAGCATCAACAATGGCACCATAAATAAGGCTTTCAGTATATTGTGGCAAGAGTTGTTCTAAAATCATTTCACGATTTGGTTCCAATTCAAATCCACTTACACCTTCTTCTGCTGCTTCATCAGCATCCAATTCAGCAATTGGAAGCATTTGTTGCACACGAACTTGACTAGTCAAGCTGTTCACGTGGTGATTGTAACATACATATAATTCATCGAACAATTCGTTCTTATACATCTCAACAGATTTTGCGATGATATTTCCAACTTGTTCAAATGATGGCTGATCTTCCAAACCACGCAATTCAAAGACAACGTTCATTCCACGAGCTTTAAAGAAATCTGCACCAATACCACCGATGGCAATAATAGCATAGTTGCCATCTTGGTGATATTCCTCAATAAGATCCATCATTGCTTTCAAGATTTTTGAGTTATATCCACCAACAAGTCCTTTGTCAGACGTGATAACAATGTAACCAGTCTTTTTAACCGGACGAGCGGCTAGCATTGGATTTTTTGAACCATTAACTAGTTCTGATTTCAATAAGTCAGTAGTGATTTGACGAATTTTTGAAGCGTAAACTTGGAAATCTTTTGCTGCTTGCTCAGATTTAGTCAATTTCGCAGCAGATACCATTTGCATGGCACCTGTGATGTGACTTGTTTTCTGAGTTGAAATAATTTTCCCTTTGATTTCACTAAGAGAGCCTGCCATATGCTACCTCCCTCTTATTTGAATTCTGACTGATCTTTAAAGGCTTGAATAGCTGCATCTAAGACAGATTCTTCTGGTAAATCTTTGGTTGTACGGATAGTTTCAAAGATTGATTCGTAGTGTGCATCAAAGTAATCATACAAAGCTTCTTCGAATGCTAGGATATCATTTACTGGCACATCATCCAAGAAACCATGAGTAAGTGCATAAAGAATTACAACTTGTTTTTCAACAGGAAGTGGTTTGTGAACAGGTTGTTTAAGCACTTCAACTGTACGACGTCCACGGTTAAGTTTAGCTTGAGTTGCGGCATCCAAGTCAGAACCAAATTGAGTGAAGGCTTCAAGTTCACGGTAAGAAGCCAAGTCAAGACGAAGTGTACCAGCAACTTTCTTCATTGCTTTGATTTGTGCTGAACCACCAACACGTGATACTGAAGAACCAGCATCGATCGCAGGACGAATACCTGAGTTGAAAAGATTTTCTTGCAAGAAGATTTGTCCGTCAGTGATTGAGATTACGTTAGTTGCGATGTAAGCTGAGATATCACCAGCTTGTGTTTCGATAAACGGAAGGGCTGTAATTGAACCACCACCAAGAGCATCAGAAACTTTCGCAGAACGTTCAAGCAAGCGGCTGTGAAGATAGAAGACATCACCTGGGTAAGCTTCACGTCCTGGTGGACGACGAAGAAGAAGTGACAGTTCACGGTAAGCTACCGCTTGTTTTGATAGATCATCATAAACAATCAAGACATGTTTTCCGTTGTACATGAATTCTTCAGCCATTGCAACACCAGCATATGGAGCGATGTAAAGTAATGGAGAAGGTTGTGAAGCTGAGGCTGTCACAACGATTGTGTAATCAAGGGCACCGTATTTACGAAGAGTTTCAACTTGTGTACGAACAGTTGATTCTTTTTGACCAATCGCAACATAGATACAAATCATATCTTGTCCTTTTTGGTTCAAAATTGCGTCAATCGCAACAGATGTTTTACCTGTTTGACGGTCACCAATGATCAATTCACGTTGACCACGTCCAATTGGAACCAAAGCGTCAATCGCTTTAAGACCTGTTTGGAGTGGTTCAGAAACTGATTTACGTTGCATAACGCCTGGTGCAGGTGTTTCAACTGGACGTGTAGCAGTTGTCTTGATATCACCAAGACCATCTACTGGTTGACCAAGTGGGTTAACAACACGACCGATAAGAGCTTCACCTACTGGTACTTCCATGATTTTACCAGTACGTTTTACTTCATCACCTTCACGAATTGTAGAGAAATCTCCAAGAATGATGATACCAACGTCATTTGACTCAAGGTTTTGAGCCATACCGAAAGCACCATTTGAAAATTCAAGAAGTTCTCCACTCATGGCATTATCAAGTCCACGAGCACGAGCGATACCATCACCGATATAAGTGACAACACCAGTTTCTGTGACGTCAAAATTTGGCTGGAAGTTTTCAATTTGCTTTTTAATTAAAGCGCTAATTTCTTGTGCATTAATTGCCAAAAGTCACACCACTTTCTATTTCAAATTCATTTTAAATTCTTGCAATTGACGACGAATACTTGTGTCAATTACTTTATTGTTAACATTGATAACAAATCCACCTAGGATTGATTCATCAATGTTTTCAACGAGTTTTCCAGCTTTAACACCGAATTTTTCAGCAACTAAAGCTAGGATACGTTCTTTTTGTTCATCAGTTAAAGCTACTGCGGTTGTCACAACAATATCGTGTTGATTTGTAGCAATAACAAAATCTTTTTGAACACCTTCTAAGATGGCTTTCAAGAACGCTTCTCGTTCATTTTGTAAAATTACCTCAAGAAAATTGTTCATGTAAACTGAACTAGACTCTTGAAGCAACCTAACAAGTTTTACTTTTTCATCACGTGAAACGACTAAACTTGACAAGAAGTCAGCTAAGTTTGTCTCTTCAAAAACAGACAACAAAGCTTCTGTTTCTGATTGGAGTTCAGCTAAACTGTCTTTTTCAATAGCAATTTCTACGAGACTTTTCGCATATTGCTCAACAAGAGCTTGTGTCTTTTTATCCATTAGGCATCTCCTAGCTTGTCAAGATAGCTATCAATGAGATTGCTTTGAGCTTCTTTGTCAAGATTAGCTGTCATGATTTTTTCTGCCAAAAGGACAGTCAAATCAGCGACATCACCTTTAACACTTGAAAGAGCTTCTGCTTTACTTTGTTCGATATCTTGATTAGCTTTAGCTTTCAAGCGACTAGCTTCTTCGCGTGCTTCAGCGACAATTTTAGCCTCTTGATTTTTACCAGTTTCTTTGGCATCATCAATAATTTGAGTTGCCTCAGTACGAGCGCCAGCTAACTCTTCTTGGCGTTTAGCAGCAAGAGCTTCTGCTTCTTTACGTGCTGCTTCTGCACCATCAATATCATTAGCAATTTTTTCTTCACGAGCGGTAAAGATCCCTGTCAATTGTTCCCAAGCAAAAAGTTTGATGAGAACCAACAAAAGGATCACTGAACCAGCAGTAATAATAATATTACCAATACTTGTACTATTGATTAGTGTTTCCATTGATTATTCCTTTCTTAAGATTCATCCTCATCTTCTGGGAGTTTTTCTGAGATATATTTAGATGACAAAATAGTGAATACGTACGCTTGAATGCATCCGATAAAGGCTGAGAAAGCAACCCAAGCCAAGTTAAGGGCAAATGCCAATGGTGCAAAAATTAAGCTTTTTGTACCAAAGCCTACAATCAAAGCAGTAACGACTTCACCAGCATAAATGTTACCAAATAAACGTAGAGCAAGTGACAATACGTTAGTAAGTTGCTCTAAGATGTTCATTGGGAGCATCATTGGGAAAGGACTTAGATAACCTTTCAAATATGCTTTAACACCTTTCTTTCGAATACCTTCAACATGGACAACAATCGCGATGATTAAAGATAGTGTAAAATCGACCATAAAAGTTGATGTTGGAGATGTCCAAAAGTTATAATCATCAGACTCCAATTTAACTAGCAACCCAAGGTTGTTAGCAATCAGAATGAAAAAGAAGAATGTGAACATCAACAAGCTGTACTTAGGAGTGTATTCTCCAAGATTAGGTTTAATCGTATTTTGTACGAACTCGTAGACATACTCAATGAAATTTTGTTTTCCTTTAGGTTTCAGAGTCATTTTTCGAGTTGCCCAAAAAATGATACCGAAGGAAATAATCACCGTCAAGAGAGACATCGCTAAAATGGTTAAGTCAAACTCAATACCAAAGACATGCGCTGTTGGATTTACAGATGTTTCCAACTTTATCCCTCCTTCTTTTTATAAGTTCTTAGTTAGAATTATCCAACGAAGAATGTAGATGCAAGAAGGACGAAGAATGTACCTTCGATGAAGGCTACTCCAAGGAACATAAGTGTTTGCAATTTACTGAACATTTCAGGTTGACGTGCTGCAGATTTTGCAATGTTGGCAACGAGGATACCTTCACCAAGACTAACTCCTAGTACGGCAAGACCAAGTGCTAAGATTTTTAAATTCAACATGATATGAATCTCCTTTTAAAATTTTTTACTTCGTTATTTTAGTCCTATTTTAAGGAATTGTCAACGAAATCACCGTTTTCGGAAACGTTTTCCCAAACTATACTTAACCTTTGTTTAGTTTTTGAGCAATAAAAAAAGGAAAACGGTCAAATCCGCTTTCCTTTAGGCTTTATGAGCCTTATTTACTAACATTTTATGGTAGATTTTCTATACAAATCATGTTGGAAAATGCGTTTTTGGACAGAATGTCCAGAAACTGCTTTCATAAACAATTTTCCATATAATTTTGAAAACACTTTCTACTATTTAAAGTGTGAATTATTTGTCCATTGACTCATCTAAGTCTTCAACTTCATGAGCAAATTTTTGAGCAATAGCTTCTAGCGCTAAATCTTCTTGATCCCAAACTAAGGCATCATCTGAAATTTCATCCGTGTTAGCAAAGAAAGTAATATGATTTTTAAGATTACGAAGCACGATTGGCGCGTCACCACCGTACTCACCATCCAAATTAATCATCATTTTCTTGTCTGATAGAGGTTCAATTTCCAAGAAGTCTGTCTTGATATACTCAATGCGCTTATCACCGATATGTTTACCACCATCAAGAACTAGTCGAATCAAACGTAAAATCTCAATCAAGTTAGCAGTCTTCACTAAAATCAAAGTGAACTTACCATCATCAAGTTTAGCGTCTGGAGCGATTTGTTCAAAACCACCAACTGAATTAGTGATGGCAGCAAAAATCATTGACACATCACCTTCAAAGACACCTTTTTCATGTTTAATTCGAACTGGAACTGTACGAATTCCTGGTAGAAGTTCAACCCCCTTTGCCAAATAAGCTAGGTAACCAAACATGGTTTTCAACTGACTTGGCACACTGTAAGTCAATTCTGTGAATGAACCTGCAGCAGCGATATTGATAAAATACGTATCCTCACGCGCTTGACCAATATCCATGTGAATCAGTTGGTTTTTACCAATAATTTTTGCAGCTTCAACGGGATTTCCACGAGGGATTTTAAGGGCACGCGCAAAGTCATTTGTCGTACCTGTTGGAATGATTGCCATTTTTGGTCGTTTTTCTAGCGGAGCAATTCCATTAACAACCTCATTAATCGTTCCGTCACCACCTGCAGCGATGACTAAATCAAAACCAGCCTTTGCTGCTCTCTCAGCTTCATTGCGAGCTGAATTTTCTTCAGGTGTTGTTTGAAAGGCAGAAGTTTCATAACCAAAGCCTTCTAAAATATCTAGAACTTCGGCAACATTTTTCTTCATAATTTCCTGGCCAGAGGTCGGATTATAGATTAAACGTGCTCGTTTTTGTTTTTTGACCATATTATATTACCTCAAAAAGATTATAAACTTTCTAACCAAGCTTCATCACGAACGTCAATTCCAAGAGCTTGGGCTTTTGTCAATTTTGATCCAGCATCTGCTCCTGCAACGACAATATCTGTCTTTTTAGAAACACTGCCTGTAACCTTAGCTCCTAAATCCTGCAACTTTTCTTTAGCTTCATTTCGCGTTAAGCGTTGGAGTTTTCCAGTTAGAACCACTGTCAAACCAGCTAATTGAGCATCTTTGGAAACTTTCTTTCCAAGATAAGCAAAATTAACACCAGCATTTTTCAATTCTGCCAAAAGTTCTTCGGCTTCTTTTTTTGCAAAATAGCTGCGCAGTGACTTAGCAATAACTGTTCCAAGACCATCAATATTAGCAATAGCTTCTTCGTCTGCTGCCACAAGATTTTCGATACTTTCAAAAACTTCTAGGAGCTGACGACTTGCTTTAGCACCAACATGACGGATTCCTAAACCAAATAATAATTTTTCTGCTGAATTAGCTTTTGATGCTTGGATAGCATTGTAAAGTTTTTCAGCCGATTTTTCTTTAAAGCCATCAAGCGTCAGCAAATCTTCGACACTTAGTCGATAAATATCTGCTACGTCATGAACCAAATCCGCTGTAAAGAGTTTCTTAACGATTGAAGGTCCAAGACCAGTAATATTCATGGCATCTCGACTGGCAAAATGCGTTAAGCGCTCTTGAATCTGGCTTGGGCAAAGTGGGTTGATACAGCGAAGCGCTACTTCATCCTCATAGTGAATCAGCTCACTGCCACATGACGGACACGCCTCAGGAATTGGCATTGGGACTTGCTTATCACGCTTACTTTCAACCACGTGAAGCACCGCTGGAATAATATCTCCCGCTTTGTAGACAATAACGGTATCTCCGATTCGGATATCTTTTTCAGCAATATAATCGACATTGTGCAAAGTCGCACGACTAACAGTTGTTCCTGCAAGCTGAACTGGCGTCAAATTAGCTGTTGGAGTAACAACACCTGTACGCCCAACGGTCCAATCTACTGACAAAATCTCAGCTTCTTTTTCTTCAGCTGGGAATTTATAAGCAATCGCCCAACGTGGTGCCTTAACTGTGAAACCAAGTTCTTCTTGCATAGCAAGGCTATTCACCTTAATAACGATACCGTCAATATCATATGGCAGACTATCACGCTCTGCAGCCACTTCTTGAATGAATGCCCAGATATCTTCCATCGAAGATGTTGTAATGCGTTTTGGATTAACTGAAAAACCATAACGAGCCAACTCTTCTAAGACATCATTTTGTGTGGTCATGCTTGTTGAAGCCACTTCTTGATACAAGAAAGTTGCCAGATTACGCTTTGCAACAACTGCAGTATTTAACTGACGTAGTGTTCCAGCTGCGGCATTACGAGGATTGGCAAATTCTGACTGACCACTTTCACGACGTTCTTCGTTAATCTTATCAAAAGATTCTCTTGGCAAATAAGCTTCGCCTCGAACCGTGATTGTTAAAGGCTCTTCCAATTTGTGCGGAATATCTTTGATGCGTTTGACATTTTCAGTGATATTTTCACCGATTGAACCATCACCACGTGTCGCACCAACTTGAAGCACACCGTCTACGTAGACTAAGGATACTGAAAGTCCATCAATCTTAAGCTCAGCCATGTAAGATGCATTTGGAAATTCTGCCTTGACGCGACGGTCAAAATCATCTAATTCCTCGCGTGAAAAAGCATCTTGTAAGCTATACAGTGGTGTTTCGTGTTGATATTTTTCAAAACCATCTAAAATAAGACCCCCAACTGCTTGTGTCGGACTATCCGGCAAAATTAAGTCTGGATTAGCCTTTTCAAGCTCTACCAATTCACGATAGAGCTTGTCATACTCACTATCAGAGACCGTTGGTTGGTCTTGTGTATAATACTCTTTTCGATACTGGTTGAGTTCGTCAACCAATTTTTGAATACGTTCTTTCATATATACTATTTTAACACATCTAAAGAAAAATACTCTTTAAAACTTATCATTTTTTGAAGATATTATTATAGAAAAAAAGAACTTCCACTTTGGGAAATTCTTTTAGTATATCAAGCAGTCAATTCAATACGACTGGCTAATTTATCCATGACAAGTGAGCCAATTAGAAGTGATGCAAGTTCTCCCACGGCTGAGGTAAACCATGTCATCAAGAAAGGTGCGTTAGCAACAATATGCAACTCTGTGGCAATGGTAAACATTGAAGCTGCAAATAATAGTGAGAAATAAAAGAATGCTTTGTTAAATAAACCATTAAAGAGATATTGATCTTTATAGCGGTCAAACAAGGTTACACCTAGCATCAAGAAAACAAAAGTCTGGCTACCACCGACAAAGACATCGATGAGACCAAAACTATATAAATTAGCAATCATACAACCTGCTGTTAAGCCGATAATATATTTACGATTATAAAAAGCCAAAAATACTAACATTTCAGATACTCGGAACTGATAAGCACCGTAAGAAATCGCATTTAAAGGCGGTGTGATTGTTAAAACAACATAAAGTGCCGCAACAAGGGCAACTCGAACAAAATCACGCATAGTGAATTTTTCCATTTTCTTCTCCTTTGACGTTTGAAAGCTTAGGTTTCAACGTTTGTAATATGCTTGGCGAAAGGGAACTAAGCACCAAGGGTCGTCAAGACAACGCTTAAAAGTATAGCACATTTTTCTAAAATTTGATATAGTAGACCTATGAAAAAATTAATCACAAGCGAAGTTTTTAAGTATCTCTTTTTTGGTGTTCTAACAACTCTTGTCTACATGGGAACACGTTTACTTATCTTTTCATTGACTAGCTCGGCGACTTTTTCAGCTGTCATTGCTAATATTGTTGCTATTTTATTTGCCTTCTTTACCAATGATTATTTTGTTTTCAATCAAGTTCGTAAAGGTTGGTTTGAGCGTTTGGTCAAATTCACCATTGCACGTTTGTCAACACTCATTTTAGATTTAGCTTTGGCATTCTTCTTGGTCACAAAATTCCCGCACATCATCGGACAATTTGTAAATGACAATCTTTCAATGGTTAATGCTATTGAAACACTCTTTTCTCAAGTCTTAATCATTGTGCTGAATTATGTTCTTAGCAAGCTATTAGTTTTCAAAGACAAAAAATAACACCCAGAAGGTGTTATTTTTTTTTGCCTCGTTGTGCCAAAAGTGACAACAAATCGCCTCGTCTACTTTCCATTTTTCCTTGACGTAATTCTTGATAAGTTGCGTTAAAAATAGCTCCTAAAATCAGGATATGAGCTAGGAAAATAAACCATAACATTAATACAAAAATCACGACCGATCCAAATGTTTTAATGTCAACCATTCGCTCAAAGGTTCTTAGAATATAACTACTAAACAAGTTATTCAAGAACACAATGACGACTGAGGTAAAAATGGTTCCAGGTAAGATGTAGCGAAAGCGTCGAATTCTGACATTAGGCAGAATAAAATACAATAACATCAATCCGATAACAATGGTCAAGACAGTCACCGGCTGTGCTAGATTCAAAATCACGGTAGCCATCGTGTCACTTAAATCATAGTATGAATTGATCACTTGCAAAACAGCTTTTGAAAAAGTCGAAAAGATTAAGACGAAAGTCAGTAAGAAAAGAATCAAGAGACTTCCAATTACTCCCACTAATCGACCAATCACAAAATCTCTGTGTTGCGCTACGCCATAGGCTTTATTAATTGCTTTTTGAAGAGAGGTCAACGATTTAGACATAGTCCAAAATGCTGTTAAAGTGGCAACTCCCAAAATACTACCTGAAGGTTTTGAGAAAATATCAATCGTAATAGCCGACACCGATGGGTAAAGGTTAGTTGGCAAATTTTTCTTCATAAATGCCAACAAAATATTAACATCAATGTTCAGATAAGGGAAAATATTAGCTGCAATGACAATCAGCGGAAAGGCTGTCAGCAGTAAATAATAAGCAACAGCAATTGCTGATAAATCAATCTCAGCACTGCGATAGTGTTTTAAATAAACTTGCAGCGGTTGCCACTCTAATTTAGACCATAATTTGTCTAAGAATTGCTTTCGCTTCATCTTAGTAAGTTCTTTCTTCTCCTTGGCTTGTTAGAATAACAGGACCGTCTTTTGTGATAACAAATTGATGTTCGTATTGACATGATAGCCCACCATCAAGGGTTTTGTGAGCCCAGCCAGTTTTCATGTCAGTATCGATTTCCCATGTTCCTGTATTAATCATTGGTTCAACAGTCAATACCATACCTTCGCGCAAACGAAGTCCACGACCTGCTTTACCATAGTGAGGGACCATTGGTTCTTCGTGCATTGTAGGACCAACACCGTGACCTACCAAATCACGAACGACACCGTAGCCGCGGCTTTCAGCATATTCTTGAATCGCTGCACCGATATCACCAATACGGTTGCCAACGACTGCTTTTTCAATACCGATATAAAGGCATTCTTTTGTGACGTCCATAAGGTCTTTAACTTCTTTTGAAACTTCACCAACAGCGTATGCCCAACATGAGTCGGCCACACCACCAGAATATGATTGCGTGTATTTTTTAACTTGTTCAACGTTATCAAAGTTTAGTTTTGATACGTCAACCACTGACTTATCAAGTGGTTCACTCATAACCATATCAACTTTAAGCAAATCGCCTTCTTTTAGGATGTAGTGACGTGGAAAAGCGTGAGCCACTTCATCATTAAGACCACAACATGTAGCATATGGGTAATCCATGATTGAACCATCAACACCAATTTGAAGTGGAAGAACATTTTCTTCTTTACAACGGCGACGAACATATTCTTCAACTTCCCACATGTCAACACCTGGTTTAATAACATCACGTAAACCGATGTGGATAGAAGCAAGGAAATCTCCTGCGCGATCCATTGCTTCGATTTCACGAGCTGATTTTAATGTAATCATATTATCTATCTCCTATAATAAACTCTAAAAAGAATCAGTACTCTTAATTATACACTGATAGTCACCAAACTGTCAAAAAGGTAACGTTCTAGTCACTTTTTGATAGAAAAAATTAATTGATTTTTGTCGTTACCAGAGCTTTGGCGACAATTTGATCATCTAAAAGAATTTCAAAATCAATCACCGAGCTACGACGCTTTTCAGTTATTATGCGTGGTTGAATAATTAAGCGATCATCAATTTGAACAGCTTGCAAGAAATAAAGCATCAATTGTTCAATAATGATATTCTTTTGATGTTTTTTCGTTAAGACTCGAACACTAATTTCTTTGATAAATTCGGTCAGAACACCTTGCGCAAAGTTCCCTGCATGGTCAATCATCGCTGGCTCAACGATGAATTGGTAAACACCATCTTCTTGCTTCAAATTAGAAAGCATCTGATCACTGTAAGTGTAGGGACTTGAATGCTGTAGGTTCTGTAGATTCTCAACAGCCTGACGGCGTGTAATCACTCCAAGCAAAGTCAAATCTTCTGCTACAACTGGCAGCATATTAAGGTCTTCAAAAATCATTTTTTGACTAATATTAGCCAGACTTGCTTGCGGTTTAGCAACAATCAAATTGCGAGACATGATACTCTTGATATCGACGTTATTTTCCTTATCAACAACGTCAAACATACTGACAACACCGACGACTACATTTTTACTATTAACAACTGGGAAACGAACATTCTTGGTTTGCTTAATCAAGGTGTTAAAATCACGCACGGTGTCACCTTCGTGCAAAAATCCGTATTCTGCTTTGACTTGATAAACTTGCTCAACCGTTGTCAAATCTGTCTTAATGCGCAAATTAGACAAAGCATGGTTAATCATCGTGGCAACTGTAAACGTATCGTAATTAGTCACCATAACTGGAATGCCAAGCTCATCAGCTAGACGAATAACAGCTTCTGAGACAGAAAATCCTCCAGTTACCAAAATAGCGTTATGTTTTTCAAGCGCTAGCAATTGAATGTTTTCACGGTCTCCAACAATCAAAAGGCCACCTTTAACCAGATAACGCAAGATATTTTCTTGAGTCATAGCACCAATTGAAAACTTGCTAAACTCACGGCTAAGTCCTGCTTTTCCTGCTAAAACCTCTGAATCACTGATACGAGCAATTTCTGAATAAGTCAATCGCTCAATGCGAACGGCAGGTTTCTTTTCAATACGAACCGTTCCACTTCGAGGTCTGGTCTCAACGATTCCACGATTTTCAGCCTCTTTAATGGCACGATAAGCGGTCCCATCACTAACATTTAAGTGATTAGAGATACTACGCACACTCACGCGCTTACCAACCGCCAAATTCTCCAGATACTCTAATATTTTCTGATGTTTACTCATAACGATAGTCACCTTTACTCAACTGATAATCAACATAATCGCGCATTTTCCGGCTATAACGGTCGCTTCCTTTGAATTGACGCTTCAAACGAAAACCTGATTTTTGCGCTACTCGTTGACTGGCTATATTTTCTGCATGAGCAATCACATGTAACCTTTGTAAACCAAACTCCTGAAAGCTCAAAAAAGCAAGTGTTTTTAAACACTCAGTCATTAATCCCTTACCCCAAAAAGCTTGATTCATAAAATAACCAATTTCTGTTGTCATACGATTATGGTCAAGTTTTTCAAAACGAATACAACCAATCATTTTACGAGTTTTTTTGTCTTCAATCGCCCAAACACCGAGCGGTTCCTTCATAAAATAATGAACCATGAGAAAATCACTTTCCTCACGTGTGGCACGACTTGGAAAAATAAAATGAAGATTATCAGGATTGCTACAAATCTCAAAAAAATCCTGACTATCCTTGTATGTAAAAGGACGTAAATACATGCGTTCTGTTTCAAAAGAGGCATAACGTCCTAAACGCGTCCAAATATCCATGTCCTTATTATAACACACGACTTTAAAATTTGGTTTAGCAGAATTCAAACAAAAAAGAAGCCCTAAGGCTCCTTCTTATTCTTCGATTAATTTAATATCAGCACCTAAGGCTGTCAATTTTTCGATAATATTTGAGTAACCACGTAAAATAAATTCAACGTTGGTAATTTCTGTTTGACCTTCTGCCATCAAACCAGCTGTCACAAGAGCTGCACCAGCACGCAAGTCTGACGCTTTAACAGGTGCTCCTGTCAATTTATTAGGTCCTTGATAAGCAATACGTCCGCCAACAATTGAAATATCCGCACCCATTCTCACCAATTCAGCGACGTGGTTAGTACGTTTTTCATAGATGGTATCCAAAATCGTACCACGACCTTCTGCCACTAATAACAATGGTGTGATTGGTTGTTGCAAATCAGTTGCAAAACCAGGATATGGTGATGTTTTTACTGATACAGCTTTTAGAGTTGACTGTTTTTCAACAAAAATAGCATCTTCTTCAACCGTCATACGAACACCCATTTCTTCGAGTTTTGCAATATAACTCTCTAAGTGTTCATAAAGGACGTTAGTGATGCGAACACCTTCACCGATTGCTGCTGCCATAGCAATATAAGTACCTGCTTCAATACGGTCAGGAATCACTTGATGACGTGTTCCATGAAGGCTTTCGACCCCTTCAATAGTGATAACATCAGTACCTGCGCCACGTACGTGAGCCCCCATATTGTTCAACAATGTCGCAACATCAATAATTTCTGGTTCACGAGCGGCATTTTCGATGATAGTACGACCTTTAGCTTTTGTCGCAGCAAGCATAGTGTTGATTGTTGCACCAACACTAACAGTATCCATGTAGATGTGAGCTCCATGAATTGGTTCTCCATCTGTTGCAAGGCGCATAGCTTCGCCTTCATAAGATACTTGAGCTCCCATAGCTTCAAAAGCTTTCAAGTGAAGGTCAATTGGACGAGGCCCAAGATCACATCCACCTGGAAGTCCAACAGTCGCTTCACCAAATCGGCTAAGCAAACTACCATAGAAATAATAAGAAGCACGCAAGCTATTGATTTTTCCGTATGGCATTGGTTGATTTTTAACACCACGTGGATCGATTTCAAGCGTTTCGCCTTCTCGCTTAATCTTAGCTCCCATCACTTCCATAATCTCAATCAAACTATCAACATCGGAAATGGCAGGAACTCCATCCAAAATAACAATATCATCAGATAGAATAGCTGCTGGAATCAAAGCCACAACACTATTCTTAGCACCCGAAATAGCAACCTCTCCCTTTAAAGGTTTGCCACCATTAATAACAATTTTACGCATACATTCAAAACTTTCTGCTAGAATTCAACCTTTACATTTTATCATAGATTATGGCATTTGACAAACTGATTATGGTGAATATTTTGACACTTTGTTAAGATTTTGTCATATTTTTTCGTGTTTTAATATCATAAGCAGAAACTACTACTTTTATTTTTCAAACTTTTTTAGTCAAAAAACTTTAAAATCAAGGTTAAACCTGTTTCAAATGTCTACTTTATGGCAAGTGTAACAAACTGATGGACTTTATTAAAAATATTGGTCAGCTATTTAACCTCTTCTTTAACAATCGGTATCCACAAAGCCATTTCATAATCTTCAGCGTGAATATCTCCTCCTGCATAAACTTCAAAATCTGGAGCACCAGAGTGACAATAACCATTTTCTGGAAAAAATACTTCAAGAACATATTTCCAGGCTTCGTGAATAGCCTCTGGAACATTGCCTCTGACTGGAACAATCGCATACTGCGTTTCTGCTACTTCTAAAAGACTCAAGCCCAACTCTTGTGCCTTTTTCTTATCTGTAACATCATATCCCGCTAAGTAATTAAGTCCCACACCAGATGAGAGCTCTGAGCAGACACCAAAACTTTGACCATTTCCTAATGCTTTTAAATCAGCAATATCAAATTTAGCATAGAGTTCATCCCAAACTCCTGGGCAGTCTTTACTTTCAATGTGTGATGCTAAAACACCAGCAACCGCAAAAGCCGCTTTCTTTTCAATTGTGACATTCATAGACTTACCTCCACTTACCGTTAATGATAAGTAAACTTTTGGAAATACTTTGTAGGGCATTCCCTTACGAACTTCAGTTGGCGTTGAACCGTGGAATTTTTTAAAAGCTGCGCTAAAACTATCCGCAGAATCATAACCGTATTTCATAGCAATATCAATCACCTTATCAGATGACATCTTCAAATCATTAACCGCTTCTGATAATCTACGCTTACGCAAATACTCCGATAAGGTCATATCTGCTAACATGGAAAATAAACGTGAAAACATAGCATAGGAATATCCTGATAAGTGTTGAACTTTTTGTTTATCAATTTCGGTCGTTAATACACTTTCAAGGTAGGTCATTGTTTGATTAAATCGTGAAATCATTACCCTCACCTCCTACTGTATAGTCTAGCAAAAGATTGAAAGATTTTCCCCTTATTTTTAAAACAAAAAATCTAGGATAAAAAAACGCCGCACTATCAGTGCAACGTTTCTATATTTATTTTACAGCTTCTTTCAAAGCATCGACTTTATCAAGTTTTTCCCATGGAAGATCGATATCTGTACGTCCCATGTGTCCGTAAGCAGCTGTTTGACGGTAAATTGGACGTTTCAAATCAAGCATCTTAATGATACCTGCTGGACGAAGGTCAAAGACTTCACGAACAGCAGCTTCCAATTTGCTTTCAGCAACTGTGTTAGTACCAAATGTATCAACACGAACTGAAACTGGATGTGCCACACCGATAGCATAAGCTAATTGCACTTCTGCTTTGCTTGCAAAACCAGCAGCAACAATATTTTTAGCGATGTAACGTGCAGCGTATGATGCAGAACGGTCAACTTTTGTAGCGTCTTTACCAGAGAAAGCACCACCACCATGACGTGCATAACCACCGTAAGTATCAACGATAATCTTACGACCAGTCAAACCAGAATCCCCTTGAGGACCTCCGATTACAAAACGACCAGTTGGATTGATGAAGAATTTAGTCTTGTCATCAAGGTATTTAGCTGGAATAACTGCTTTGATGACTTTTTCAATCACGTCATTGTGAATTTGTTCGTTGGTTGCTTCT
This sequence comes from Streptococcus sp. 45, assembly GCF_900108865.1. Taxonomy (NCBI): domain Bacteria; kingdom Bacillati; phylum Bacillota; class Bacilli; order Lactobacillales; family Streptococcaceae; genus Streptococcus; species Streptococcus sp. 45. The sequence continues at coordinate 178,640 of NZ_FNXZ01000002.1, read as the reverse complement.
GGGTCATGTTGAGTTGAGATAACAACAGTATCGACACGAACTGGTTTGTCATTTTCATCATATTCAACTGTAACTTGTGATTTCGCATCTGGGCGAAGGTATGAAATTTCGCCTGATTTACGCAAATCTGCCAATTTTTTAACCAATTTGTGAGAAAGTGAAATTGGCAATGGCATCAATTCTGGCGTTTCATCAACAGCAAAACCAAACATCAAACCTTGGTCACCAGCACCAATCAAGTCAAGTGGATCTTGATCGGCATTTCCACGAACCTCTAATGCTTCGTTAACCCCTTGTGCAATATCAGGTGATTGTTCAACCAATGATGGATGAACCCCAACTGATTCAGCAGCGAAGCCATACTCAGCATTTGTATAACCGATTTCTGCGATAGTATCGCGAACAATACGGTTAATATCAACATAAGCTGTCGTTGAAATTTCTCCAAAAACATGGACTGACCCAGTGTATACAGCTGTTTCTGCTGCAACGTGTGCATCAGGATCTTGTTCCAACACAGCATCTAAAATAGCATCTGAAATTTGGTCTGCAATCTTATCTGGATGCCCCTCAGAAACTGATTCAGACGTGAAAAGTTTACGTTCTGACATAAAAATGTCCCCCCATATCATTAATTTTTCATTTTAATACCTATAGGCATTAAAATGTCGGGAATTTTTCCCTTTCGAAACCTCCACATTAAAAGTAGACATTTCTAATGAGTTACAAAGTACCAATCTAAATCATCTAAAAAGAGATGGCGCGGTCAATAGCGTGTTAGTCAAGTCAGCGAAATCGCAGATAATACTGAAGAATATCAAGATGAGCTAACGAAGAAGAACACACTATTAAACCGCCAGATTGTCTTATCGGGACTCATTGACTAGAATATTGTACCACGTTTTACCCAAATTGCCTATAGAAAAATTCTTACCATTTCGTAACAAATTCATTTTTCATTAAGAATATTTAGAAAAAATATATTATACTATTGGTATGAAAACCTACGAAAAAATTTATCATTATTTACAAAACCAAAGTGAATATATTAGCGGAGAAACGTTAGCAAGTGAGTTTGAACTCTCTAGAACCGCTATTTGGAAAGCCATCAAAACTTTAGAAGAAAAAGGCGTTCAGATTGATTCTGTTAAAAAACGTGGCTATAAAATTCTCTCAGGTGAATTGCTACTTCCGGAAATCATTTCTAAAGATTTAAAGATAGCCGTTAGTCTCAACGAAAAAAGCCAATCAACTCAATTAGATGCTAAAAATCATTTAGATGAAGATAAAGAAGCGCACCTCTACTTAGCTCCAAGTCAAGAGCAAGCCAAAGGACGCTTTGGTAGACAATTTTTTGCCTCAAAACAAGGTGGCATTTATATGTCACTTCACCTTAAACCAAATGTTCCTTTTGAAGAAGTGAAACCTTATACACTCATGGTAGCCTCAAGCGTTGTTAAAGCCATTTCGCGACTAACTGGTATCGAAACAGACATCAAATGGGTCAATGACATCTATTACAATGGTAAAAAAATCGCTGGCATTTTAACCGAAGCTATCTCATCGGTTGAAACAGGCTTAATTACCGATGTCATTATCGGAGTTGGCATTAATTTTCACGTTACGGATTTTCCAGATGACATTTCCGAAAAAGCTGGCTCACTTTTTTCTTGGCAACCAAGTATCACGCGCAATCAACTCATCACCGAAATTTGGAAACTCTTCTTCACAATTCCAGAAAAAGATTTGGTAAAAGTTTACAAAGAAAAATCACTTGTCTTAGATAAACAAGTGACTTTTACAGAAAATGATTGTCTATACTCAGGAATTGCCCAAGACATTACCAATCAAGGGCACCTGATTGTCAAACTTGACAATGGTCAAGAAAAATTACTTCGTAGTGGCGAAATCAGTCTTTCTTCTTGGTAGTTGATGTCAAAGTTTGTAAGACCTTATCAACCGTGTAGGCACGTTGAAGGTCACGTAGCAAAAATAACCCCCAAAAGAAAGCAAAGAAATAATCACCATTAAATAAACATTCATTAAAAAAGTAGGTTTCAAAGGCGCACATGAGTGCCATTAAAATAAAACGTTTTATAGTCATACGTTTATTATAGCATAGATAACCGCTTTTAGCAGTTTTCACTGATATGTTTTCACGTTAAAAGGAAGTTTCAATCGAAACTTCCTTTTAATCTTCCACTTTATTAATTTTATCTGCTAGAAAATCAAAGCCTTCTGGGATGAAAGAGTCATCTTTGACTTCTTCCTCTACTGGGTTTTGTTTTTTCTTTTTTAGATTTTGAGCAAATTCAGCTCGAATGCTGTTAAAGTCTTTTCGTGGCACTGCCAAAATATTTGGTGAGAAACCAGCAGCTTTACTCATGATATTACCAAACATGTCATTAAGGTCTGTTCGTTTCATGGCTTGCTCAGCATTAAAAGCTGCATCGAAAGCCAAAATAGCATTTTCGCTATTTGCAAGAACTGGTTCAGAACCAAGCAAAAGCGCGCGATCTTGAGCAGAAATACTATCTAAAATTTCATTCCAAGCGCCTTTAAGGGCTTCAAGATACTCTCTTGATTTCTGACTATCAACAATCGTTTCTTCCATGATAGTTAAAATCTTGACACGGTCAACTTTATAGCGATAGCTAGAATTTGTTTTTGGACGCTTGGTTGATTTTGGTGAAATCGCAGAGCTGTCCAGATTAGCTAGTTGATTTTTCAAGTCTTTGATTTCTGACTGTAGTCTAGCCAACTCATCTGACAAGCCTTCTGGTACCTGAGCTAGAGCAGTTTGTTTCCCTGATTCTGACAACTGAATGGTCAACATTTCGGCGTAAATCTTAGGCTGAACACCATTTTTGATTTCAGGTAAAGCTTTGGTCACCAAGTCAATCATCGCAAAAATACGTTCTTGTTGAACATTAGTCAAATTCTCTTGAAAAACTTGACTCGTATGGGTATTTTCACCACCGCTTTGAACCACTAATAAATCACGAAGATAGTTCAATAAATCTGTCGCAAAACGACTCATGCTCTTGCCACTATCGAAAATTGTTTCAAGATTTGTCAAAGCTTGGCTAGTTTGATTGGCTAAAACATTTGCCACAAAATCATCCAAAGCCGTCATTGAAATGCTTCCTGTGATTTCTTCAGCAATGCTAAGTGAAACATAATTATCACTTGTAAGACTTAGCGCTTGGTCAAGAATAGACAAAGCATCACGCATTCCACCTTCTGCACAGCGTGCAATCAGGGTCAAAGCATCTTCTTCATACGTAATACCTTCTTTGTCAAGAATGTTAGCCAAATGGTCACAAATAGCCGCTAACTTAATCGCTTTAAATTCAAAACGTTGAACACGTGACAAAATTGTCGCAGGAATTTTATGAAGTTCAGTAGTCGCTAAGATGAAAACAACATTTTCTGTTGGTTCCTCTAAGGTTTTCAGAAGCGCATTAAATGCCCCCGTTGAAAGCATATGAACTTCATCGATGATGTAAACTTTATAAGTGGCACGGCTTGGTGCGTAGGTTGACTTATCGCGAATTTCACGAATTTCATCAACCCCATTATTAGACGCCGCGTCAATCTCAATGACATCTTCAAGACTACCATTTGTAATATCACGACAAATATCACACTGATTACATGGCTCACCATTGACTTGGTGAGGACAGTTCATAGCCTTTGCAAAAATTTTAGCGGCACTGGTTTTACCAGTTCCTCGTGGACCCGAAAACAAGTAAGCATGGCTGATTTTGCCAGAAGAAACTGCTTGTTTTAAAGTCGTTGAAATAACCGTTTGCCCAACCATTTCATCAAAGGTTTGGCTACGGTATTTTCGATAGAGGGCTTGATACATTATTTTTCAACTCCAAACATATCTAGATTCCAATATGATTTTTCGACAAGAATAGCTGCAAATTTTTCAAGATACTCTTGGTCAACAGCATCATAATCATCTGTCAAACGTGAATCCAAATCTAAAACACCAACAAGTTTGTCATCTTTGACCATTGGAACAACGATTTCACTCATGGCAGCTGAGTCACAAGCGATATAGTTAGCATGTTTTGTCACATCTGCGACAATCATTGTTTCGCGTTTAGCTGCTGATTCTCCACAAACACCTTTACCAAGTTTAATGTGTACGCAAGATACCCCACCTTGGAATGGGCCAAGAAGCAACTCTTCACCATTGAAAAGGTAAAAGCCAGTAAAAACAGAATTTGGCAAAGTCATCTTCAAGAGCGCACTTGCATTTGAAAGGTTAGACAACAAGTTTTTTTCGTTAGCAAACAAAGCATTTGCTTGCGCTAACATGATTTCATAATTCTCAATTTTCTTAGTATTTTCCATAAGCTTAATTATATCAAAAAAAGCCTACTTCGTCATACTTTGAAAAAATGATATTTTGGTGAATTTGACGTAAAAAAGAGCTGAGACAATGGCATCTCAACTCAGTTTATATTAAAATGACTGCTTAGTTTGGTTGCCTACTGCTTAATACTTTATTGCCAATAACTTGGACGATTTTTTTCGTAGGCTGAAATCAATTCTTCATACTGAAGAGTAATGCCGATATCATCAAGCCCAAGAACAAGCTTACGTTTCCACTCACTATCGATATCAAACGTAAAATCGCCAGCTGATGATTTGATGACTTGGTTTGGCAAATCAATGGTAATTTCTTCTCCTGCTGGTAGCGCAGCTAATTTTTGACGCACTTCCAAAGGTTGAACAATAGGAAGCATTCCATTTTTTAATTCATTATTGTAATGAATGTCTGAAAATGACCCTGCAATCACACAACGAAAGCCATAGTCTTCAAGTGCCCAGGCAGCGTGTTCACGCGATGACCCTGACCCAAAATTATCTCCAGAAATCAAAATCGTCGCATCACGATATTCAGGCTGATTAAAGATAAAGTCAGGATTTTCATCGTAATTATCATTAAGGTAGCGCCATTCAAAAAGAAGATTTTTCCCGAAACCTTTTTTATCAACAGCTTTTAAAAATTGCTTTGGAATCAGTTGGTCAGTGTCAATATTATCATTCATCAAAGGGACAGACTTCCCTGTATAGACGGTAAATTTTTCCATGGTCTCTCTCCTTTATTCCACTTCTGATAGTTGACGAACATCTACAAATTTACCAGCAATCGCTGCCGCTGCTGCCATAGCAGGACTACAAAGATGTGTACGCGCTCCAAAACCTTGGCGTCCTTCAAAGTTACGATTACTTGTTGAGGCACAATGTACACCCTCTGGCACATGGTCTGGGTTCATTCCAAGACACATTGAACATCCTGGTTCGCGCCATTCAAAGCCAGCATCCAAGAAAATCTTATCAAGTCCAAGTCGCTCAGCTTCTTTCTTAACAGGACGAGACCCTGGAACAACGATAGCTGTCAATTTTGGTGAAATGTGTTTTCCTTTGACAATCTTAGCTGCTAATTGAAGGTCTGAAAGACGAGCATTGGTACAAGATCCGATAAAGACATAACCAAGGTCAATATCTTCTGCTTTCTCACCTGGTTTCATGTCCATGTAGTGATAAGCACGTTCGTCATTCATGTCTTTAATTTCTGGGAATGGTTGACCAAATTCAACACCCATTTCAGGGTTTGTTCCCCAAGTCACCATAGGTGCCAACTCAGAAACGTCAATCGTAATCACCTTATCATACTCTGCATCAGGGTCAGAAACCAATGTTTTCCAGTCAGCAACTGCTTCTTCGAATTTCTCACCTTTTGGTGCAGCTTCGCGCCCCTTCACATAATCAAAGGTCTTTTGATCTGGGTTCATCAAGCCCATTTTGGCTCCAAATTCGATTGACATATTAGCAATCGTCATGCGTTCATCCATTGAAAGGGCATCAATAGCTTCGCCACAATATTCAACAGCATAACCCACACCAGCATCAACACCGTATTTTGCAATCAAAGCCAAAATAAAGTCTTTTGAATAAACCCCTTTTTGTGGTTTTCCGACAAATTCAACCTTCATTTTTTTCGGTTTCACTTGCCAGATACATTGGGTCGCAAATACGTGCTCCACTTCTGATGTCCCAATACCAAAAGCAATGGCTCCAAAAGCGCCATGTGTTGCCGTATGGCTGTCCCCGCAGACAATAAATTTACCTGGTTGACTGCGTCCTGTTTCTGGACCAACCATATGAACAATCCCTTGACGTTCCGTACCGTGCGTTGCTGCATCAATACCAAATTCTTCAACATTTCTAGCAAGAGTATCAATTTGATTTTTTGAAATCAAATCACGAATGTTAAAAATATCAACCGTTGGAACATTATGGTCAGTTGTTCCAAACGTCAACTCTGGACGACGTACTTTACGCCCAGCATCTCTAAGACCTTGAAAGGCCTGCGGACTTGTTACTTCATGAATATAATGCTGGTCAACATACATAAGCTGTGGTTCGCCTTCTTCGCCTGTAATCACATGGCGTTCCCAAAGCTTATCAAAAATCGATTTTCCGCTCATATTTTCCTCCACTGTCTTTATTCTCATTTTCCCTAAGATTAGTGCCAAACAGCTAAAAGCCAGTATACAAAAGCAATGTCAACGATAATCCCTAAATACCAAGATACTTTAAAATACCACTTTAAAGTTTTATGATGAAAAAGCTTGCCACCAAGAAAAGCTCCTATACCACCAAGCAGAAGACTTTCCCACAACAAAGTTTTTTCAGGAATTCGCCAATAGCCTGACTTTGCTTTTTGCTTATCAATCCCATAAGTGATAAACACAAAGGCATTCCACAACATGAAAATAAGGACTGTATAATCTTTTAAACTCATAGATTTGCAATAATGGCTGCCGTCATCTCTGTCGTTGTCGCTTGGCCACCAAGGTCACGTGTTAGGATACCTTGGTTAAAGGTCTTGTCAACAGCCCCCTCAATCATCTCTGCCCCAGCAAGTTCACCGAAACTTTCACGAAGCATCATCGCAACTGACAAAATCATGCTGACTGGATTTGCAATCCCTTTGCCTGCAATATCTGGTGCTGAGCCATGAATTGGTTCATAAAGACTTGGCCCATTTTCTGAATGGCTAGCTGAAGGCATTACGCCAAGAGTTCCTGGAAGCACGCTTGATTCATCAGATAAAATATCACCAAATAGATTTTCAGTCACCACAACATCAAAACGTGATGGATTAGTAATCATAATCATGGCTGCGCTATCCACCAATTGGTGTTCCAAAGTCACATCTGGAAATTCCAAGGCCACTTCTTCAGCCACTTTTCGCCATAATTTTGATGTTGCCAAAACATTTTGTTTGTCAATGCTAGTCACTTTTTTGCCACGAACTTGTGCCAATTCAAAAGCTTTACGAATGATGCGGCGGATTTCTTGAGCAGAGTAGTCGTTGATATCACGCGCAGCTTCATCTCCTAATTTGTGTTCGCCAAAATAAATGCCACCTGTTAATTCACGAACCACTACAAAATCAACCCCTTCAATGCGTTCAGGTTTTAATGGTGACAAGTGTTTGAGAGCATCAAAAATGCGAACAGGACGAATATTAGCAAAAAGGTTCAATTCTTTACGAATAGCTAGTAAGCCTTGCTCTGGTCGAACTGTTGCATTATCATATTTTGGCCCACCAATAGCAGCAAGCAAAATAGCATCCGCAGCTTTGGCAGCATCCAAAGTGTCTTTTGGTAGGGGATGACCACAAGCGTCAATCCCTACACCACCAAAAGGTTTAGCATCGATATCATAATCAAACCCAATCTTATCTGCAACAGCTTCAAGAACTTCAAGCCCTGCTGCCATGATTTCTGGCCCGATACCATCACCAGCCAATGTCACAATTTTTTTAGTCATCCTTGTATCACTCGCAAGAAAACAAACTACTTTCTTGCTCTATCCTTTCTTAATCATTTGTTGGCACATCACGGAATGAAACAGCTTTGCCAATTTCTCCCGCATTTTCCTTTTGAACTAAAGCATTAGCATTGACATAAGCAATGGCACCAGCTTTAAGAACATCGAAATCAATACCTGAGGCGTTAAAAATAGTACCTGTATCATCATTTTCGACTGAAACGGATACGCGCGCTTGAGAATCGATACCATCTGTCACGGCATCCATTGTGTAGCTAAGCAGACGAACTTTTTGGTTGAAGAATTTATCAACGGCATTGTAAACAGCTTCAACAGAACCTTTACCATCTGCTGTTACATCGACTTCTTCATCCTCAGCATTAATCATTGTCACTTCAGCAGTAACCGTTTCGTCTGGATTAGATGTCAATTTCAAATCACCAAAATGGAAGCCTTCTGGATTTTCGATTTCTGTTCCAGCAACCAAAGCACGGATATCAGCATCTGTAATTTCTGTTTTCTTATCAGCCAATTTCTTGAATTTACCAAAGAGTGGTTTAATTTCAGCCTCTTCAAACGCAATTTCAAGTTCTTTTAATTTTTCAACAAAGGCATGTCGACCTGAAAGTTTTCCAAGAGGAAGTGAGTTATGCTTAACCCCAACAAGCTCTGGTGTAATGATTTCATAAGTAAGTGGATTTTTAAGTACACCATCTTGGTGAATCCCTGATTCGTGTGAGAAGGCATTTCCACCAACAACTGCTTTATTTTTAGGAATTGGAATACCTGAGAAACGAGAAATCAATTCTGAGGTATTGACCGTTTCGTTAAGAACAATATCCGATGTCGCTTGATAGTAATCTTCACGAATATTAAGAGCTACTGCAACTTCTTCAAGGGCAACGTTACCTGCGCGTTCACCGATACCATTGACCGTACCTTCAATACGTCCTGCACCATTTTTAATAGCAGCAAGTGTGTTAGCTGTCGCCATTCCAAGGTCATCGTGACAGTGCGGACTAAAGATAATTTCACGGTCAGATGTTACATTTTCAATAAGGTATTTGAAAATATGCCCAAACTCTTCAGGCGTTGTAAACCCAACAGTATCAGGAATATTAATGTAAGTTGCGCCAGCATCTACCGCTGTTTGAACCACTTGAAGAAGATAATCAAGCTCTGTCCTAGTAGCATCTTCTGGAGAAAATTCTACCACATCAAATTTACTACGCGCATAAGTTACATGTTCTTTGATAATATCAAGAATCTCTTCTTTTGTTTTTTTCAGTTTGTATTCACGGTGAATTGGACTTGTCGCGATGAAGACGTGACATTGCGGGTATTTAGCATCTTTCAAAGCTTCATAGCAAGCATCGATATCGGCTTTGACTGAACGAGCCAATCCTGACACCGCTGTTGTTGTCATAGCTTCAGCAATTTGGCGAACAGCTTCAAAAGAATCTGGGCTGGCAGCTGGGAATCCAGCCTCAATTGATGCAATGCCCCATTTTTCAAGTTGCTTAGCAATCGCAACTTTTTCTTTAACTGAAAAATTCACCCCTGGCGTTTGTTCGCCATCACGAAGAGTGGTATCAAGAAATTCAACTTTACGCATAGTAACCTCTTTCTAATTCTAGCAAAAACAATAAGATAAAAATAAAAACATCTCACGGTCAAGCGAGATGTTTTTATCCCGCTTGGTAAGCCAAACAGGACTAATGCTTATGCTGCACTAGCCCTCATTACGCAATAGCAAGACTGTCATTGTTGCGAATGTCATTGACTTATTTTCCCTTCGATGTTTTTCGTTTTTTAACATAATACCCCTTTCTAAGGTAAAAGTCAACAGAATAATCTAAATAAAACAAATTTTCTGAAAATAATTACTGAAAGTAAAAAGAGCTGGATTTTCCAGCCCTTCACTTATTCTTCGTTTTCTTTCAAAATTGCAGCAATTTTAGTGTTGATAAGGTCAATCGCGACAACGTTTGAAGCACCTTCTGGGATGATGATGTCAGCATAACGTTTTGTTGGTTCGATAAATTGGTGGAACATTGGTTTAACCACAGAAGTGTATTGTTCAATAACACTATCAAGGCTACGTCCACGTTCTTCCATATCACGTTTAATACGACGGATGATACGGATATCGTCATCAGTATCAACAAAAAGTTTAATATCCATCAAATCACGAAGACGTTTGTCTTCAAGAACCAAGATACCTTCAACGATGATAACATCTTGAGGTTCTTGACGATATGTTTTTTCACTACGAGTGTGTAGTGTGTAGTCGTAAATTGGAATATCTACTGGGCGACCTGCAATCAATTCATTGATGTGTTCAATCATCAAATCAGTATCAAAAGCAAGTGGGTGGTCATAGTTAGTTGAAACACGCTCTTCAAAAGTCAAATGGCTTTGATCTTTGTAGTAAGAATCGTGTTGAATCATAGCAATTTTTTGGTCTTGGAAGTTAGCCAAAATTGCTTTAGAAACACTGGTTTTTCCGCCTCCAGAACCACCAGTCACACCAATAATAATAGGTTTTTTACGCATTTATTACTCCAAATAAAAAATATTTCCTATCTATTCTACTACTTTTTTTAAAATTTTCAAACATTGAAATCCCTTACTTACCCTTTAAATAAAAAAACTTAGCTTTTTCTATGTTATAATGAAGTAAAGATTTAAAACATAGAAAAGGAAAACTATGATTTCACAATTTCCACAAGTTTGGCAAGAACAGCTAAAATCACTTAGCTTTTCAGAGCTGACAGACATTCAAAAACAGGTATTTGAACCTATTTCACAAGGAGATAACCTTCTTGGTATTAGCCCGACAGGTACAGGTAAAACCCTAGCTTATCTCTTTCCCGCACTTCTAAAATTAAAGCCTAAAAAATCTCAGCAATTGCTTATCTTAGCTCCAAACACCGAGTTGGCTGGGCAAATTTTTGAAGTTACAAAAACATGGGCTGAGCCATTAAACCTGTCTACACAACTCTTTATTTCTGGCTCAAGCCAAAAACGTCAAATCGAACGTTTGAAAAAAGGTCCTGAAATTCTTATCGGAACACCAGGTCGTGTCTTTGAACTCGTTAAACATAAAAAAATCAAAATGATGAATGTCGATACAATCATCTTAGACGAATTTGACGAATTGCTTAGCGATTCACAATATCACTTTGTTGAAAATATCATTCACCGTGTTCCGCGCGACCATCAAATGATTTACATGAGCGCAACAGATAAAGTCGATCCTGAAGTTTTAGCTGAAAATACGATTACTATCGATCTTTCTGACCAAAAACTTGACCAGATTGCTCACTACTACATTTCAGTTGACAAGCGTGACCGTGTTGAATTGCTTCGTAAATTCGCAAACATTCCTGATTTTCGTGGTCTCGTCTTCTTCAATAGCCTTTCAGACCTCGGTGCAGCTGAGGAACGCTTACAGTTCAACCGTGCTTCTGCTGTTTCTTTAGCCTCAGATATCAACGTAAAATTCCGTAAAGTCATCCTTGAAAAATTCAAGAATCATGATATCTCACTTCTTCTGGGAACAGATTTGGTGGCACGCGGTATCGATATTGACAATCTTGAATATGTCATCAATTTTGAAGTTGCTCGTGATAAGGAAACCTACACACACCGTGCTGGCCGTACAGGACGTATGGGAAAATCAGGTATCGTTATCACATTTGTCAGCCACAAAGAAGACTTGAAAAAACTTAAAAAATTCGCTGATGTCTCAGAAATTTATCTTAAAAAACAAGAACTTCATTTGAAATAATAATATCTAAAAATGCATAGCCATCTAGGCTATGCATTATTTTTTATTCTTGTACGTGTTTTCGATTTTCCCAGATAAGAGAAACACCTGCTAAGATTATAAATCCTAATGAAACTAAGAATGATTCTGATTGACTAGATGTCGTAGGAAGATAAGCAGTCTCTTTGGATTGTTTAAGTGGCGAAGCAGATTTTCCTGCTAAACCTCGTTTATTCACCCCTAGTGCTACTACCTCTCCTCCTTTCTCACTGGCACTTTGAGTTCTCATCGATTGTGGTGGTGTTTCACTCTTAATAACCTCTTTTGGAATGAAATCATTAAGCTCAGTTTGAGTAGATGTGGTTTGCTTTTCTTTTCCATCAAGCTCAGCTTCTGCCGCTTTTAGGTTAGCTAAGGCAGCATCGACCTCACCTTGAGTTGCTTCTGAGTTGCTCAAAACAGCTTGCGCTTCGACTAAAGCTTGATTATAGGCTGTTTTTGCTGGTTCACTTGCATTTTTATATTTAGCTGATGTGACTTTCAAGACTTTTGATTTGTTTGAAAAATTTGAAAGTGCTCGGAAATCTGTTGCTTTTCCATCAAGAGCTTCACGCGCAGATTTCAATTTTTTCAATGTCGCATCAACTTCTTCTTGGGTTACTGAACCTTTTGCAAGCACTAAGTTCGCTTTACGGTGCTGAGTGTCATAAGTGGTACGTGCTGCGACTCCAGCATTGTAATAAGCTGGGTCTTCTTGTTCTGCTTGAAACTGACTATCTTCTTCAGTCAATGCCTTAAAGTCTGTCGTTTTGCCATCTAAAGCTTCAATAGCATCTTGTAATGTTTGAAGTGCTGCATCAACTTCAACTTGTGTGTATTTTCCTGACAAAATGGCTTGCGCGCTTGTCAATGCATCTCGATAAGCTAAGAGTTTTTCTAGTGAAGCATTATAATAACGCGCTTCATTTTCAATACCATTTATTGCTTGTGTCGCCGCAATCAAAGCAGTTTTATCAATAATACTAAAAGCAATATGATTTTGTTTTCCATAAACAACTGTGAAATGTGGATCCTCATAAAGCTCATAACCAACTGGAAGTGGCAATTCTAATGTGTAGTCTCCAACATATACGTTTTTACCATAATCTTTCTTAGCATATCTTGCTGCTGGAATAACTGTCAGTTTGCCATTTTTATTTGAAATAGAAACTGTTGTACCTTTTGGAAGTTCCTTATCAAAATCAAGTACCAATGCTGCCTGATTACGCGTATGAACATAGAAATTCACTGTTTTGTAACTATCCGCATCTGAAAGCTTAATAATTTGGCTAGTTGGACCAGCTAATTCGGCAGCATCTGTATCATAAAGTGCAAGTTCTACAGTATAATCACCAAATGGCAAATTAACTGTAGATAAATCATTGCCATAATACTTCAAATCAGTGATAACATTACCATCATGGTCTTTGACAATAAACGTATAATCAACATAACTTGCAACATTTGTCTGACCATCAAGAAGGTTGATTGTAACACGCCCACTTTCATTCCCGACATTGACCAAATCACTAACTTTAGCCGTTTCCGTATTGCCAGCAAAATCTTCTACCACATAGTAAAAATCTTCTAGCGAAGCAGCATCAAGCGGCAAAGTAAACGAGCCATCTGGATTTTGTTCAAGATAAACAGGGGTGTAATGGTCATCGATATAATAAACACGTCCACGTAAAACGCCTGAACCATCATCTAAAGCTTTTCTAGGATTAAAGTTTTGGCTAGCTGCATCATAAGTTGCTGTTGTGATAACTGGATTTTTACGATCGACAATAATATCAAATGCTAAATGTTGAGCTTGTGCACCAATAACGGTTGGATAGTAAGTCAAGACATACTTGTATGAACCATCTGACAAGTCCTTACCGTCCAGATTATCACCATACCAAATCGTTGATGAAAGAGCTGTTGAACCTCTTTCGCTCTTATAATTTTTAACTCCAGAAAAAGTCTCACTTTGCCATAAAGGATGCTCAAAATTGACATCATCTGCTGCATACACCGCAGCACTAGCATCAGTATAATTTCTTAAAAAGACACCTTTGAAAGCTACGAAATCTTGCTTGCCGTCATTATTTGGTGAGATAGCAAGTCGCGTTGTGCCATTTTCGTCCATGTGCAAGACAAAGTCTCCAGCATTATTGGCATAAGTACCGAGAACGATTGGTTTTGAACTATCAGTCGAATTTGTTAGCAAGGCTGTCGTATCATCAGAACCAGAAACAATATGGTCACCATCAATTTCTAGATAAAAGCCTTCTTTACCATCAGCCACCAATTTGTAGACAGGATCTTCCACAACAGCTAGATTTTGGAAATCACCTCTAAATCCAACAAACGGAAGGCTGACAACTTCAGCAAAATCAACCGAATCCAAGAAACGAACAAAACCTTCAAGATAATAACCATTTGGCATTTCTTTTGTTAATAGCTCAGCAAACTGACGTGCATCAACAGTAATCGTTACTTTCTCAGAACTATTAGCCTTCACAGTAACGGTTCTACCAGCGATAGTTGCCAAGTGTCGTGGTGATAAAGTAATCTTACCATCCTCGACAGCATCTGTTTGAAGATTTGTTTCATAGGTTAATGTCTTATCTTGATCGCTAATGTTATGAATAGTTACATCAAAACTAAAAGCATCTCCAACATTTCCTAGAGTGATACTGCCATAACCGTCATCACCTGTCAAATATAAACCAGAACTAATAGCTGATGCTGTATCAACTAGCCCTGCTCCTTGTTGGCGTGGCGAACTAAATTCACCTGCTTGTTCATCATAATGCGCCTTAGCATTGCTCATAATCAAAGCTTTTACCAAGTAAGCTATTTCAGCATCTGATTTTTCTGGGTATTTTTCCTTGAGGTACTGCTTAACCAAAGCTACAACACCTGTTACGTGAGGAGCAGCCATACTTGTACCACTCATCAAACCGTATTGACCATCATTAAACGATGAATAAATGCTTCCTCCGGGTGCTGAAACATCAGGTTTTAACTCACCATCACTCGTCAATCCCCAGCTACTAAAGCTTGAAAAACGCCCAGCTTCAATATTATCAAATTTTTCAAGATTACCATTGAAACGAATTTTATAATTACCGTTTGCAAGAGCATTACCAAATTTATATGGAATAAATACGGCTGGAATAGCAATGGCTGAATCATCAAGAGACATGCTGATATTTGCTCCTTGAGGGTCGTTATTATAAATAACAACACCTTCAGCTCCTTGAGCAATGGCGTTAGCAATTTTCTCAGAAAAAGTTGAGCCACCACGCTTAATAAGAGCAATTTTTCCTGTTAAATCAACCCCTTGCACTTCTTCTGATGTACCTGTACCTACGTAGACATAGTCATAATCTCTACCAATTTCAAATTTCTTTTCACTTTTATTTGGGTCAGAAAATGGGCATCTTCCGTAGTTTAAGTCCGCATTATTCTCCATTCCAACAAATGTAATGGCTTGACCTCTGGTATAATCGCTATTGTAAGACGCAACAGAAATGGCTCCTTTTGCCGTTGAAGGATTGCCAACTAAGCCATAATCAATATTTTCAGCAAAAGGTTTTTGATTATCACCAAATGCCCCATCGTTCCCTGCTGAAATAACAACCGTTACACCTGCTCGTTGGGCTGCTTCAATAGCCTCAAGCAGGCTCTCCTCAATATTAGCTGTTGAACCCGTGGTACTACCGAGGCTTAGATTAATAGAATCAGCTCCAAGCTTAACAGCGTCTTCGATTGCTCTAACATACAATGCCGGACCAGTTGTATTTTTCAAATCTGAAAAAACTCGCAAGAAAATGACTTGAGCTTCTGGTGCCACACCATAGATATACTCATCTCCAGCTTTTTGAGTTGGGTTACCAGCTGCAATCCCTGTAACGTGCATACCATGAGAATCTTCAATTCCCTCTTTCAAATTGGTATTTCCATCAACGTAGTTATAACCAAAAATAACCTTGTCATTAAACCATTTTCCGTAAGTAATGCCTGCAGCAGCCTTAGCCGCATCCATTTCCTCTTGACTTTTGTATTTTGCTTTTGATGGATCTGTGATATGCAAAACATCATGATCAACATCCAAACCTGAATCAATGATTGCTACAACAGTTCCTTGACCTTTATAGCCGCTCTCCCAAACCTCTGGAACCTTGATTTGCTCATCTGTATCAATACTTTGTGGAGTTTCTGGTTGTTTAGCTTGACTTGCTTCTTGCTGTGATGCCGTGTCAAGTGTTTGATTGCTGACTGTACTGATTTTATCTTGAGTGTTGTCAGTCACTTCATTTTCTGTCGGAAGACTTGCTTCTTGATTGTCAGACAAAGTGACATCACCTTGATTAACAGTCTGAGACAAAACTTCTGATGTTTGTTCTGTAGCAAGCTCAGCTTGATTTTCATCTACCGGCAGACTGCTATCAACTACTTGAACAACTTGCTCTGTTCCCACCTGATTAGGCTGTACCGCAGAATTAACCTCATCTGCTGCTACATGCCCCGCTAAGAAGACTGCTCCAATCAATACAGAAACCAATCCGACCTTGTACTTTCTCAACGAGAAACGTTCTTTTTTCCCCATAAATAAACCTCCAAAAAAAGTTTTGCATACTGGTTCAACCAATATAAAACACATTAAAGCACAAACAAAAAATAAATTCAATATATTTTTCTGAAAATTCTATATCTTATGATATTTTTTTGTTTTAAGTATATATAAGTAAGTTCTATACCCCACTCAAAAGCATAAAAAATCCTTGAGATTTCTCTCAAGGATTAGAAAAATTATTTCAAATTATTAATCACTTTTTCCAAACGTGAAATGGCTTCTACTGGCAAAGCAAGTTTTGGGTTGTTTTGGTTGAATGAAAGTAAATAATTCAAACGGAACTGCATACGTGAACGGATGAGTTGTTTATACTTGCTGTCAAAATGATGAACAGGGTATTCTGCCAAATCCAAATATTGGAAACCTTCGATTGGTCCAAAATCTTTAAACTCAGCATCACCATCAACTAACTTTTCAATAATACCTAAAGAAACTTCTTTCGGAATACTTTGTCCCATGTAAGTACCAGTATTGATGATGTAACAATCAACATCTCCTTCAAATAGTGAACGGAATTTTTGATAATCTTCAACGAGCGGATAAACCCTAAATGGGTTGGCAAATGGTTCGATGACAAGTGTTTGTTTATTTCCTTCAATATTTTCAGCACTTGAGCGTTTGGTCATCAAAGTACAACCCATTGTAGCTGCCATGAGAGGGTCATTAACCTTAATCAATGGAGGTAGAGAATCGTCTTTCATAATCCAAAAGATGGCATTAATCGGCTCTTCGATATGGTCAACACGATTTGGTGTCGCAAAACGAGATTTAACCGTTCGACCGTTACCATTTCGGATATCTTCTGTCATCAATTTTTTACGACCATTTTCATCCAAAGTCACCCCGCAGTTTTGAACTGTCACAAAGAAATCTTGTTCAGGATGTCCTGTTGGGTAATCATTTGTCTTATCAAAATATGATGGTTCTAGGGCAATTGATGAGCCATCTTTTTCAGAAATAACAAAAGCATCATCGTGTAGAACTTTGATATCATATTTTCCATTATGTTTAGCGTGAGTCAAAGTAGATTTTCCTGAACCTGACAAACCAAAGAATGAAGCTACATAATCCTTCTGACCTTCTTTTCCTTGGAAAATCTTCAAACCACCGTGGCATGACACGTAACCATTACGTGCAGCTGTTCCCCAGGCAAGTGTCAAAGTCGCTTTCTTCAATTCACCAAAATAATTGAGTCCTAAAATAGCTACACAGTTGTGATTAGTATCAAAATAAACCAAACCATCTGGGTAATCTGGATGAGACCATCTTGGATTAAAGAAGACAAAAATATCATCTTCATTGTAGACCTTAGAAACTTTCAAACGATTTTTGAATTCTTCATCTAGAATTTGGAAATTCAATAACCATGAATAGAGATTATTGACTTCTTCTTCTGGCACCATCAAATGGGCGCGTACCATGAATTTTTCATCTAACCCTACAATAGCATCAGCTTTGTAAAATTGACGGCGATGCGCTTGATAAACTGCACTTCTAACAATGGATAGCAAACGTTCATCTTCCTCTTCGTCTTGGCCAAAAATTCGACGTGCTTTAGCTGTTCGTCCAACGACTGCACCAGAATTTGTTAACAACACACGAGCATAGGAAGGCAGTCCCAATTCCTTAGTATGAATGACAGGCATGTCTAAAATCACTGTACCTGCAGCATTTGAAGCCAGTTGATATGCCTCTTCTAAGGTTTTAATTGGGTGAACCTGGTTTTCATAAAATGCTGTTTCGACAATAGTTTTTAATGCAGAAAAATACGGACTTGATTTGCGCATTTCTAAAGTTGAAAATTGATTACGTGTTACCATTTTCTACCTCCTATTGTATGGTTAATTTCATTCTACCAAAAAAGTATGCGTTTTCATAATTAAAAGTGTAAAATATTAGAAAAAAGAAATAATTTCTAAAAATTTTCAAAAAAAGAACAACTTCCCTTCCTTCTATTTCTGAAAAAACAAAAAGGCTAGAACAATGTTCTAACCTTTTATCTATTATTTGGCAATATCAAATACAGTAGATTTGACAGTTGTCATAGCTTCAATAGAATATTTCACACCTTGTGTTCCAGCACCAGATTTTTTAGCACCAAGGAATGGGAAGTTATCTGTACCACGTTGTGTTTTGTTGTTAATGTGAACAGTACCCACTTCAAGTTGTTCAGCAATCTTGAATGCCAATGGGAAGTTGTTTGTAAATACAGAAGCTTGAAGACCGTATTCAGATTTGTTTGAAATTTCGATAGCTTCTTCAACTGAGTTTACACGGATAAATGGAAGGACTGGACCAAATGGTTCTTCCCAAGCCAAGCGCATGTCAGTTGTTACATTATCAAACAATACTGGGCTGATAAGGTTACCTTCACGTTTGAATGAGATAACTTCTTTAGCACCTTTTTCTTGAGCATCTTTGATAAGACCTTCAACATAGTCAGCAGCTTTTGTATCAATAAGTGGAGTGATATCAGCGTTATCTTCTGGCATACCAACAGTCAAGTCGTTAACAAGTGCAGAAACTTTTTCAACTAATTTGTCAGCAATGCTATCCATAACAAGAACACGTTTTACAGCTGTACAACGTTGACCTGAGTATCCATAAGCACCAGCAACGATGTTTTTAGCAGCCAAGTCAAGGTCAGCATCTTCAAGAATGATAGCTGAATCTTTACCACCAAGTTCAAGCATGATTGGACGCATACCAGCCAAGTGACCAATGTGTTCACCAACTGGTGTAGAACCTGTAAAGTTGATGTAGTTAACAGCTTCATGTTCTACAATGTAGTCACCGATAACTGAACCACGTCCTGTGATTGTATTGAAGACACCTGCAGGAAGTCCAGCTTCAGCAAATGCTTCAGCCAAAAGAAGACCTGAGATAGAACCTTGCGTAGGTGGTTTAAGGGCAACAACGTTCCCTGAAATAAGGGCAGGAGCAATCTTAGAACCCGCAAGGTTGATTGGGTAGTTAAATGGTGAAATAGCAAGCACCAAACCTACTGGTTCGCGACGAACGATAGCAATTTTTTTCTTGCTTGCTGGATCAAAGCTTCCACCTTCAAGAACTTCACCTTCAAGACGAACGCCTTCTTCAGCAGCATAGTTAATGATTTCAGCAGTACGAATAACTTCACCGACAGCTGATTTGTAACCTTTAGCGATTTCTTTAGAAAGAACAGCACCAATTTTTTCAGCATCACGCATCAAAATATCAGCTGCTTTGTGAAGGTATTCAGCACGTTCTACATATGAAAGTGCACGCCATGCTTTTTGAGCAGCTTTAGCTGATGCATAAACATAGTCAACTTCTTCTTGGCTCATTGCAGGAACAGAACCAAGTTCTTCACCAGTTGCGGGAGCGTAAATTTTGATTTCTTCTTTAGAAAGTTTCCACTCACCGTTGACGTAATTTTTATATTGTTTAGTCAAGCGATATCTCCTTTTAAATGTGATAACTCCATTTTATCACTTTTTTAGCTTTTTTCAATATTTTAACACGAAAAAATTCTGAAAATTTAGACAAAAACTTTGTGGTGTCAAATAGTTATAATTATAAAACTTATAAATAATGTTTATAATCCCATTGTAATACCTCTATGTGCTTGTAATATCAGAATTTAGTGAATTTTTTCAATTGAATAACTTTTTATTTTATTCGATAATCGTATATTTTTTCATTAGAAAAAACAGTAACATTTCAAATGAATTCAATTAGGATTTCCTGATTTTTAACATCAAAAAAAGCTTTTAACATTACGTTAAAAGCTTTCTCATGTTAATTAATCAACATTAACATATTCTTTGCTAAGTTCAAGAACTTCTTCCATTGTTGAGCATTCTGTAAGAGCGCGGTTAGCGTATTCTTGCATTTTAGCAGTGTCAAGTTTCTTCATCAAGCTACGTGTACGAAGAATTGATGTAGCTGACATAGAGAACTCGTCAAGCCCCATTCCGACAAGAAGTGGAACAGCTTTTTGGTCACCGGCCATTTCACCACACATACCAGCCCATTTACCTTCAGCGTGAGCTGCTTTGATAACGTTGTTAATCAAACGAAGGATTGATGGGTTGTATGGTTGGTAAAGGTATGAAACTTGTTCGTTCATACGGTCAGCAGCCATTGTGTATTGGATAAGGTCGTTTGTTCCGATTGAGAAGAAGTCAACTTCTTTCGCAAATTGGTCAGCAAGCATAGCTGCAGCTGGGATTTCAATCATGATACCAACTTGGATATCATCTGAAACGGCAACACCTTCAGCTTTAAGGTTTGCTTTTTCTTCATCAAAGATTGCTTTAGCAGCACGGAATTCTTTAAGAAGAGCAACCATTGGGAACATGATACGAAGTTGTCCGTGTACAGATGCACGAAGAAGTGCACGGATTTGTGTACGGAACATTGCATTTCCTGTTTCTGAAATAGAAATACGAAGTGCACGGAATCCAAGGAATGGGTTCATTTCTTTTGGAAGGTCGAAGTAAGGAAGTTCTTTATCCCCACCGATATCCATTGTACGAACCACAACTGGTTTACCATTCATGCCTTCAAGAACAGCCTTGTATGCTTCATATTGTTCATCTTCAGTTGGGAAATCTTGTGAATCCATGTACAAGAATTCTGTACGGTAAAGACCAACTGCTTCTGCACCATTAGCATTAACACCTTCAACGTCTTTAGGTGTACCAATGTTAGCTGCCAATTCGAAGTGTTTACCATCAGCTGTTACTGTTTCAGCATCTTTAAGAAGAGCCCATTCAGCTTTTTGTTTAGCATATGCTTCACCAGCAGCTTTAAATTCAGCAATTTCTTCATCTGTTGGATTGATGATAACATCACCAGTGATACCATTTACAGCTACGATATCGCCATCTTTAACGCGGCTAGTGATATCGTTTGTCCCAAGAACAGCGGCAATTTCAAGAGTACGAGCCATGATAGCTGAGTGACTTGTACGTCCACCAATGTTTGTAACAAAGGCTTTAACGAATTTTTTGTTCAATTGGGCTGTATCAGAAGGTGTCAAATCGTGTGCAATAACGATTGATTCTTCATCAATTGTAGCAGGGTTTGGAAGTTTAGCACCAAGAAGGTGAGCCAATACACGTTTAGCAACGTCGCGGATATCTGCGGCACGTTCTTGCATGTATGGGTTATCTTCCATTCCTTCAAAGATAGTGATGAACATATCAGTCACTTCTTTAAGTCCTGCTTCTGCGTTAGTTTGTTTTGCACGAATAGTTTCTTTAATTTGGCTGATCATTTCTGGGTCAGCAAGAACCATTAAATGTGCGTCAAATACGGCAGCTGCTTCTTCGCCAAGTGTTTCTACTGCTTTTTCACGTATAATAGAAAGCTCGTCTTGTGATGCTTTCAATGCGGCATCTAGGCGAGCTTCCTCTGCACTTGTATCTTCAACTGTAACAGTTTCAAATGACAAATCAGGTTGAACGAGTAGATACGCTTTAGCAACAGCAACACCATCAGATGCGGCAATTCCTTTAAGCATTTCTGTCATTTTCTTAAGCCAATCCTTCTTTTGTCATTGTTTCTTCGATTGCTGCAAGTGCGTCATCAGCGTCAGCACCTTCAGCAGAGATAGTTACGTCAGCACCTTGACCAACACCAAGACTCATAACACCCATGATTGATTTAAGGTTTACTGCTTTACCTTTGTAGTCAAGAGTGATGTCTGAAGCGAATTTGCTAGCTGTTTGAACAAGCAAAGTAGCTGGACGTGCGTGAATACCTGTTTCTGCAACAATGTGAAAATCTTTTGAAGCCATATTATGGTTCTCCTTTTATTTGTGTTTTTTCGGATTACCTTATGATAACCCTTACAAGCTATGATTATAGCATAAACCCTTTTTTATTTCAATAGTTAGGCAGCTTGTATGCGCCTTCTTTTTTGAAAAATTAAGGAAAAACGCCACTTTCAAGCTGTAAAATTACCTGTTTTTTTCAAAAATAAATAGAAACAAGTTGAACTCGCTTCCATTTATGATTTAATCTTTTTTCTCAGCTTTTTTCTTTTTTAGGGCTGCTGTTTGTTTACGAATCTCGTTAAAGAATGGTGCTGTTGTCAAGCTGAAATCTTTATAGTTTCGCAACATACGGCGTTGGTTAAAACGAAATGGCTGAACACCCTTGACTTTTAAATTCTCATTTAGCTGAAGTCTAAATTTCTCCAAGCGTTTACTAAAAGCTTCTCTTTGTTTAGTCCAGTCGTCAAATTCCGCTTTAACAGATCGAAGCAATCTTTCTTGCTCAGAACGAACATATTTTTCAACCGTTGCAGCTGCTTGTTGGAATTTCACAGTATCCATAACCGTCCAAATCAAATCTGCTGTCATGATAGAAACAATCGCTAAGGCAAACCAGCCATTCAAACGATTGATAACAGCCATGACCGTCGGCTGGACAAATTTAACAAGTATCAGAATACTAACTCCCCAAAAAAGTGAAATTTCAGGAGCAATCCAACCTTTGACATTACCAAATAAATTGCTATAATCCCAAAGCTTCATATGAAAGAAATGTTCCAAAAACCAGCCAGCCAAAAATTCAAAAATCGTCGCAATGAGCATGCCGCTGATAAAAAGGCCTAGTAGATTGTCTTGAAATGGTTTGGTCCCGATTAAAACCGTCGTCACCGCAAAGCCATAAACTGGACAATAAGGTCCAGCTAAGAAACCACGATAGGCAAACTTTTTATCATGGATGGAGCAATAAATGGTCTCCCATAGCCAACCGATAAATGAATAAATAAAAAATAGAAAAATAATATCCGTTATAGAATAGCCCATAAAACGTCAACCTCTAAATTTCAAACTATTCTCATTATAGCAAAAAACCTAGAACAAGACTTGTTCTAGGCTAGCTTTTACATATTTTCAATGAGTTTAGCTGCAAATTCACTTGTTGAGCAAGCGGCTTTTCCTTGCGCCAAATCTGCTGTAAATTGACCTTTGGCAAAAGTTGTTTCAATTGCTTGAGAAATCAAACTTGCAACTTCTGTCCATCCGATATAATCAAACAACATACAACCAGACAAAAGAACCGAACATGGATTAGCAATATCTTTTCCAGCAATATCTGGTGCAGTTCCGTGTGTTGCTTCAAAAATGGCATGACCAGTTACATAATTGATGTTTGCACCTGGTGAGATACCGATACCACCAACTTGAGCAGCTAGAGCATCACTCGCATAGTCACCGTTTAAGTTTGTCAAAGCGACAACATCAAATTTTTCAGGATTTAGTAGGATTTGTTGCAAGAAGTTATCGGCAATGATGTCATTCATAACCAATTTCCCACTTGCCAATTCATCAGCGTATTCACGTTCTGCAAGTTCGTAACCCCATTTGCGGAAACCACCTTCAGTGAATTTTTGGATATTTCCTTTATGAACAATTGTGACATTTGTTAGTTGATTAGCAAGGGCGTATTCAATAGCTGAACGAATAAGTCGTTCACTACCTTCTTTTGAAATTGGCTTGATACCGATACTACTTGATTCAGGAAAACGAATCTTGTTGACAGACATTTCATTTTGCAAGAATTCAATGACTTTTTTCACTTCTGCTGTACCAGCTTCCCATTCAATACCAGCGTAAATATCTTCAGTATTTTCACGGAAAATAGTAATACTTGTTTTTTCTGGTTCTTTAAGTGGACTTTCAATTCCTTTAAAATAACGAACTGGACGAACACAAGCATACAAATCCAATTCTTGGCGAAGCGTTACATTTAGTGAACGAATCCCGCCACCAACTGGTGTTTCTAGAGGTCCTTTAATAGCAATCAAATCTTCTTTAATTGTATCAAGCGTTTCTTCTGGTAACCATTTCCCAGTTGCTTCATGCGCTTTTTTACCAGCTAAAAGCTCATGCCATTCAACTTTTTTCTGACCTTGATAAGCTTTTTCAACAGCAGCGTCAAAGACAGCACGCGCATTTTTCCAAATGTCACGACCAACACCATCCCCTTCAATAAAAGGGATAATTGGATGATTAGAAACGACCAATTGGCCATTTTCTAAAGTGATTTTATCAGCCATAATTTTCCTTTTTTCCTTTCGTAATCTTTCTTAACGATCTTCAAGTGGAACATATTTCAAACCAAGTTCACCTTTATAACGAGAACGTGGACGAATCAATTTATTATGTTTTTGTTGTTCTTGAATATGAGCAATCCAACCAGCCACACGACTCATGGCAAAAATCAAGGTAAAGATTGAACTATCAATACCAAGCACATGATAAACTGTCGCTGAATAGAAATCAACGTTTGGAATCAAACCTTTAGTGTGTTTCATGTATTGTTCAATTTCACAAGACAAATTAAACCAAATTTCATTTTCAGTTCCTTCTGTCAAAGCTTGCGCCATTTCACGAAGATATTTTTCACGAGGGTCTTGTGTTTTATAAACACGGTGACCAAAGCCCATGATTTTTTCTTGTGAATCAAGTTTTTCTTTAAGGTAGGCTTTGGTATCACCCATTTCACGGATTTCAGTTAACATGTCAAAAACACGTTCATTGGCACCACCATGAAGAGGGCCTTTAAGCGTACCGATTGCTGTTGTCACACAAGAATAAATGTCTGCCAACGTTGAGGCACAAACACGCGCTGCAAAGGTTGAAGCATTTAATTCGTGGTCAGCATGTAGTACCAAAGCACGATTAAGAGCTTTAACTTGCAAGTCAGTTGGTTCTTCGCCGTTTAACATATAAAGGAAATTCGCCGCAAAACACAAATCTTTACGAGGTGCTACTGGAGTTTTTCCTTCACGCAAACGTGCAAAAGTTGCAATAATCGTTGGCATTTTAGCCATTAATTGAATGGATTGTTCGTAAGTTGCTTCTTCTGAGTTATCTTCTGCATTAACATTGTAAACACCTAGCAAACTAACTGTTGAACGAAGAACACTCATTGGATGCAAGTGATTACGTGATTGAATCATGATACATTGTACAACAGCATCACTGATTTCATAGTTATCACGAAGCAATTTCACAAAATCATCGAGTTCTGTCTTATTTGGCAAATGAAGGTTCCAAAGAAGGTAAATCACTTCTTCAAAACTAGCATCATTGTCCATTAATTCTGAAATATTGTAACCTGCATAAGATAAATTATCATTAATAATCGAGCTAATACGGGTATTACAGGCGATTAAATCTTTTAATCCACTTGATCCTGTCATATATTAAGCACCCCCTAATTTCTTTCTAACAACCATTGGTAGAATTCCGCCGTTTTTGTAGTATCGGATGTCAGCATCCGCATCAAAACGTACCATGGCTTTAAAGTGTTTTTCACCTGATTCATCACGCGCAATCACATCTACAATATCGTGAATACCAGGATTTTCTGAAAGGTTAATATCGTATGTTTCGTAACCTGTTAATCCAAGACTTTCAGCTGTATCACCTTCTAAGAATTGCAATGGCAACACACCCATCATGACAAGGTTTGAGCGGTGAATACGTTCAAAGCTTTCAGCAAGAACAGCTTTAACACCAAGAAGATTTGACCCTTTGGCAGCCCAGTCACGACTTGATCCCATACCATAGTCTTTACCAGCAATGACCAAAGTATCAACCTTATCTTCTTTATAATGCATGGCTGCATCGTAGATTGGCATTAATTCACCATTGTATTTTGTATAACCACCAATTTTACCGTCGGCTAATTGGTTTTGAATTCGAATGTTGGCAAATGTTCCGCGCATCATGACTTCGTGATTACCACGACGACTACCATATGAGTTGAAATCAAGGTAATCTACACCGTGTTCAGTCAAGTATTTAGCAGCAGGGCTATTTTTAGCGATGTTACCAGCTGGTGAAATATGGTCAGTTGTGACACTATCACCAAATTTAGCCAATGGTTTAAGGTTTTTAAGTGGTTTGATTGCTAAATCATCACCCAAGTTATCAAAGTATGGTGGGTTTTGGATGTATGTTGAGGCTTCATTCCAATGATAGATTTTACTTTCTTCTGTTGGAATTTGGTTCCACTTTTCACTGTCAGTGAAAACATGCTCATACTCGTGTTCGAACAATTCACGTGTGACAAATTGGTCAACGTATTTTGCTACTTCATCATTTGTTGGCATGATGTCTTTAAGATAAACTGGCTCATTGTTTTGATCAAAACCAAGTGGTTCTGTTGTCAAGTCAATGTTAGTATTTCCAGCGAGCGCATAAGCCACAACAAGTGGTGGGCTAGCAAGGAAGTTTGCTTTGACGAGTGGATTAACACGTCCTTCAAAGTTACGGTTACCTGACAAAACAGCTGACGCTAACAAATCGGTATTCGTAATTGCTTCAGCGACTTCTGGGCGAAGGCTACCTGAGTTACCGATACATGTTGTACAACCGTAACCGACAATGTTAAAGCCAAGTGTATCTAGGTAAGTTTGCAAACCAGAGTTACGAAGATAACCTGTCACCACTTTTGAACCAGGGGCAAGTGATGTTTTGACTGTCGGAGCTACGCGTAGACCACGTTCAACAGCATTTTTGGCAAGAAGTCCAGCTGACATCAACACGTAAGGATTTGAGGTATTCGTACATGACGTGATAGCTGCAATTGCCACATGTCCAGTCTTAATCTCAACATCTTGATCTTCAAAATGAACAGTTGCTGTTTTATTAATTTCATCAGCTGTTAGACCAAATCCTTGAACACCTGCTTCACGTACCAAGCTTTCTTGGAAAGTTTGTTTAGCTTGTGTCAAATCAATCAAATCTTGTGGACGTTTTGGTCCAGAGATACTTGGTGAAATAGTAGATAAATCAATTTCAACGACTTTAGTGTATTCAGCTTGATGTTCTGGATCGTAGAAAAGATTGTTACGTTTAGCATATTCTTTTGTCAATTCGATGTGAGTTTCATCACGGTTTGTCAAACGCATGTAGTTAAGTGTTTCATCATCGATTGGGAAATAACCACATGTAGCACCGTATTCAGGTGCCATATTAGCAATTGTCGCACGTTCTGCAAGACTAAGATTTGATAAACCATCACCAAAGTACTCAACGAATTTACCAACGACTTTTTCTTGACGAAGGACTTGTGTTACTTTAAGTGCCAAGTCAGTCGCAGTAGCAATTTTTGGTAATTTACCAGTCAAACGCACACCGATGACTTCTGGAATCGGGAAGAATGACGCTTCACCAAGCATTGCAGCTTCGGCTTCGATACCTCCGACACCCCAACCAAGTACACCAATACCATTAATCATTGTTGTGTGGCTATCAGTACCAAACATTGAATCAGGGTAAAGCATGCCATCTTTTTCAATGACAACATCACTTAAATATTCAATGTTAACTTGGTGGATAATTCCTGTTGCTGGTGGAACAGCACGGTAGTTATCAAATGATTTCTCAGCCCATTTCAAAAATTCATAACGTTCATTGTTACGTTTAAATTCCATGTTGATGTTATCTTCTAAAGCTGTGTCACAGCCAAAGAAGTCGACTTGAACACTGTGGTCAATAACCAAATCAACTGGGATTTCAGGGTTAATAAGTTCTGCATCACCACCGTTTGAAACAATGGCATCGCGCATTGAGGCAAGGTCAACCACAACTGGTACACCAGTGAAGTCTTGTAGGATAACACGACTTGGTTTGAATGGCACTTCGCCTTGGATGTTTTTAGGATTGTAAGTTGCTAAATTTTTAATGTGACTTTTTGTAACATCTACTCCATCATACTTTCTGAGTAAACTTTCAAGTAATATACGAATAGTGTAAGGGATTCTTTTGATATTTCCTCCATAATGAGAAACGGCTTCTTCAAGATTTAGGTAAGAATAGTCATTCTCTTTGAAAGAAAATTTAGATAAGAACTCTGTCATGTACGGACCCCCGATTATAATGATATTGTTTTTAATTATACAAAATTCAGAAAATTTTGTCAACATTAATTTACAGGTGCATGTCAGCTTTCCTGACATGGTGTGTTACTTGAAAACAGAAAGTCTGACAAACCCCGATATCACTACATTTTGTACCAATTATTCTTACCAGCCACTACATATGGTGTTTTTGTAAGCCTTTTTGGTTGCTTTTTTGGTATATTTTGGCTATTCTAATTAAACATTGAATTAAAAAAAGATAACGATATATGGAGGAAAGCCTAATGGCTAATAAAATTACACTTTTTTCAAAAAATAATTGCATGCAATGCAAAATGACCAAAAAACTTTTAGAAAAAGCTGGTGCTGATTTCCAAGAAATTAACATGGATGAACGTCCAGATATGATTGATTACGTTAAAAGTCTTGGTTTTACAGCCGCTCCAGTTATCAAAGCGGGCGAAATTGCCTTTTCAGGATTTCAACCAAATAAACTAAAAGAAATTATTTAACCGTCCTTCCATCTTGAATTAGAAAGGAATTACCTTACTCAATCTATGAACTAGGTAACTTACTTTATTTATGAGTCTTAAAAATCTTGGCGAAGTCTCTTACTTTCGCCTTAATAATGAAATCAACCGTCCAGTTAATGGACAAATCCCTTTAAACAAAGATAAAGAAGCTCTCAAAGCTTTCTTTCTTGAAAATGTCATTCCAAACACCATGACATTTACGACTATCATAGAAAAAATCAATTATCTGATTGCCAATGATTACATTGAAGCTGAATTCATCCGTAAATACTCACCAGACTTTATTGAAAACTTGGCTAAAGACTTGCAAGCTCACAAATTTCGCTTCAAATCTTTCATGGCAGCTTACAAGTTCTACCAACAGTATGCTTTAAAGACAAATGATGGCAGCCAATACCTTGAGAGTATCGAAGACCGTGTGCTCTTTAATGCCCTTTATTTTGCTGACGGAAATGAGGAGCTGGCACGTGATTTAGCGCTTGAGATGATAAACCAACGTTATCAGCCTGCGACACCTTCTTTTTTGAATGCTGGACGTAGTCGTCGTGGCGAATTTGTATCGTGTTTCTTGATTTCTGTGACAGATGATATGAATGCTATCGGACGTTCTATCAATTCAGCCCTACAATTGTCACGTATCGGAGGCGGTGTTGGTATTAGCCTTTCAAATCTGCGTGAAGCTGGCGCGCCAATTAAAGGCTACGAAGGCGCAGCCTCTGGTGTTGTCCCAGTGATGAAACTCTTTGAAGATAGTTTTTCATATTCAAATCAACTCGGGCAACGTCAAGGTGCAGGTGCTGTTTATCTCGATGTTTTCCACCCAGATATCATGGCTTTCTTATCTACTAAAAAAGAAAACGCTGATGAAAAAGTGCGCGTCAAAACCCTTTCGCTTGGGATCACCATCCCAGATAAATTTTACGAATTGGCCCGTAAAAATGAAGACATGTACCTCTTTAGCCCCTATAGTGTCGAGCGTGAGTATGGTGTGCCATACAGTTACGTCGATATCACAGCAGAGTACGACAAAATGGTCGCTAATCCCAACATTGTCAAAACCAAAATTAAAGCGCGTGATTTGGAAACTGAAATTTCCAAACTCCAACAAGAGTCTGGTTATCCCTACGTGATTAACATTGACACCGCTAATCGCACTAATCCAATCAATGGCAAAATTATCATGTCAAATCTCTGTTCTGAAGTTCTTCAAGTTCAAAAGCCAAGCATTATCAATGATGCCCAAGAATTTGTCAAAATGGGAACAGATATTTCATGTAATTTGGGATCAACTAACATCGTTAATATGATGACTTCTCCAGATTTTGGTCGCTCTATTAAAGCTATGACACGCGCTCTAACTTTCGTTTCAGACACGTCATCAATCGAAGCAGTGCCAACAATCAAGCACGGCAATGAACAAGCCCACACTTTTGGACTTGGTGCCATGGGACTTCACACTTATCTAGCCCAAAATCACATTCACTACGGAAGTCCAGAATCTATCGAGTTCACAAACATCTACTTTATGCTGCTCAATTACTGGACTTTAGTCGAGTCTAATCAGATTGCTCGCGAGCGTAAGCAGACATTTGTAGGATTTGAAAAGTCAAAATACGCGGACGGTAGTTACTTTGATAAATACATCACAGGTGAATTTGTACCAAAATCTGATCGCGTGAAAGAACTTTTTGCAGATCATTTTATCCCTAGTGGTAAAGATTGGGCTGAACTTCGTGATGCTATTATGACAGACGGGCTCTATCACCAAAATCGCTTAGCTGTTGCCCCAAATGGTTCTATTTCTTACATCAACGATGTCTCTGCTTCACTTCATCCAATTACGCAACGTATTGAAGAACGTCAAGAAAAGAAGATTGGTAAGATTTACTACCCTGCTGCTGGTTTGTCGACAGATACAATTCCTTACTACACGTCTGCTTATGATATGGATATGCGAAAAGTGATTGATGTTTATGCTGCAGCTACTGAACACGTCGATCAAGGATTATCACTCACATTGTTCTTGCGCAGTGACATTCCAGAAGGACTCTATGAATGGAAAACGCAAAGTAAACAAACTACTCGCGACCTGTCTATCTTGCGTCATTATGCTTTCAATAAAGGCCTTAAATCAATTTATTACATCCGTACTTTCACTGATGATGGGGAAGAAGTTGGTTCAAACCAATGCGAAAGCTGTGTGATTTAACTGAACACTTGTTATTGCTCCTAAAGGACCTAATAACAAGACGGCAACCGCTATGGCGGATTCCCTAGTTCACTTACTAACTTCATCAAATGACTATTATCAAGTCGTTTGGTTTCGTGTCGTGACTTTATTGAACACTTTATTTTATCTCTGTAGGCGTTACGACCCAAACAGGATAAAAGACATAACTTGAATCACTATTTGAAATGCCGGTCTTTTGGTTGGCTTTCTTACAACTACTCTTAGGAGAAATCAAAAAACATGACAACATATTATAAAGCCATTAATTGGAATGAGATTGAAGATGTCATTGATAAATCAACTTGGGAAAAATTAACAGAACAATTCTGGCTTGATACGCGTATTCCGCTGTCAAACGACCTTGATGATTGGCGCAAGCTTTCTGACCAAGAAAAAGATTTGGTCGGTAAAGTTTTTGGTGGATTAACCCTCCTTGATACCATGCAATCCGAATCTGGTGTAGAAGCGATTCGTGCAGATGTCAGAACACCTCACGAAGAAGCCGTCCTCAACAATATCCAATTTATGGAATCTGTCCACGCCAAATCATACTCTTCCATTTTTTCAACACTTAACACAAAATCAGAAATCGAAGCAATCTTTGAATGGACGAACAACAACGAATACTTACAGAAAAAAGCCAAAATCATCAATGATATTTATGAAAATGGCACTGCGCTGCAAAAGAAGGTCGCTTCAACCTTTCTTGAAACCTTCCTCTTTTACTCAGGCTTCTTCACCCCTCTTTATTATCTTGGCAACAATAAATTGGCAAATGTCGCTGAAATTATCAAGCTAATCATCCGCGATGAATCTGTCCACGGAACTTACATTGGCTATAAATTCCAACTTGGTTTCAATGAATTGTCTGAAAAAGAGCAAGATGACCTGCGTGATTGGATGTATGACTTGCTCTATCAACTCTATGAAAATGAAGAAAATTACACCAAAACACTTTATGACCAAGTTGGCTGGACTGAGGAAGTTCTGACTTTCTTACGTTATAACGCCAACAAAGCTCTCATGAACTTAGGGCAAGACCCGCTTTTCCCTGATACCGCAAATGACGTCAACCCAATCGTCATGAATGGTATTTCAACAGGAACTTCAAACCACGACTTCTTTAGTCAGGTCGGAAACGGATACCTTCTTGGTTCTGTTGAAGCTATGCAAGATGATGATTACAATTATGGCCTTGACTAAGCTTTTCAAGAAAAGGCGAAAAACGATTAGAATTTTCAAAAAATATTTTCGAACTGTCTTGACAAGAAAGTTTCTTTCATGCTAGACTATAAACAAATTGAATTCACAAAGGAGTGCCATCGGCTGAGATCGCATTTGCGAAATCCTGATAACCTGATCTCGTTAGGACGAGCGTAGGGATTGTGATATGACTTTTTTAAACGTGATTAAAATAGCATTGAACATATTATCAGAAAAGCTCCTTTGTGTTAGAAGGAGCTTTTTTATGTCGTCGAAGAATTCTCAATTGTCTGCTTTAATTGAGACTGCATTGGTTGCTGCTTTTGCTATGGCTTTATCTTATATTCCAGATTTTGCTAGCTGGTTCACCCCTTCATTCGGTGCGGTGCCAGTCGTCCTTTTTGCCCTACGTCGCGGTCCAAAGTACGGAACTCTAGCTGGTCTTATCTGGGGCTTGCTTCACTTCATTTTAGGTAAAGTTTGGTATTTGGCTTTGTCACAAGTTATCATCGAATACATCATTGCCTTTATCTCAATGGGCTTAGCTGGATTTTTATCTGCGCCATTTCAAAATGCTCTTTCTAAAGACAATAAAGGACGTGCTTTGATTTACTCTACTATCGGTGCCACACTTGCTGTTTTTGTCCGCTACTTCTGGCACTATGTCGCTGGCCTTATCTTCTGGGGAAGCTACGCACCAAAAGGCATGTCACCTTACCTTTATTCTCTCAGCGTCAATGGCACTGCTGGACTCTTAACTCTAGTCTTCGTCATTTTAGCACTAGCTATCATCATCCCAACACAAGGAAAACTTTTCTTGGTGAAGAAATAAAATCTTTATTTTCTAAGCTTAACACCATAAAAGCTAAGACAAATCGTCTTAGCTTTTTTCTATTACAGTTGTTTTGCCAAATTAATCATTTCAAGCACACCTTGAGCGCATTCGCTACCTTTATTACCTGCTTTTGAACCAGAACGTTCGATAGCTTGCTCGATATCCTCAGTGGTAATCACACCAAACATAACTGGAATATCGCTAGTGAGATTGATTTGTCCAACCCCTTTAGCCACTTCGTTACAGACCAAATCATAATGACTTGTTGACCCACGAATGACACTACCGAGGGTGATCACACCATCATATTTACCGCTGGCTACAATTTTTTTCGTCATAAATGGAATTTCAAAAGCGCCTGGGACCCAATAAACATCGATATCATCCTCAGCCACCTCATTTCTAACTAGACCGTCCACGGCACCACCTAATAATTTTGAGGTGATGAATTCATTAAAACGTGCCACAACGATAGCGATTTTCAAGTCTTTTCCGATAAATTTTCCTTCAAATGTTGTCATAATTATTCTCCTTATACGATGTGTAATAAATGATGAAATTTTTCTTGCTTGGTTTGTAGATAAGCTTTATTTTCTTGGTGGGCTGGCATCTGCAAGGGCAAGCGTTCTACAATTTCTATACCTGCCATTTCAAGCTGCTCCAACTTATCAGGATTATTAGTCAAGAGTTTTACCTGCTTGATATCCAAAAAGCTCAAAATATCCGCTGCAATCTGGTAATCACGCTCATCTGGGGCAAAGCCAAGCTCAAGATTTGCCTCATAAGTGTCCAAACCTTCTTCTTGCAACTGATAAGCTTTCAGTTTATTTTTTAAACCGATGCCTCGACCTTCTTGACGAAGGTACAAAATAGCTCCGCGACCAACTTGGTCAATTTTTTCCATGGCAGCATGCAACTGTTCTCCACAGTCACAACGCAAAGACCCAAAAATATCGCCAGTCAAACACTCTG
The DNA here is from genome assembly GCF_900108865.1 of Streptococcus sp. 45. Lineage (NCBI taxonomy): Bacteria > Bacillati > Bacillota > Bacilli > Lactobacillales > Streptococcaceae > Streptococcus > Streptococcus sp. 45. The sequence goes on along the minus strand of NZ_FNXZ01000002.1, from coordinate 144,691 downwards.
AGTGCAAACGCAGTAAAAGCGGTTCATCTGTCGTCAAATCTCCCTTTGACAAGAGAACATGCTCGCGCTTTTCTTCATCTTCAAATAACTGAAGGTCAAAGTCACCATAACTTGATGGCAACTTTACCTTAGGACTATCTTGAAAGCTCACATAGCGGGCGATATCACCAACTTCAATCATGGTCAAATTCCACTTGCTAGCAAAATCATGCAAATCAGCTTTACGAGCCATCGTGCCATCATCTTTTAAAATCTCACAAATGTAAGTCGCTTCTCTCACACCAGCTAAACGTGCCAAATCAAGACTTGCTTCCGTGTGCCCACGACGTTCTAGAACGCCACCACTTCGTCCCACCAATGGAAACATGTGACCAGGTCTGTGAAAATCACTTGCTTTACTACTTATCGACGCCAATTCTTGAATAGTCTTAGCGCGGTCAAAAGCTGAAATTCCTGTTGAGGTTTCTTTGTGGTCAACGCTAATGGTAAAAGCTGTGCCATGTGCATCCGTATTTTCTTCTGACATTGGAACAAGTTCCAAACGATTAGCAATCTCTTCAGACACTGGTGCACAAATCAAGCCACGCGCATGCTTGGTCATAAAATTCACATTTTCTGGGCTTGCTAATTCTGCCAGGCCAATCAAGTCCCCTTCAGCTTCGCGGTCATCATCATCAACCACGATAATTAATTTTCCTGCTCTCAAATCAAAAAGAGCCTTTTCAACATCCTTAAACATTTATTCTCCTTTCATCCTTGCTACTTGTGCCTGCATGTATTTTGCTAAAATATCAGTCTCGATATTGACCTTGTCGCCTTTTTTAAGACTAGCCAAGTTGGTTTCTTTTGCCGTATGCGGAATCAAAGACACGCTAAATTGTCCCGACTCAACAGACACCACCGTTAGACTAACCCCATTGACTGCGATTGAACCTTGTGCGACAATTTGCCCTTCAAGTTCTTTTGGAAAAGCAAAGCTGAGTACCAGAGCAGTTTCATCGCTCTTTTTCTGGACAAGAGTTGCCACACCATCTACGTGCCCCGTCACAAGGTGCCCTTCAAAACGAGCATTGGCTGACATGGCCAGTTCTAAATTAACCAAATCGCCCACACGACTTTCTGAAAAAATTGTCCGTCTAAAGGTTTCAGGCATGACATCAACAGTAAATAAATCTCCAGATTTAGCCACGCAGGTAAGGCATACTCCATTAATTGCCATACTGTCACCAATTTTATAGTCTGCTAAAATTTTTCGTGAAGCTTTGCAAGTTAACTTGATATGGTGTTGGTGTTTGACAATCCGACTGATACGACCTTGTTCTTGAATTAATCCTGTAAACATCACGTTCTCCTTTTCGCTGACAATCTGATTGTATTTCCAATTTTTTGACATGAAAAATCTTGCAACTCTAGCACTTCTTCTACCAAACGAAAACTTGACATTGCTGCTTTGCCATTTCCTCCAATAAGCTTAGGCGTCACATAAGAAATGATTTCATCCCAAAGTCCACTATCCAAGAAAGCATCATGAACAGCCGCTCCGCCCTCGACATAAACTGATTGAATCTTTTCATCATAAAGTACCCGCAAGATATTTGCAATCGAGAACTCAGGCAAATCAATCACCTTCACATGACTAGGTAAATCTGTGACCTTATGCTTACTAAAAATCAAAATTGGAGCTGAATCATCCGTAAAAAACTGTAAGTCTCTTCTCTCAAAAACACGACCAGCTTCATCTAAAATCACACGGACAATAGGATACAAACTTGTCCCCGCTCCCAGTAAACGTGGGTTATCAATCAAGACAGTGTCAGCACCAACCAAAATAGCCTGATAATCATCGCGTTCATCATGAACAAAACGATTAGTTTCAGCATCCGTTAAAGCTGTGCGTTTACCAAGCACCGCTATTTTTCCATCTAAGCTAACCGCTTGTTTTAAAACCACGTAAGGTCGCTGGTTTTCGTAGTAAAAATTATAGTGAGGATTAAGGCCTCTAGCCTCTTCTTCTAATACACCAGTCACCACTTCGATGCCTTCTTCTTTCAAGAAAGCTAGCCCTTTCCCAGCCACCAAAGGATTGGGATCAAGTTGACCAACCACCACCTTTTTGATGCCAGCTGCTAGAATCGCTTGGGTGCAGGGGGGCTGTTTTCCCCTGTGATGACAAGGTTCCAATGTTACATAAAGTGTTGAATCGACTAGTTCTTCAGGAGTTTGACAATGTAAAATAGCATTCTTTTCAGCATGCTCATAACCATACTGCAAATGCGCACCACGAGCAATCACATGATTATCTTTAACAATCACTGCGCCAACTAAAGGATTGGTATAAGTTTGACGAAAACCATTTTTAGCTTCTGCAATTGCCTGCGACATATAATAATTATCCATAATCGTCCTCCTTTCTAGACTAAAAAATCCCGATAAAAATCACTAAACTAGAATGGCCTAGCTAGTTATTTTCATCGGGATAACACTCAAGGTATTATCGAAAAATTCTGACAATACCATAAAGTTACTAAACTAAAATCCCCGCAGCTTACACCACGGGGAATTAAAGACAAGTAAAAAAGTATTCCAAAAAGCAAGAGCTTGCCTTTTGACACTCTATCAATTCTTCTCTCATCCAGACTATACTGTCGGTTCTGGAATTGCACCAGATCAGCTTACGCTCACGGACTTAACTATCTCACTTGGATATCAAACCAAACAAAGTTGATTGATGATTTGCTTTTAGTTTAGGCGACAGCCTCACAGACATAACAGGTGTTAGGCAAGAGGTGTCAACAGCGAATAAAAGCAAATAGCAATCAACGAGACAACATCACCGTCGGTCGGGAATTACACCCTGCCCCGAAGAAAACTATTCAATTCTGTTTTAGATTAGCACGAATTAGAAGTGCTGTCAATCATTTTTATTATTTTCTGAAATATTTATTCACAAAACGAATGTTAGCAAGGTTGATATAGATATAAATTCCTGTCGTTACTACCAAACCTGAAGTAACATCGAGCGAACTCACAACTGCTAACACACACAAGATAGCATAAACAAATGGTAAATACTGATTAAGATTGAAAACAATCAAAAAAGCTTGCTCATAATTTGCTTGAAGTTCACCCTCATCGTAAGAATAGGCAAATTCTTTTACTTCTTTAATAGTCGGGAAAACTGAAATTTTGTAATGACGAATTTTTTGAGTTAATTTAAATATCGCTATTTGAAGTACAAATAAAAGAATAAAAAAGATAGCTTCTACAACATAGGTCGTTATCTTAAAGGCTAAACCATTACTAATTCTGTCATGAAAATCGCAAATACCAACACCTATTGAAAAGAAAATAAATGCTACGGAAACATTATAAAAAGTCGATGCTAATCCTAAATTTTTAAATGTCTTACGATAAATCTCGTAACTTTCATCTTCATCAGCATCTTCGTCCATAGCCTCATAACGATTTTGATAATGATTCGCTTGGTACATAAACCATAATGTCACGAGAATTGACATAGCAGTCAGTATGTAGACAAAAATCATAAAAATATCAAAATTAAACGTTAAAACCTTATCACCAAGACCAAGTCCCAAAGCACCAGTTACCCCTCCGACAAGAGCACTAACAGTAACAATTCCTAGATAAAATAAAACACGTTGTTTTGTTGTTAATTGTTTTGTCTTTTTCATTATTCTTCTCCCTCTTCATCAAGACTAAAAACATTTTCGACAGGTTCATTAAAAATTTTTGCAATGCGCAAAGCGATAATCACCGATGGCGTATACTCATTACGTTCCAAAAGACTAATCGTTTGTCTGGAAACTTTCGCCAATTTGGCTAACTGTGTCTGATTCAAACCATCTCGCGCACGTAATTCTTTCAGACGATTTTTTAATACCAAATTTTCCTCCATCCTAGTAATCGATAAAAATTACTTTTTGAGTTTAATTTTCCTACCAAGTCTTATTCTCCTTTTCCCCTTGATGAATTGATTATAGCACTACCTTCTAAAAATGACAAGGATATTTGTCAAAAACACAAAGATAATTGTCAAAAAGAACATAATTTTTGTCAAAAAAAGACCCGGTTAATAAAACCGAGCCTTATTTCCTACAAACTTTCAATCATTTCAACCAGTTTTTTAGCATGTGCTTGAGATTTTGCAATCATTTCTTGGGCTTTGTCACCGTCCTCACGCAGTGAATAAGACACACCATGTGTGACAACATGACCGACAAAGTTAAGCTGCGTCAATTTAGCTGTCAAACGAATTGGTGCTAAAAGATCTTCAATCGTTGTACCAGATTCAGCGCTATAAGCTGCTTCTCCCGCACCAGTCGTCAAAGATGCAATCAAGTATTTATCTTTCAAGGCATTACCATTTGACCCGTGAGAAAAACCATGCACAAAAACTTTTTCAATCCATTTATTCATCAAAGATGGGGTCATGTACCAATAAAGCGGGTATTGGAAAACAATGACATCCGCCCAACGAAGCTTATCTTGCTCAGCAGCCACATCAATCTGATAATCAGGATACAAATTGCTCAAAATATCCAATTCAACTTCTGGATAGAGCTTTTTAATTTCTTTTAAAATGGTTTTATTTGCCAAAGAATCATTTTTCAAATCAGGGTGTCCTGAAACAACAAGAACTTTTTTAGCCATTTTTTCACCTCTTCTATTATTAGAAAATTCTATACAATTACACACAATTTGTCAACCTAAAAAAAAGCTGAAACAAACTGTCCAGCTTCTTAGGTTTTATGCAAAAACATCTGCTAAAATGGCTACACCTTGGTCGATTTCTTCTTTTGTCAAGGTTAATGGTGGCAAGAGACGAATGACATTAGTTCCTGCTGTCAACACAATCAAACCTTTATCACGCGCTTTTTCAACCAAGTCCGCTAGGTTTTCACTGGTTTCAATCCCAATCATGTAGCCAAGACCGCGAACGTCAGTCACTTTAGGATTGTCAGCCAAGACTTTTTTCAGTTCCGTTTGCAAATAATTACCATTTTCAAGTGCTTGTGGTAAGAAACCGTCAGCCAGCATAATATCCAGTACGCTTGAGGCTGCTGACATGACTAATTTATTACCACCGAAAGTTGAACCGTGACTACCGTATGAAAAGGCTGAACCAAGTTTTTCTTTGGCAATCATGGCACCAACGGGAACACCATTTCCAAGACCTTTAGCCAAGGTGAAAATATCTGGTTCAATACCATAATGCTCAAATGAGAAGAGCTTACCAGTACGTCCCATACCAGTTTGCACTTCATCAACAATCAGTAAAATTCCTGTTTCTTGACAGAATTGACTCAAAGCTGTCACAAAGGCTTTGTCAGCTGGACGAACACCTGATTCTCCTTGAACCAACTCTAACATGACAGCTGCCGTATCTTCCGTTACCAAAGCTTTAACGCTGTCCAAATCGTTGTAAGTAGCGTAGCTGAAATGTGGCACACCATCACCAAAACCAGTCTTGATTTTATCTTGACCAGTCGCTGACATGGAACCAAAAGTACGACCATGGAAAGAATTGACAAAAGTGATAATTTCTTGCTTACCAGTTGATTTACGAGCGATTTTAATGGCTGCTTCATTTGCTTCCGCACCGCTATTGGCAAAGAAAGCCAGGTAGTCTTTGTCACCGATTAATTTGCCGGCCACTTCTTCTTGCAAAGAATTATGATACAAGTTAGGCATATGCCAGATTTCTTCTGCTTGTTTTAGAAGAGCTGCCTTAACTTGTGGGTGAAAACCAAGGTTGGTTACCCCAATTCCTGTTGAGAAATCAAGGTATTTTTTACCATCTTGATCAAACAGATAATTTCCTTGCGCCTTAACAAATTCAATAGCTGCGCGTTTATAATTTTGAAATAACTTTGTCATTACTTGCTCCCCTTATCCCTAGCAGATGATTGAAGTTCCTGTTACAAGATTGTCGCCAATCAATACTTCACCAACACCTGCTAAAACAGTGTTCACTGCTGACTCAATTTTTGGAATCATACCGCCAGTGATAATGCCTTGATCGATCTTTTCTTGAAATTCTTTCGAAGTCAGGCTATCAAGCACTTCACCATTTTCCAAAATACCTTTCACATCTGTCATCAAAACCAATTTTTCAGCATTCAAGGCAATCGCAACCGCTGTTGCTAAATAATCAGCGTTGATGTTGAGCATATCGCCTTCTTTTGAATAACCAATTGAAGCAAGTACTGGCAACATTTGATTATCAAGCATTTGCTCCAAAATCGGTGTCTGAATATGTGAAACATCACCAACGTAACCATAAGTTTCCTTATCAAGAAAATCAGCTGTCACCACTCTTTTGATATTTGATAGCAACTGAATACTATCAATAGATGATTGGTTTAGTTTTTTAGTCAAATTTTCACCAACCATGTGAAGAAGAGCGTAGCTGACCAACTTCATATCAGATTGACTGGTTACACGAAGACCATTGATTTTTTTTACTGGTACTTGGTTATCTTCCATTAATTTATTAATAGCATAGCCGCCACCATGCACAATGACCAAATTTTTATGGGCATCTTTCCATTTTTTGACTTGTGCTAAAAAGTCTTGCGACAAGTTTTGGCTAGCAACGCCACCAATTTTAATCACAATTGTATCTTTCATAGTCTTATCCCTTTATGTACGATAGAGGGCATTGATTTTCACATAATCATATGATAAATCGCAGCCCCACGCTTTTCCTTGTGCTTCCCCTGCATGTAAATCAACCGTGATGGTAATTTCATCTTCGTGCATGACATCTTGCATCTCTTCTGCTTCAAAGTCAACTGGACTTGATTTTAGCATAACTGGAACATCACCAAGGAAAATGTCAATATTATCAACAGGAACATCAACCCCTGCATAACCAACTGCTGCTAGAATACGTCCCCAGTTAGGGTCTTCACCAAAAATAGCCGTCTTCACAAGGCTTGAACCCACAACACTTTTAGCCATCATACGAGCATCAAGGGCATTTGGAGCATTTTTAACATTTACTTCAATGAGTTTACTTGCGCCTTCACCATCTTTAGCAATCATTTTAGCCAATTCTTGCATCACGTAATTAAGCATGGCTGAGAATTTATCAAATTCAGGTGTGTTTGGCAAAATTTCTTCGTTCAAAGTACAACCATTTGACATGACAAGAACCATATCGTTTGTTGACGTATCGCCATCAACGGTGATTTGGTTAAATGTCGTTTCAACATTTTGGCTTAGAGCTAGTTGCAAAGTTTCACTTGAAATATTGGCATCACAGGTGATAAAAGCAAGCATGGTTGCCATATTTGGGTGAATCATGCCTGACCCTTTAGCGACACCTGCCATGGTAACTTCATCACGACCGAATTTTTCCGTAACTGCAACAGTTTTAACCATAGTATCTGTTGTCAAAATAGCTTTTGAAAAATCATCTGAATTCCCATTCACCACAAGTTTAGAAAGACCAGTTTTTAAAGTATCCATTGGCAACAAATCACCAATCACACCAGTTGAAGCGACACCGACCAAATCAGGTTCAACACCAAGTTTTTCTGCTGTCCATTTTTGCATGGTGTAAGCATCTTCCATTCCTTGCACACCTGTACAAGAATTGGCAACACCTGAGTTCACCACGATGGCTTTCATTTTTTGTGCTTTTTTAACAGACTGACGTGTCACAATTAATGGCGCTGCAATAACTTTATTTGTCGTATAAACCCCAGCAACACTAGCTGGCACTTCAGATACAATCCAACCAAAATCAAGTTTTCTTTTCTTAAACCCTGCATGTAATCCATCTGCTGAAAATCCAAGTGGGCTTGCTACATTACCTTCAATAACTTTCATATTTCATACCCTTTCTAGACTATAAATAATTTGGTGAAATCAATAATCCTTCTGTCCCATCCCAACCATTCATCAAGTTGAGGTTCTGAACAGCCTGCCCAGCCGCTCCTTTAATCAAATTGTCAATAACTGAAACGATGGTTAAGACATTTGTGACCTCATTGTAGAGGAAACCAATATCTGTAAAGTTTGAGCCAATAACATTGTGCAATTCTGGTAAATCATCTTGCACACGAACAAAAGGCGTATCTTTGTAAGAATCTTCATAGATAGCAAAAAGATTTGCGTTTGTTAGTGGTTTTTTCAACTTAACATAAACCGTTGACATGATACCGCGATTAACTGGCAAAAGTGATGTTGAAAATTGAATGTGATTAACCTTGTCATCGAACAACTTCAACTCTTGCACAATTTCTGGAATGTGCTGGTGACGATTCAACTTGTAAGTCACGTAATTATCATGCACATTAACAAAATGACTTGATTCAGAAAGTGCCTTACCAGCACCTGTCAAACCACTTTTGGCATCCACAATAATAGAATCTTCTTCAACCACACCAGCTTTTAGCAAAGGTATCAAAGCTAATTCTGTTGCTGTCGCGTAGCAACCAGGGTTTGAAATGAATTTTTTACCTTTAACATCTGTAAACTCAGCCAAAGAATATGTAAATTTATTCAACGCTTCATCACTAGCAGGTGTTTTTTTATACCATTTTTCATAAAGATAGGCTGGCAAGCGATGGTCCCCTGACAAATCTATCACTGGAAAATCAGCTTCCACAAAAGGCTGTGCCAACTTGCTTGCGACCCCACTTGGTGTTGCAAAGAATACCAAGTCTGATTTTGCCATGATTTTCTCGGCATCAAATTCTTCGATAACCAAGTCACAGACACCAACTAAGTAAGGGTATAAGTCTGATAATCGTCGACCGATTTCCTTAGTTGCATGAATCGAAGCAATCGTTACTTTTTTATGATTATTCAATAATTTAACTAATTCAAGACCACTGTATCCAGTGATACCAACAATCGACACTCTCATAATATACACTCCTTGAATAAATATGTATTCAATTTTATAGTATATTTATTCATAAGTCAAGTATTTTTTGCATAAAATATTAAAAAAGCACGAATTTTCATTCGTACTTTCATTATTTTTCAAATAATTTCAGTTTGCTAATTCGCTCGACGGCTTCTTCAAGGCGTTCTGGTTCAACTAGGAGTCCGATTCTGACGTAACCATCTCCTGCTTGTCCGAAACCTTTTCCCGGTGCGACTGCGACGTGAGCTTCGTTTAAGAGTAAATCAGCGAAGCTTTCACTGTTATAACCTTCTGGCACCGGCATCCAAGCATAAAACGAACCTTTTGACTCAAAGGCGTGCCAGCCGATTTTAGCAGCAGCTTTGACAAAGGCGTGGCGTCGCTCGTCATATTTGTGATTTAGGTCTGCGATTGCTGCTTTCGCACGTTTGTCTAAAAGGGCAGCTGCGCCAGCGTCTTGGATTGCCGGGAAAATGCTGACAAAGAGGTGGTCTTGCAATAAGTTAAGTGCCTCAATCAGCTCCGCATTTCCCGCCGCAAAAGCTAAACGCCAACCAGCCATATTAAAAGTCTTAGAAAAGGTATAAAGTTCAATACCAACTTCTTTAGCCCCAGGTGTTGAGAGAAAACTTGGATTTTGGTAACCGTCTGCTCCCAAAGCTCCATAAGCAAAATCACTGACCACACCTACTTCGTATTTTTTCGCCCAAGCAACCAATTCTTCATAAAATGCTGCCGTTGCCACAGCTCCGGTAGGATTGTTAGGGTAATTGATGTAGATAAATTTAGCACGCTTTGCCACTTCTTCAGGAATGGCTGACAAATCTGGCAAAAAATCATTTTCTGCTTTTAAAGGAAAAGTTTCATATTCAATTTTCCCTAATGCAACACTAGAAAGATAATCTGGGTAACCTGGGTCTGGCAACAATAGCAAGTCTCCTGGATTCATCATTGCTAAAGGAAACTCAACCAGGCCAATCTTTGCCCCACCAAGCACACAAATTTCCTTCTCACTATCAAGTTCCACCTGATAATTATCCTTATAAAACTGACTAGCTGCTTCTTTAAAATTAGCATTGCCTCGAAATTGTGAATATTTATGGGATGCTGGATTCTTAGCAGATTCAATCAAGGCATCAACGATATAATCGTAGGTCGGCTGATCAGGATTTCCCTGCCCAAGATTTATCACATCATAACCTTCAGCCACTTTTGCATTGACCTTAGCAACAAGGCTAGCAAAAAATTGTTTTGGTAATGTTTGTAAAATATCTGATTGTGAAAACATCCTAACTCCCCCTTAATGATACAACTCTGGTTTTCGGTCAGCAAAAACAGGAATATACCCACGAACTTTTTCAACCTCTGATAAGTCAATATCTACCGAAAAAACACCTTCTTGATTATCTGGCGCTTGCAAAATAATCTGTCCCAAAGTGTTGATTACCAATGAATGCCCAGAAAAATCGTCCAACACTCCTTGACCAACACGGTTGACAGCCACTACAAAAGCTTGATTTTCAACTGCACGCGCACGAAGTAAAATCTCCCACTGTTCTACACGTGCTTCTGGCCATTCAGCAACGACAAATAAAAGCTTAGCTCCACTTGCCATCAAGGTTCTCACCCACTCTGGAAAGCGAATATCATAACAAATGACACTAGCAGCCTTGACACCATCAATCTCAAAAGTACTTTCACGATGCCCAGCCTGCAAAAAACGATCTTCTCCCATCAAGCCAAAAAGATGAGCTTTATCATAATCAGCAATCACCTGACCAGATCGGTTAAAAACATAAGTCGTATTAAAAAAGCCAGTTTCTTTTTTTGTTGCCACAGAACCAGCCACCAGATTAACCTGGTGATCCTTCGCAAACTTTCCAAGCAAGTTTTTGATTTCTTGACCATTCTCATCAGCAAGCTCTGCTATTTGCTCCAAAGCATAACCTGTATTCCACATTTCTGGCAAAACAATCACATCAGGCTCATCAAGCGCTGCTTTTTCTAACCAAGCTAAGACATTCTCAATGTTTTTCTTCGGCTCAGCTTCGTAAATAGCCATCTGAATTAGTGAAACTTTCATGATTTCCTCGATTCTATCTTTTGTTGAAAATTTTCTGAAATCTTAGTGACTATTATAGCAGTCTGCCTTCTCCTCGTAAAATAGTTATTTTAAATAGATTTGATAGTTAAAAACTATAACCCCAAAAAAGCCCACCATCAGGTGAGCTTTGAATACTTTATACCAAAAACTGTTTTTCGGCTTGAACTAAAACTGATTTTTGTTCACTATATGATGATAACACCTCTTGAAAAGCGATTTTTTTCTCACTTATATCTTCACTATTTTCTAAATAAAAACATGATAGATATTGCAGACGTTTTTGGCTAATCTTATCTAATTTCTCCAAGTTGGCTTTAGCAAATAAGTCACTAGACACCCTCTTATACACTAATGCTTCTAAACTTACTAGAAGGCTATAGTAATAATTTCGATTAAACTGATTACTTGGCTTTATCTCTGTCAATCTTTGATAACTATTTCTAATCTGCAACATTTCTCCTTGCAATAACCAAGCATAAATCAGATACAATAAAAAAGTATTTATCATATAGTCAGGAATATTTTTGTTTTCTAAAGTGCTACAAACTTTTGAAACTTCATCAAAAGTCGTAACGCTATAATCTTGCAATAATTGATTAGATACTCTTTGATATAAAAGAAATAAGTCATCTTTCATTAACAATTTATATGCCTTAAAACCATCGTTGCATAAGCCAAAAAAGTTTATTGGAGCTGCCGTTGCTATAAATAATAATAGGCTAGAATATCCAAATACTTTCAAAAATTCTAACTGTGAAAACAAGACAAATGAACCAAGTAAACTAACTAATGGACCTCCAACTAGTAACTTTAACATTGATTTTTCTGGATACTTTGCTACCTTATAGCGATAAATCCCCCCATAGTAAATCCAGTTATCATTAAATCTCACACGAAATCCATTTTCAAAATCAAATTTGATAAAGCCAACAATAAGATGCTGTGGTTTTACGCCATTAATATAACCAACTGCAAAATGACCAAATTCATGAAATAAAATAGCCAACATAATGCTAATATAACTTAAGATAAATGTTTCTCGTACTGATGGAAATATTATCATCAACAAAAGTAAGAACAAAAATGTTACACAAACTGGCGAAGGTAATTTTCTCATATATTTCCCTTTTATTCCTGAATATCTCTGGAATTCCTAAATGATATTACCATTTTATCATAAGATTTTTTAACTATAGCAAAAAAGCCCACCGTTTGGTGAGCTTTCATTTTATTTTCTTTCTTGCAAGGTTTTAATCAGGCTACTGAGTAGGCTTGCTTCTGCAAAGAGAATGACAATAAGTACCCAGTTTACCTTTCCTTGGATGCTATTGACAATAAGCACTCCAGCAAGGATTATGATTGTTACACTGATTAAGGCAATGGCGAGTTTTAGAAAGATATTTTTTGATGTCATCTTAAAGATTTTCTGCTACTGCTGCAAGAAGGTCAGCGATTTTAGCAGCATCTGAACCACCGGCCATAGCCATGTCTGGTTTACCACCACCACGACCTGATACGATTGGTGCCAAAGCTTTAATCAAGTTACCAGCGTGGACATCTTTTGATTTGCTTGCTACAAGAACATTGACTTTTTCACCAATAGCTGCTGCCAATACAAGAACATCAGAATAATCTTTTTGTTTCCAGTTATCAGCAAATGTACGAAGGGCACCTGCATCAGAAACAGTTACTTGGCTAGCGATAAAGCGAAGACCGTTTGCTTCTTTAACATCTTTGAAGACGTCACCAGCTTGTGCTGCTGCTGCTTTTTCTTTCAATTCAGCATTTTCTTTTTGCAATTTGTGCAATTGTTCTTGCAAGCTAACAACTTTCTTAGTAACTTCTTTCAATTGAGGCACTTTAAGAGTTTCAGCAATTGCTTTAAGATCTTCTTCTTCTTGACGGTATGCTTCAAAGGCTTCTTTACCAGTTACAGCAAGGATACGACGAGTTCCTGAACCGATACCTTCTTCTTTGACAATCTTGAAGATTCCAATTTCTGCTGTATTTGAAACGTGTGTACCACCACAAAGTTCGATTGAGTAGTCGCCGATTGTTACGACACGTACGTTTTTACCGTATTTTTCACCGAACAAGGCCATAGCACCCATTGATTTAGCTGTGTCAATATCAGTTTCGACAGTAACAACAGGGATAGCGTTCCAGATTTGTTGGTTAACTTCTTCTTCGATTTGACGCAATTCATCAGCAGTAACAGCTTCAAAGTGAGTGAAGTCAAAGCGCAAGAAACCTTCTTCGTTAAGAGAACCAGCTTGAGTAGCGTGTTCACCGATAACGTGATGAAGAGCTGCGTGAAGCAAGTGAGTTGCAGTGTGGTTTTTAATAACACTGTGACGACGTTTAGCGTCAATTTCAAGTGTGTATGTTGTACCAACTGACAAGCTTGCAAGTACTTCAACTGTGTGAAGAGCTTGACCATTTGGTGCTTTTTGAACATCAATCACACGAGCAACGATGTCGCCTTTATCGTTTTTGATAACACCGTGGTCAGCTACTTGTCCACCCATTTCAGCGTAGAATGGAGTTTTAGCAAAGACAAGCAATGCTTGACCTTCTGAAACAGCTTCAGTACGTTCGTTATCAGTGATAATAACTGACAATGTAGAATCAAGAACTTCTTCTTCATAGCTAAAGACTGATTCTTCAGTGATGCTTGACAATGTTTCGTTTTGCATACCCATTGAACCACCTTTAACAACACTTGCACGAGCACGTTCTTGTTGTTCTTTCATAGCAGCTTCAAAGCCAGCGTGGTCAATCTTGAATCCTTTATCTTCAGCCAATTCTTCAGTCAATTCAACTGGGAATCCGTATGTATCATACAATTTGAAGATGTCTTTACCTTCAACAGTGTCTTTACCAGCTGCTTTCAAATCAGCCAACAATTGGTCAAGCATGTTTGAACCAGCATCGATTGTACGAGCAAATGTTTCTTCTTCGCGGCGTACGATTTTTTCGATAAATTCGCGTTTTTCAAGAACTTCTGGGTAATATGATTCCATGATTTTACCAACTGTTGGAACCAATTTATACAAGAATGTTTCGTTGATGCCAAGGCGACGACCATGCATAACGGCACGACGAAGCAAACGACGAAGCACGTAACCACGACCTTCATTACCTGGAAGAGCACCATCACCGATAGCAAATGAAAGTGAGCGAATGTGGTCAGCAATAACTTTAAAGCTCATGTTGTCGCCATCTGGATCATAAGTTTTACCAGATAATTTTTCGATTTCACGAATGATTGGCATGAAGAGGTCAGTTTCAAAGTTTGTTTTAGCCCCTTGCATAACCGCAACCAAACGTTCCAAACCAGCACCCGTATCAATGTTTTTGTGTGGTAATTCTTTGTATTCTGAACGTGGAACAGCTGGATCAGCGTTAAATTGTGACAACACGATGTTCCAAATTTCGATATAACGATCGTTTTCAATATCTTCAGCAAGAAGTTTGATACCAACGTGATCTGGGTCAAAGTCTTCTCCACGGTCAAAGAAGATTTCAGTATCTGGTCCTGAAGGTCCAGCACCAATTTCCCAGAAGTTATCTTCGATTGGAATCAAGTGGCTTGGTTCAACACCAAGTGAAATCCAACGATTGTAAGTATCTTTATCATCTGGGTAATAAGTCATGTAAAGTTTGTCTTTAGGGAAATCAAACCATTCTGGGCTTGTCAACAATTCGAATCCCCAAGTAATAGCTTCATCACGGAAGTAATCACCAACAGAGAAGTTACCCAACATTTCAAACATTGTGTGGTGACGAGCTGTTTTACCAACGTTTTCAATATCGTTTGTACGGATAGCTTTTTGAGCATTAGTAATACGTGGGTTTTCTGGAATTACTGATCCGTCAAAATATTTTTTAAGTGTGGCAACACCTGAGTTAATCCACAACAAAGTTGGGTCATTTACAGGGACCAAGTTTGCAGAAGGTTCAACAGAGTGACCTTTTGATTTCCAGAAGTCTAACCACATTTGGCGCACTTGCGCACTAGTCAATTGTTTCATTACATCTTTCCTTTTCTTCTTACTCTAAGCGATTTTAACGCTTGCCATAGATTGAAATCATCTTTTGCTCTCGTTCAAAGGAGAAAAAAACGACAAGTCCATCTCACAGAGGGTGACGTTAGCCACGGTACCACCTCTTTTCAATGAACCTGTCATTCTTCATTTATCTCTTAAATTGTTTTTTCTTGTATTTGACCATGGTAACTCGGTTACCACTTCTGACAATTAGAAAACATGAGTAGCACATTTTTAACTTCATCCATGGCTCGCAGCAACCGCCACTTTTCTGAATCTGAATGTTTAAAAACGATTCTCAATCTTTTTAATTGTACTGTATTTTAGGCGTCTGGTCAAGTAGCTTATTCAGCTGAATCTGTAGAACTTGATTCTGCTGTTGAAGAGTCTTCAGTTGAGCTAGCTTCTGAAGAACTTGCTTCACTTGAGCTTGATGAAGCTTTTGAAGATGATGAAGATGTGCTTGTAGCATATTGTGAAAGAATGCTTGCGAAGCTACGATCTTTGATTTTCACATTAGCTTTATCAAGTGCTTTACCGATAACTTGGTTTTGGAAGCTTGTATCATTTTGGTATTTAGCCATGATGATTTTCTTCAAGCGTTTTTTGTAAGTTTTCCAGTCAGCATTTTTTTCTGTTTTCTTAGTTGTTTTAACGATGTAGTAAGTGTATGAGTATGTTGATGAGTTCATCACTTTAATCACATCTGATACTGACCCTTCGTCTTGTTTGAAGGCAGCTGCCATAACATCTGATGGCAATTTAGTGTCTGCTGAATCGAATGTGTATTCAGTTTTCTTAGCTGTTGTGTTTTCTTTAGCGATTTTATCAAAATCAGCACCGTCTGCAGTTGCTTGATCGTGAACTGAGTTTGCTTTATCTTCGTCAGTTAATGCGATAACTGTAGCAGTTGTGTCTGCGTTGTAGTCTTTATAAGCGTCTTTGTAGTTTTTAGTTGTTAATTTGTCTTTAGCAGCTTCTTTAACAGCGTATTCGACAAGCATTGATGTGCGGATTTGTTGTTTGTAAGTATCTGTTGTCAATCCTGCTGCTTGAAGAGCGCTTGAGAATGATGAACCGTATGATGAAGCTGTTGTGTTATAAGCTTTGGTAACGTCTTTGTCAGAAACTTTATCACCATATTGATCTTCAAAGACACGTGACAAAACCAAGTTCAACATTGTTTGTTGAGATGATGATGTGCTTTTAGCTGCACTGTAGAAGTCTGATACTGTAATTGTGTTACCTTTCATTGTAACAAGAGCTTTAGTTTCAGAATTGTTGTTTGTAGCAAGGTAAGTTACACCAGCACCGATAAGAGCTGACGCTACGGCAATAGAAACACCTTTAAAAGCCTTGCTTTGGATCATTTTTGAAAATCCTGATTTTTCTTTGTTAGCCATTGATATTAAACTCCTTAATTTGTCTTTAACTCCATTAGTATACCACAATAACTTAAATGTTGCTTAATTTTACAGTTCTACGTCTTCTGCATTTTTACGGAGCATTAACAGCCCGTCACTAAGTGGTAAAAGACTTGCCGTCAAATTTGGATTGTCAAGAGTTGAGTCAAAAAGTCGTTGAAGTCCACGGTAAATGGTACGTTGCCCACGTCGTACTTCCTCGATTGGTTTGACAATGTCACCACCTTGAAAAACATCATCAAAGATAACAACACCACCAACTTTTAAGTGTTTTAACACTTCTGGTAAAAAGACGATGTATTTTGATTTTGCAGAATCCATGAAGACAAAGTCATACTCACCTTCAAGGGTTGAAAGAGTATCAACGGCATCGCCTTCAACTAATGTGATTTGCTTGCGAGTGTCGTATTTTGCAAAGTTTTCCTTAGCAAAAGCAATCATTTCTGGATTACGGTCCAGAGTTGTGATTTTAGCTTCCGGTGCATTTTCTGCCATCAAAAGCGCTGAAAAGCCGATTGCAGTTCCAATTTCCAAGATATTCTTAGGCTGCAAAGTTTGCAATAAGAAACGGAAATAAGCTACCACTTCGTGTTGAATAATTGGAATATTTTCTTGGTGTGCAAAAGCTTCCAATTCAGCTAAAAAGTCTTCATTTTGCTTTTGACGTGTTCGCATATAACGCACGACTCCCTCTTTAACAACAGGACGTCGCATATTGTGATTTGCTGTTTTTGAATATGATTTAACCATAACTCTTATTATATAGCAAAATAAAGCCGATGTGAATAGCTAGTTTTTTATGCTGTTAAAAGTCCTGGAATATCAGACAAATCTGCGATTTTTTGATTGATTTTTGAGTTTGGTTGACCCAGATTGATTGACTTAACACCTGCATTTTCAGCTGCTTCAACATCAATACGACGGTCACCAACGTAATAAGTATCAGCCTTATCAAGATGGTATTTTTCAAGCAGATAATTAATAGCTTCTGGCTCAGGTTTACGTGCAAAGCCATTGGCTGATGTCACTACTTCTGTGAAATACTGACGCACCCCAAGTCTTTCTAAAACATCATTAGCCGTAATGCCTTTATGAGTATAGACAAAATGGCTAACGCCAGCCTGCTTAGTTTGCTTTAAGACCTCTGCCAAATGTGGCATTGGTTTTATCATGTGGTCACGCGCTTCCTGCTCTTTTTTAAAGAAGGCTGATAACTCCGCAAAATCTAATTCTTGCTCTTTCGCCACTTGAAAAAGCAAAGCTTTTACGGATTCTTTAATGATAAAATCCATGACCCATTCTTCATCAAAAACCAAGTCATAATGCGCATAAGTGACTTTCAAAGCTTCACCAATTGCCTCATATGAGTCCACCAAAGTTCCATCAAAATCCCAAATCAAAGTTGTCAATCTATTTCTCCAATCTAATCCAATAACGTGCTAAACGCTGCCCGTCTTCTAAGTCAATAATATTTTCCAAA
The DNA here is from genome assembly GCF_900108865.1 of Streptococcus sp. 45. Classification (NCBI taxonomy): domain Bacteria; kingdom Bacillati; phylum Bacillota; class Bacilli; order Lactobacillales; family Streptococcaceae; genus Streptococcus; species Streptococcus sp. 45. The sequence goes on along the minus strand of NZ_FNXZ01000002.1, from coordinate 126,732 downwards.
ATACCACCAGCTTTTTCAATGGTTCTACGACTGGCAATATTGTCCTCACGCGCTGTGATAAGCACAGGATTGATGCCACGTTTGGCATATTGCTCAAGAGCAAAGCTGAGAAGCCTGGTCATGATACCTTGTCGTCTAAATTCTGGTGAGGTTTGATAGCCGATATGTCCACCAATCGTCGCAAGATTACCCTTTTCCAGCTGCCATCGACAAGATATACGCGCAGCAATTTTTCCATTCACAAAAGCATAATAGGTAGTCATCGTTGAATAATCAGGATTAGTAGCTTGTGTTTCTTGCGCTCTGCTATTTTCCACAAAGGTTTTAAAATCACCAATCTCACGTGTCGTAATAAAGGGGTTATCGTCATTTTCCAAAGCTGTTTGATAAGCTCGGTAAGCCGCTTCATCATTAACATCTAGTCTCCTAATTTCCATACTAGCACCTCCAAAATTTTTTCCATTATAACATAAAAAACGAGGCTGGAATATCCAACCTCATAAAGCATTTTAAAGGTGTGCTCCTTTTTCGACCAAAGCTTCCAATTCATTTAGACGTTCTTCAAAAATCTTGAAGGCTGCATCCAAATAATCACTACTTGTCATATCAACTCCAGCTTTTTCAATCACATTAAGTGGGTAATCAGAATTACCAGCCTTGAGATAATCAAGGTAACGGTCGATATCAACTTGTGTACCGTGAACCACTTTATCAGCTAGGTAACTTGCTGCTGCAAAACCTGTTGCGTATTGATAGACATAATAATTGTAGTAGAAATGCGGAATACGTGCCCATTCGTATTGAATTTCTGGATTGTCTTCCTTGCTAAGACCATAATATTTTTCATTTAGGTCTGCATAAAGATTGTTAAGGTATTCGCTTGTCAATACTTCACCAGCTTGATCTGCTTTATGAATCATATCTTCAAACTCTGCAAACTGTGCTTGACGGAAGATTGTTCCTTTGAAACCATCCAAGAAATGATTCAAAATCGCAAAGCGAGCTTTATCATCGTCAACTTCTTTCAAAAGCGTTTCCGTTAAAATATTTTCATTGGTTGTTGAAGCAATTTCGGCTAGGAAAATGCTGTAATCACCGTAAACATATGGTTGATTTTCACGAGTAAATGTTGAATGAAGGCTGTGCCCAGTTTCGTGTACCAAAGTAAACAGATTATCAAGGGTGTCTTGCCAGTTCAAAAGCATAAAGGCATTAGTATCGTAAGCCCCACCAGAATAAGCTCCTGAGCGTTTTCCTTTATTGACATGAACATCAATCCAACGTTCTGTGAAAGCACGATGAACACGCTCAGAATAATCTTTACCAAAGACAGCCAAAACTTCTTCTGCTTTTTTCAAAGCTTCTTCATAAGTGAAGCTCATATCCATTTCAGACAATGGTGTATGGATATCATACATTTTCAAATCATCTAATTTAAGAACTTTTTTACGAAGTTCCACATAACGATGAAGCAATGGCAAGTGGGCATTCACGCGGTCAATCAATGTATCATAAACTGCTTCTGGAATGAAGTTAGCAGAAAGTGCTGCCTCACGTGCTGACTTGAAGTGGTGAACACGCGCATCGTAGTTATGAACCTTAACATTTGTCTGCAATGTCTTAGCGTAAGTATGTTGGAATTGTTCGTAAGTGGCATACATCGCTTCATAAGCTGCTTTTCGGACGTCGCGATTTTTTGATTCCAAAAGACTAATGAAATTACCATGTGTTAATTGCACTTCATTGCCTTCATCATCTAAAACCACTGGGAAAACAATATCGGCATTATCTAGAATTTCAAAAGTTTCACCAGCAGCACCAAAGATTTCATGTGCACCAGCTAAGAGCTCCTCTTCTTTTTGTGACAAGACGTGTGCTTGGCGTTTGAAAAGTTGTTCAAAGAAATGCGCATAAGCTGATAACGCTGGCGTTTCAGCAACAAATGCCGCAAAATCTTCAGCTGATAATTGCATCAATTCTGGTTCGTAAAAAGCAAATACTTCGCTGTATTTAGCGTAAAGTGCTGTGGCTTTAGCTTGGTATTCTTGGTATTTTGCCACTGTCGTATCTTGGTCGTTTTTCATTGATGCATAAACGTAAACTTTTTCCAAACGTCGTGACAAATCAAGATAGTGCTCCGTAATTGCTAATAAATCCTTGCTTGATTCTGTCAAGTGACCTTTGTATTTTTTGGCATCTTCTAAGTCAGCATCTAACTTAGCTAATTCAGCCTCCCATGTTTCATCTATCGCAAAGACAGTGCTCAAATCCCATTTGTATTTTTCATCAATATGACTACGATTATCTGACATTATGTTCTCCTTTTCTTGATATTATTAACCATTCTACCATAATAAGCTGGTGGGTAAAGTTTTTGAACACCTTTTTCACTTTGATTTTGATAATAACACCTAAAGGTCTCATAAAAGTCTGATAAGTCTTGTGAAATTTGACAAAAACCAGCCTTAGTTTCTGGGGGTCTAACTTGCGGAAAAAAAGCTGACAAAGGCAGTGTGAGAAGATTTTTCCCTTGCAAATAAGCCTTTTCTTGGCGCTTTAACCAAGAAGTATTTCGAGAAGATAGTTGTCTTTGAATGTAGCTTAATAGATTTGAATCTTGTTTAACCTCATAAGTTGAGAGTTTTTGTTTTTGATAAGGAAGTCTGAAAAATGCCATTAAGTTTTCTGAGAACGAGCAGTTTTTTGTCAAATAATGCACTTTACCATGCCAATCTTCATAAATTAAATAATGTAGTCGAACAAGCCTTTTCTTAGCATCTAACTCCCACAGATGAAATCCCATATTCTGCGAAAAGTAAAGAAAGTGTCGCTGTAGCGGCGTTAAACGCTTGCCAAGCCACAGTTTTTCTCCCAAAAGCCATAAAACATTAAAGCCAGCCTTGTGATAAGAAGCCGTGCGTTCTCTGAGACGCTTTTCTGATAATCTGGAGCACTGAATTTCCAGAGCAAGGTTATCATTGACCAAAATATCTGCAACCTGATGCAGCTCTGGCAAAACAGCCTCAACGACCACTTTTTCACTTTGCGAAAGCGACTGATAAAGTCCTGCTTTTAACTGCAAATGTTCATCACTTTCATTTTCATTATAAAAGTCACAATTTTCCAGTGACACATGCGCAAAATGCGGACGCATAATCTGACCATGTCTCAGTCGAACTGGTGAATGACAGGCTGGACAAGTAAAAGCTTGTTTTTTAGGAATCTCATCTAACAAGGAGACCAAACGACCTTTTTCATCAAGAGCAGACAGCATATTAAACCTCCTACTTCTTTATTCGAAAAAAATCCTGAAAAACCACCGGATTAATCCAAATAATTTTTCAAGATTTCTTTTTCTTTCGTATTCAATTCTCGGTATTGTCCCCTCGGCAAGTCACCAAGTTCAAAGGCACCAAAAGTCATTCGTTTGAGGTAAATAACCTTGACCCCATAAGCCAAAAACATTTTCTTAACTTGATGAAATTTTCCTTCTGCAATCGAGATATAAGCGGAGCTTTTTTCAGAACTTGCCTCGATAATCTCAAGATTAGCAGGTTTACAAACCGTTCCGTCATCAAAGGTCACACCATTTTTAAAAAATACTGACGCATCAGCTGCTAACAAACCATTAACCTCAACATAGTAAATCTTTGTAACGTGATATTTTGGATGCAACATGCGAAACCCCAAAGGACCATTATTGGTAATCAAAAGTAGCCCTTCCGTGTCGCGGTCTAAACGCCCAACTGGATAGAGTCTTGGCACTCGGTCTGCTTCAGCAATCAAATCAATGACCGTTTGATGTTCTTTATCAGACACCGCAGAAACAACACCTGCTGGCTTATTTAAAATGAAATATTTTTCTGTAGATAGTGTAACCTGTTTTCCCGAAACAGTTATCTCTTGCAGACTTGGCTCAACATTCAAATTGTCTGCCTCAGCTAGCCTGCCATCCACATAAACTTGACGACTTCTGATTAATTTTTTAACTTGATTACGTGAACCAAAGCCAGCTTGACCTAATAATTTATCTAAACGCATGCTCCTATTTTACCATGTTCTGAAGCAATTTTTTAGTCTAATTCACTCGCTGCAGCCTCATCAACAATTACTACAACATTTGGGTGATTTTGAAGAACACTAGCTGGCAAATCTTCGCTGATTGGACCATTAATCATTTGATTAATAGCGTCAGCTTTATCCTTGCCATAAGCCATTAAAACAACCATTTTTGATTGCATGATTGAGTGAATTCCCATTGAAATAGCTTGTTTTGGCACTTCTTCCATGCTGTCAAAGAAACGACTATTTGCCTCAATCGTATCTTCAGCCAAATCGACGATATGAGTCGTCATATCAAATGGTGTGCCAGGTTCATTGAAACCAATATGACCATTTCGACCAATCCCCAAAATTTGAAAATCAATTGGGTGCTCAGCTATCACTTGATTGTAACGGCGAGCTTCTGCTTGTAAGTCAGTCGCCAAACCATTTGGTAAAAAACTTTTTTTGAAAGGTTTATATTGGAAAAGATTTTCCTGCATAAAATGATGATAACTTTGGTCATTATCTGCAGCCAAACCAACATATTCATCAAGATTAATGCTTGTCATTTCTGAAAAATCAAGGTCACTATTTGCAATTTCTTTATAGAAACTAAGAGGTGTGCTACCTGTTGCAAGCCCTAATGTTTTAGCACCATTTTCCAAAGCTCCTTTTAACAAAGCAAATGCTGCTTTACCACCTTCAATTTGATCATTAACACGAATTACTCTCATCATATTTCCCCATTCTTGTTTTTGGTATATACCATTTATCTAAAATTATTATATGGTATATACCAATTATTGTCAAGAAAAATATTTCGAGAAATAAAAAAGCCTGAGAATTAATCTCAGACATCATTTTTCTATCTTGTTCCTGCAATCTGTCCTAGGAAATCTCCGACATAGTAGGCAAACAGCGCAGCAATTAAGCCAATCAGTAGCGTTCTAAAAATTTCTTTGAATTTGCTTTTCTTTGTTATCAAAGCTTTAACAAATCCAAGTAAGGTTAGCGCTAGCGATACTAAAATACAAGCCATCATAAAAGTATGGACTTTGAAAATGCTAAAAACATTAATCAAAAGGTAAGACAAAAGAGGAATCAAGCCAAAAAATATGAATGAAAGAAAAGTTGCCCCAGCATTCTTAACTGCCTTACCTTTTACAACTGATTCTTCTGTCGTTGAACTCAAATAATCTCCGACCGCCATTGAAAAGCCATCAGCCAGAAGATTTGAAAAGCCAAGAATAACAATTGGTGTGATACCAAGATTTCCACCGACCGCACCAGCAACAACCGCAAATGTCGTCACAATCCCGTCCATACCGCCATAGACGATTGATTTCGCGTAATCTCCAATTTTTTCTTTCATCTTTTTTCATCACTTTCCATTAATTTTTAAGCGTTTTCTTTGTTGTTTTCATTATACCATCTCTTTAGAATTGTTACAATTAAAACTCGACCAGATGACGGAAAATGCTTATCGTGTTATAATGATTAGTTGAGAATATAATATTAAGGAAACATGTTAGATTATGCATACCGACGATTTTGATTTTAATTTACCAGAGGAGTTAATTGCCCAAACACCTCTTGAAAAACGAGATAGTTCTAAACTTTTAGTCATTGACCACAAAACACACGAGATGGTTGATGCACACTTCGACCACATTCTTGATGAGCTAAATCCTGGTGACGCTCTTGTCATGAACAACACACGCGTTCTCCCAGCTCGTCTTTACGGTGAAAAACCAGACACACACGGTCACGTTGAATTACTTCTTTTGAAAAATACTGAAGGCGACCAATGGGAAGTTTTGGCAAAACCAGCTAAACGCTTGCGCGTGGGAGCAAAAGTATCATTTGGTGATGGTCGCTTGACTGCCACAGTTGTAGAAGAATTGGACCACGGTGGACGTATTGTTGAATTCGACTACGATGGTATCTTCCTTGAAGTTTTGGAAAGCCTTGGTGAAATGCCATTGCCACCATACATTCACGAAAAATTGGATGACCCAGACCGTTACCAAACAGTCTATGCCAAAGAAAATGGTTCTGCTGCCGCTCCAACTGCTGGACTTCACTTCACCAAAGAATTGCTTGAAAAAATCGAAGCCAAAGGCGTGAAACTTGTCTACGTGACACTTCACGTTGGACTTGGAACATTCCGTCCAGTTTCTGTTGACAATGTCGAAGAACACGAAATGCACTCTGAATTCTACCGCTTATCTGAAGAAGCTGCCCAAACCCTTCGCGACGTAAAAGCTGCTGGTGGACGTGTTGTTGCAGTTGGAACAACATCAATTCGTACCCTTGAAACCATCGGTTCAAAATTCAACGGCGAAATCAAAGCTGACAGTGGTTGGACAAATATCTTCATCAAACCAGGTTACGACTTTAAAGTGGTTGATGCCTTTTCAACAAACTTCCACTTGCCAAAATCAACACTTGTGATGTTGGTTTCAGCTTTTGCCGGACGTGAATTCGTCCTAGAAGCTTACCAACACGCCATCGATGAACGCTACCGCTTCTTTAGCTTTGGCGATGCTATGTTTGTTAAATAACAAAATTACTTAAAAAGAACTTCGAAAAAATTCGAAGTTCTTTTTTCATTATTAATCAGCCATGTTGGTGTAAACATCTTGAACGTCATCGTCGTCTTCGAGTTTATCAACCAATGTTTCCAAAATGTCTGCTTGTTCTGCATCAAGGCTAACGTAGTTTTGTGGAATCATGCTAAGTTGAGCTTGCGCGAATTCAAGATTTTGTGCTTGCAAAGCTTCTTTAACGGCTGGAAATTCTTTTGGTTCAGTGAAGATTTCAAAGGCATCATCTGATGTTTTTAAATCTTCTGCCCCAGCATCCAAAATCAACTCAAGCATGCTGTCTTCGTCCAAGTCCAAATTTTCACGGTCAATAACAATATAACCTTTACGGTCAAACATGTAAGCAACTGAACCAGTTGAACCCATGTTACCGCCATTACGTGTGAAAATAGTGTGCATGTTCGCATCTGTACGTTTTTTGTTGTCAGTTAAGGTGTGAACTAGGATAGCTACCCCACCAGGTCCATAACCTTCATAAGTGATTTCATCGTAATTTGTTGTATCACCAACATCTGTTGCTTTCTTAATCGCACGATTGATGTTATCTTTTGGCATATTAGCCGCACGCGCTTTATCCAAAACCATACGAAGACTGGCGTTCATTGATGGATCACCACCACCAGCTTTAGCAGCTACAAAAATTTCACGTGACAATTTATTAAAAATCGCACCGCGTTTAGCGTCTGCTTCACCTTTTTTATTTTTAATTTTGCTCCATTTATTATGTCCTGACATGCAAAATTCCTCCCTATTCCCTGATATTATATCATATTTAAACATAAAAAGAGGATAGACATCCGCCTATCCTCGTAGATTAGAGAGTGCTATGATAATAAAAATTAATCAGCAAGTGCTGCTTCGTACAATTCAGCAACTTTTGCCCAGTTAATAATGTCAAAGAAAGCTTTGATATAGTCTGGACGAACATTGCGGTATTTGAGATAGTAGGCATGTTCCCAAACATCTAGAGCAAGAATTGGTTTTTTACCTTCTGAAAGTGGAGTATCTTGGTTAGCAGTTGAGGTTACTTCAAGTTTGCCATCTTTGTTAACGACAAGCCAAGCCCAACCTGAACCAAAGCGAGTTGTTGCTGCTTGCGTGAAAGCTGTTTTGAAATCTTCAAATGAGCCAAATGCTTCTTCAATTGCCGCAAGTACATCTGCTGTTGGTTCTTGTTTTTCAGGAGATAGCAATTCCCAGAAAAGTGCGTGATTCAAATGTCCACCACCATTGTTAATAACCGCTTGACGGATATCAGCTGGAATGCTATTAACATCTGACAATAATGCTTCCAAGTCTTCTCCGATTTCTGGGTGTTTTTCAAGAGCAGCATTTGCATTTGCTACGTAAGTAGCGTGATGTTTGTCATGATGCAATGTCATTGTTTCTGCATCAATGTATGGTTCAAGTGCATCATATGCGTATGGTAGTTCCGGTAAAATAATAGCCATGCTAGTTACCTTCTTTCTTTTCGTTATTTCTTATCATCATTTTATAAGAATCAAGTCTAACTAGCAAATTATTTGACCGCTTTTTTAAGTGTACTTAATGATGCTCATGAGCAATTTTTAAAATAGCCACATCAAAGAGGTAATCTTTGTCATATGTTCCTGTCTTAATGGCATAATCTGTCTCAATCAAAACAGCGATAGCTTTTTTCAAGAAAGTCATTGACAATGTTCGCGAATCACGCACAGCAAATTTGACTTGATAAGGATTGACACGGCGTCCAAGATAATCAGACAAAGTTGCTACCATCTGCTGCTCTGTCTTTCCTTGACTGGCTAAAATATTGACTTGCAAGAACATACGGAACTGTCCTAACATAATCGCAATCAACTTGATTTCATCTTCACCTTGCAAGCGCAAATCACGAATCAAGTCACGCGCCTCGTCGATTTTGCCATTCAAAACAAACTGCGTCAAATCAAAAATATTATCCTGAAGTGTTTTCGGAATAGCTTGATTTATATCTTCTGAAGTGATATGACCATCTTTTTTATAAGATTTCAAAAAGGCAATATTTTTCAAAATCTCGCTGAAATCATAATTTGATTTCAAAAGTAAAGCCTCAAAAACACCAGAATCAAAAACTAAGTTCTCTTTGTGAGCTAATTTTTGGAAATACGTTTTTAGCTCTGCTTCTTTCAATTCATTGGCTTCAAAAATCTGAGCATCACGTTTTAAAATTTTCACCAAGCGACGTTTGCCGTCTAATTTCCCTGGTGCAAAAATAATCAAGCGCGTCGTATCCAAGGGATTTTCCAAATATGCCTCAAAACGCTTGAGTTCCTTATCATCCAAATAAGATTTTTTAGCCGTCGTGATGTCAAGCAGATTATCAAAAATAACCACTTTTTGATCTGCAAAAAACGGTAAGCTTTCAAGATCCATCTCAGCATCTTGGTAATCAACCTCAGCCATATCAAAATAAGAATAAGTCAAATCATCCTTATCATATCCCACGCGCTCCATCATACGCTCTTTTAGCTGAGAAAATTGTCCCAAATCCTCACCCGTCACCACCGTAATCAAGCTAAGATTTTCTTTTCGTAATTTATCAATTTCTTCGATTGCAATCATAGAAATATTATAACAAAAAACCCTGAGAAAAACTCATGGTTCATGCGAAAGTTAACGATGGAATTTTTTATAAGCAAACTGCCTTAATGTTTCATCAAAAAAGACAAATTCTACTTCTATCGCTATCCAATCCCTGCTTTTTCAAGCTATCTTGAATAATCTTACCGTAGTTCTTGCTAATGCGACAATGTTCAGGTAAAGCCATTAATTCCTTTAAAGCTATAAGTTTCTCCTCACTAAAAGCTTCTAGCTCAATAAAAGCCCCAACATGACTAGGAAAAAGATCAAAACAAACAGCCGTATTTTCTTTTTTGTACTCATGACGTTTCTTCTGAGAAAACATGCGACAACGTGTGAACCCCAAATCGTACAATTGATTTATCAGATAAATACAATTTTCAGACACATCTTTTCCTTCTAGAATAATCCGAGGAAGTACTACACCCAATTCCTTTTGTAATAAACATTGAATATCAGAAAAAGCAAGACTATCATCAGAATCACTAGAATACTCTAATTCTACATATTCTTGGCAATGATTATTTTGACGTTTGAGTTTTATCGTCAACAAGTATCTCCCAACACTTATTATGCGATAGCGAATGACTATTCCTTTAGATTTGCTTTCAAAATTAGGTAAATCAACCGTAATATCTGTTTCAAGACATTCACCCACAGAGACAAAGCACACCTTTTTCACTTTCTCTTTATAAATACTCAAAACTTCTTCAGATAGCTGATATTTCAATTCCAATTCATTTTTAGTGTTACTCAAACACTTCACCTTCAGTCATATAGTCCTTTTTCAACACTTTTTTCGATTAATTCCTTTGCTAATTGCCACAAAATTTCTGAATCTTCTTTAATGAAAGCTTTCTTAGCCAAAACTCTATCAGCCGTTAATTTATCGGGATTATAACCTTCTTCTGAAACAACCAAATGATTAATCAGCGGTACCAAAGCATCAATAATTCTAGCATATCTTGATTCTGGACTATTTCCTTTTTCAAATTCAAGCCACAATTCTGTAAATTTCTCGCCTTGAATAATTGGTAAGACTGCTAAACTTTTCTGTAACGATAAGTATTCCTTATCATGAGATACGGCTTTGCCTGTGGTATCATACACCCAAGTATCACCTGCGTAAATTTCTCCCAAATCATGGAGTAAAAGCATTAAAGTCACTTTTCCTATGTCCAATTTTTCAGGAAAATAATCTTGAAAAAAGTTTGCTACTAATGCAACCTGCCAAGAATGTTCCGCACTATTTTCAAATCGCCCATCCAATGTCCTATTAAAACGCGTCACAGTTTTTAATTTCTCGATTTCTTTAACAAAATCAACTTTGCTCTCTATTACTTCCATTCTCATCCTCCTTTTTATAACATAGTATATACTTATGCTAATCTAATTGCAAAGCAAAAACAGCCGTCAATCGACTACTGTTTTTAGTATGCTTTCAATTTTAACTCTAATACTTCAATTAAAACTGGTAAGAAATTAATATGTATTTCTTTGGCTAATTTTCACTCTTTTACCTCACTGTTTCAATGTGCCAAGTTTTCAGCCCTCTAAAGCGGATAGCGCCTTGTTCATCAGTACGGTAAATAGTCATGTTTTGTGCTTGAAAGCGTTCAAGCGTTTCTTGATGAGGATGCTTGTAGCGGTTATTTTGTCCTGCGGAAATCAGAGCAACTTGCGGTGAAATATGCTCTAGAAATTCTGGACTTGATGACCCTTTTGAGCCGTGATGCCCTGCTTTTAAGACATCAACTGGCAGATTGGGATAAGTTGCTATCATCTGTTGCTCGCCCTCTTCTTCCAAATCTCCTGTAAACAAAAAATTCTTGCCCAGAAGATTGCCATAAAGCACCACAGAATCATTATTTCCACCGTCACCAACAGCATTTGGATAGAGGACCTGCAAGTGACTTCCCATAATTGGCAAGGTATCTCCTCCAGAAACTGCGCGAACTGGCGTCTTCATTTGTCGAAGTTTAACCACAAAATCTGGCTTTGTGAGACTTCCTGGACTCACCAGGACTTGACCAATTTTCAGCTCTTTTGCGACTTCCAGCATATCACCCATATGGTCGGTATCCGTGTGCGTCAAAACCAACTGGTCAATTTTACCAATTCCTCGACTTTTCAGGTAAGGAATCAGTGTCCGCTCAGCATTGCTATCAGCTAAGCGCTTTTGCCACGATTTTTTCTCACTAAAACTCACTTTTCCTCCGACATCAATTAACAGCGTATGCCCTTTAACATCACGCACAAAAATACTATCTCCCTGCCCAATGTCAACCACCGTCACTTCGTTTTCCAGCGGATGCTTGATTTGGAAAAATAGCAAAGCCATTATGCTAAAAAGGAAAATGGCCACTTTTTTGTGTCGATAACAGTCATAGAGAAGTCCTATTATTAAAAGTAATAGCAATAAAATTCCTAGACTTGGTCTGCCAAAAACAAGTGGTGTGCCAACCAGCGACTTGCTAAATTTGATGATAGTTTCTAGAAAAACAAAAAATGGATTTAACGCGGTAATTTTAACCAGAGGTGATAAAAGAAAAACAAAGGTCAAAACAGGCAAGATAAGCACATCAAAAGCCAGTGAAAAAATGGCTGTTAAAAGAAGCGACAAGGGTTGAAATACTGAGAAGAAATATATCAAAACCGGTAAACTTCCCAGTGAAATCGCCAAACATTCTGTAAGGATTTTTCGATAATGACTAAGCTCATCAAAATCAATAAAACTTAGGATAAAAGCGTAGGTAAACGAAAGAATTCCTCCCGTCGTCAGCAGGAAATTTGGCATCAAAATAAAAAGGGTCATTAAAGTAAAGGCAAGATTATCTAATTTTTTAATGCCAAGATTTGCAAAAGCAGACTGAATCAAACTTCGAATCACCGAGACAGAAAATCCTGTCAAGCCAGCATACACCAAAGAAAAAGGAATCTGAAGTATGCCCACCAAATCACGCCTTAGCCCACATCGCAAAAAGATAAAACGAAAAAGTCCGACAAAAAAGCCAACTTGCATGCCAGACAGAGCAAAAAGATGAATAATCCCTAAGCTAGTGTAAACATCACTCATCTCATCAAAAGACTTATCCAAATATCCAAACAAAAGGCCGGTCATGTAATGTCGCATGGGAGCAGGAAAATTCCTTTGAATACTGACAATCGCCTTTCTCCTCAGTTCATGTAGCCGCTCAAAAAAACTTAAAGAGCTCTGCTGCCTCATCTCAGTAATCGAAGAAAGATTAGCAATCCGATAAATCCCTTCATGTTTAAGATAAGTACGGTAATCAAATCCACCAAAATTTCGCTGTGGCGTCGCCTCTTCTAAGTCCATCTGCCCTGATAAAAGCACTGTTTGATTAAGATTTTTAAAAAATTCCTGCTCTTTTTCTGACTTCAAGGTATAAAAAACTTGGTAAGTCTGCCCAGCTTCCTTACCTCGAAAGGATAACAAGTCACCATTAACCGAAATCGTATCTGGAATTATCTGGATTTTTGATAGCTGAGCTGGTGCCGCTTGATAAGCCTGTTCTGTCTGATTAGCCTTAGTCAGGAAAAATATCGCAAAGAAAGCCAAGCACAGTGAAATCTGGCACCAAACTTTCCACCCGTAATATCGCCATAAAAATAGCAAGGCTAACAAGAGTAAAAATAGGCATAACAGAACTTTTTCAAAACAAAAATAATAAAGTAAAATGAGCAAAAAAGCCAATTGAATTGGCTTAATGGGAAAATGCTTAATCAACAGTCACCTCTGCTTTTAATTTTTCCAAAGTCTTCTCACCAATGCCAGAAACATTTTTCAAGTCATCAACGGATGAGAACCCACCATTAGCATCACGATAATCAATGATATCTTGCGCACGTTTAGCCCCAATCCCAGAAATAGTTTGGAGTTCTTCCATAGTTGCGGTGTTAAGATTGATTTGCGCTGAATCGTCACCTTGTACCCCGCTAGCTGTCGTTGTTTTAGCTTGAGATGGTGTACTTGCTGGTGTGACTTCTTCACCAATTTTTGCCACATAGACAACCGCTTCGTCAGCTAATTTTTCGGCTAAATTGACTGACTTCTTGTCAGCATCATCTGTAAATCCGCCGGCTTTTTTGACCAAATCCGTGACACGGCTACCATTTGACAATTCATAAACACCTTCATTTTTAACGGCACCCTTGATATCAACAAAAATCTTGCCAGAATCATCTTGAGAATGTGATGTCATAGTCTTTGTCTTTGATGGTTCAAGACTTGAACTTGCTGAGATACTACTAGAAAGCGCAGGTAAATCACTTTGTAGCTGCGCTTGTGGTCTAGTCATACTAGACCAAACAAAGAATGCCACAAGCATAACAAGCACCGTTCCTAAAACCGCCGCTACCGTCTTATGTTCCAAAAGTCTTTCTTTCATCTCTTCAATCATCCTATTACCTCACCTTTTTAGCATTAGAAAAAGGCTCCTCGGAGCCCTTACTTAATTATTCGAAAAAAAACTCGGAAAATCCGAGCTTTTTCTTATTTATTTCATTTTACGGTGTTTATCAGGATCCCAGACAAAGCTTGCAATGTAGCTAAAGAGTAATGTCAAAAGAACAACGACAATAGCTACCAAACCAAGTGGAACACGATAAATGTATGTCAATGGATTTGGTTTTTTATTGATGTGGTAAGTTGCATTTTCAGCATCCAAACGGTCAAATTCAGTTTGAATACGGTTAGCCACTTCTTCGATACCTTCATCGTTCATACGCTTGATATCAGAAATATCAATTGGGTTACCAAAGTTCATGTCAACACGTTCACCAGTCAAAAGACCTTTTAATTGCATTGGTCCTGCGTAAACAACTGGCATGATTTTAACTTTTGCCATTTTAGCAATGACGGCTACCCCACCTTTAACATCTGTTGAGTGACGACTTCCACTTGGAAACATGACAAGTGAACGATTGCTTTTTTTCAACATATTAATTGGATATTTGATAGCTTTTTGACCAGGATTTTCACGGTCAATTGGGAAGGCACCACACATGCGAATCCACCAACCAAAAATACGATTTGTGAACAATTCCTTTTTAGCCATGAAAATGAATTGTTTTGGACGAGCAGCGAAAGCCATATAAACAGGGTCCCACCATGTACGGTGTGGTGCAACCAAAATATAGTTTTCATCTTTGCTCAAAATTTTGTCTTCATTGTGATAATGGGCATTACCATTGATAATCCAAAGAAGGAAAACCACTAGCCCGCGTAAATAAGTATAAAACACAGATTTACTCCTTTTTTTCTCATTACCTTACATTGTACCATGCTTAAGCGGTTTTAGAAAGTAAAAATTAACGACCTCGCTAGTGAGAACACGCAAAATCTGCTATAATAAATGTCATGACTAAATCAATTTTAAAAGAAGGTGAGCGTATTGATCAGCTCTTTTCGACAGATGTAAAAATTATTCAAAATAGAGAGGTTTTCAGCTATTCTATCGACAGTGTCCTCTTGTCACGTTTTCCAAAAATCCCTTCACGTGGTTTGATTGTTGACCTCTGTTCTGGAAATGGTGCCGTTGGACTTTTTGCAAGCACCCGCACTAAAGCGCCAATTATCGAAGTTGAAATTCAGGAGCGCTTAGCTGATATGGCAGAGCGTTCAATCCACTTGAACCACCTAGAAGACCAAGTTCAAATGATTAATGATGATTTGAAAAATCTTCTAACTCACGTACCGCGAACTGGCGTTGACTTAATTCTCTGCAACCCACCATATTTCAAGGTGTCAGAGACTTCTAAGAAAAATGTATCTGAACACTATCTTCTAGCTAGACACGAAATCACAACAAACCTTGAAGAAATTTGTGACATTGCAAGACACGCTCTAAAATCAAATGGAAGACTTGCTATGGTGCACAGGCCAGATCGTTTTCTAGACATCATCGATACCATGAGACAGTACAATCTAGCACCAAAACGCATCCAATTCGTTTACCCAAAAATGGGAAAAGATGCTAATATGCTTTTGATTGAAGCTATCAAAGATGGTTCAACCGATGGTCTAAAAATCCTTCCACCACTCTTTGTTCACAAAGAAAACGGCGAGTATACCGACGATATTTTTGAAATCTATTATGGAAAAAACGGAAAGAAAGACTAAAAAAGCTTATATGTACGTGGTAGAGTGCGCAGACGGTACATTCTACACTGGCTACACTACTGATGTAGAACGCCGCATCAAAACTCATAATGCAGGTAAAGGCGCTAAATACACAAAAAGCCGCTTACCTGTCAAACTCATTTACCAAGAAAGCTTTGATAGCAAAGAAGCCGCCATGTCCGCAGAAAGCTATTTTAAACAAAAAACACGACAACAAAAACTCGATTATATTAACGAACACAAAGCATAACCAAAAACGCACCCTGCTCAAGCAGAGTGCGTTTTACTATTATCTTTCCCCTTTGTTACGGATAACAAATCCATTTTTCTTCTCGCTTGATGTGCGGTGTGGGCGTTTGTTATCTTTGTTTTGGAAATCACGTTTGTTCTTAGATGATGTGCGTTTGAAATCGCGGTAGCCGTTATCACGGTCATCACGTTTGCGGTCACGTCCGCCGCGGCGGTTATCACGTCCACGGCCATTATTTCCACGTCCACCTTTACGATTGTTAAAGCCACCACCTGATGGTTTGAATGGTAATGGTTTTTCACGCGCAATTTCAACTTTAGGAAGAGTTTCAGGATCTTTAACGGTTAAGCTCAAGATGTAAAGTGCTAATTCTTCTGGTGTGAATTCAGCAGCCAATTTAACCGCATCTCCTTTGAATTTATCAAAGCTGTTACGGATTTTTTCGTCAGCAAAGTCACGTTCAATTTTCTTAAGGGCAACTTTTTTCTTAGCTTTGAAGGCTTCATCAGCAGTTGCTGGTTTCAAACCTTTCATACGTTTTTTCGTCAATTTTTCAATAATTGACAAGTAACCCATTTCATTTGGGGCAACAAAAGTAATAGATTGACCATGTTTACCAGCACGTCCAGTACGTCCGATACGGTGTACATAGCTTTCTGGATCTTGAGGAATATCATAGTTATAAACGTGTGTCACACCTGAAATATCAAGACCACGAGCAGCTACGTCTGTTGCAACCAAGATATCGATGTTATCATTTTTGAAATCACGTAGGACACGAAGACGTTTGCCTTGGTCAAGGTCACCGTGAATACCTTCTGCACGGTAACCACGCAATTTCAAACCACGTGTCAATTCATCAACACGACGTTTTGTACGTCCAAAGACGATTGACAATTCTGGTTGGTCAACGTCCATCAGACGAGTCATTGTATCAAATTTATCTTGTTCTTTAACACGAATGTAGTATTGATCGACAAGATCAGTTGTCAATTCTTTAGCAGCTACTTTAACGTGTTCAGGATTTTGCATGAATTTAACCCCGATACGTTTGATTGCTTCAGGCATTGTAGCTGAGAAAAGAAGTGTTTGACGTGTCTCAGGCACACGGCTGATAATAGCTTCAATATCTTCCAAGAATCCCATGTTAAGCATTTCATCTGCTTCATCAAGAATCAATGTTTCTACGTGTTCAAGTTTTAATGCTTTACGTTTAATCAAATCAAGCAAACGGCCTGGTGTTCCGACAACAATGTGAGCACCTGAACGAAGAGCTTTAATTTGTTTTTCAATGCTTGAACCGCCGTAAACTGAACGGACTTTAACACCTTTTTCACGACCAAAACGGAACAATTCTTCTTGACCTTGAACCGCTAATTCACGTGTTGGAGCAATAACCAAGGCTTGGACAAGATTACGACTTGTATCAATTTTATCCAATGTTGGTAGACCAAAGGCAGCTGTTTTCCCTGTACCAGTTTGCGCTTGTCCGATAACATCCTTACCTTCCAATGCCAAAGGAATTGTCAATTCTTGGATTGGAGATGGCTCAACAAAGCCTGCTTTTTCAACAGCAGCAAGGATTGCTTCCGATAAGTTAAGTTCTGTAAATTTCAAATTTTTCTCTTTTCTAAAAGGCAGTGCGAAGCTGCCTTATTAAACTTTAGTTTCGTTGTTTAACAACTTAACTAGTGTAACACATTCTAGGTCAAAAAGATAGGAAACAGTTTCATTTAATATGATTAACACGTTTTCATAGTGTCAATTATTTAAATATTCTGTAAAAAAGTTATTGGCGCTTTTTTTGACGATTTTTAAGTTTTCTTTAAGGTATAACAGATAAAATGTAAACATCCTAAAACTTTTCTTTTTCATAATCTCAAGGAAACAGCTCTGATTCGTCAGAGCTGTTTTTTTATGCTAATAACCAAAAAAGCCTGAGCAATGCTCAGACTTTTTATTATTACATTTTTTCTTCCAAATCAACATCTGGGTATTTATCCGCAAACCAACGAAGTGCAAAGTCGTTTTCGAAAAGGAAAACGGGTTGGTCGAAGCGGTCTTTAGCCAAAATATTTCGGCTTGAAGACATGCGTTCATCAAGATCTTCTGGTTTAATCCAACGAACAGTCTTTTTACCCATTGGCGTCATGACAACTTCAGCGTTGTATTCATTTTCCATACGGTGTTTGAAAACTTCAAACTGCAATTGACCTACCGCACCAAGCATGTATTCGCCTGTTTGGTAGTTTTTGTACAATTGGATAGCCCCTTCTTGTACCAATTGTTCAATCCCTTTATGGAATGATTTTTGTTTCATGACGTTTTTAGCAGCAACTTTCATGAACAATTCTGGTGTGAAGGTTGGTAGTGGTTCAAATTCAAATTTGTTTTTACCAACAGTCAAGGTATCACCAACTTGGTAAGTTCCTGTATCGTAAACCCCGATAATATCACCAGCAACGGCATTTTCAACATTTTCACGTGATTCAGCCATAAATTGAGTCACGTTTGATAATTTCACTGATTTTTTCGTACGTGCTAGGTTAACGCTCATTCCACGTTCAAATTCACCTGATACGATACGAACAAAGGCAATACGGTCACGGTGACGTGGGTCCATATTAGCTTGGATTTTGAAGACAAATCCTGAGAAATCTTTATCGTAAGGATCGATTTCATTACCTTCAGTTGTTTTGTGACCATGTGGTTCTGGAGCAAATTTCAAGAAAGTATCTAGGAAAGTTTGCACACCGAAGTTTGTAAGGGCAGAACCGAAGAATACTGGTGTCAAATCACCAGATAAGATAGCTTCTTCTGAGAATTCATTTCCTGCTTCTTCTAGTAACTCAACATCTTCCAAAACTTGTTGATAGAATGGGTTGTTAGCAAAAAGTTTATCCCCTTCTTCCAAGTCCGCAAAACGTTCATCACCTTTATAAAGTTCCAAACGTTTGTTGTACAAGTCGTAAAGCCCTTCGAATGATTTTCCCATACCGATTGGCCAGTTCATTGGATAACTTGCAATACCAAGTACTTCTTCCAATTCTTCCAAAAGGTCAAGTGGTTCACGACCATCACGGTCAAGTTTGTTAATAAAAGTGAAAACTGGAATGTTACGGTGTTTTACAACTTCAAATAATTTTTTAGTCTGTGCTTCGATACCTTTGGCTGAATCGACAACCATAACCGCAGCATCCACGGCCATAAGAGTACGATAAGTATCTTCAGAGAAGTCCTCGTGCCCTGGCGTATCAAGGATATTCACGCGTTTACCAGCGTAGTCAAATTGCATCACTGATGATGTAACAGAGATACCACGTTGTTTTTCGATATCCATCCAGTCAGATTTAGCAAAGTTACCAGTTTTTTTACCTTTTACGGTACCTGCTTCACGGATTTCTCCACCAAAATAAAGTAATTGCTCTGTAATTGTCGTTTTACCAGCATCCGGGTGACTGATGATGGCAAATGTACGACGTTTTTTAATGTCATCTTGAATTGTCATTTTATTTCCTTATTAATCTTAATTATCTCTTTAAAAACGTATCACTCATTAACGATTATAGTGGCTACATTGGTCCACTCCTTTTTCACTGCAATACAAAAATAGAGCCATGGACTCCCATAACTCTATTATTATAACGAAAATTAAACGCTATTTCAATATTTCTCCTCTAGCTTATCACCAGAAACCGCAAAATAATTCAGCAATAAGATAGTGCAGATTTCAACACTTGCTCCATAATGTTCCATAGTACCAATAAAGAATGTCAACAAGAAAAGTAAACTATGGAAAAGTGTGAATTTTTTCCCTTTTAACTGAACCAACAAAAAGATTGGATACATGCAAAAAAGAATGATTCCCTGACGCAAAAGTGCATCAACATAGAAACTATCATCATACATTGGAACACCGTTAATCTCTGTAAATGTTGGAATATTTCTTGGCATCCAATTGAGACCAAATTGCTCTAGATACGCATGACCGATGCCAGTTCTTCCAGTAAATAGATGGTTCAATGTGACAAAGATAGGATTATCTGGTGTAAAATATCTCGGTAAAGCAAGGCCAAGTGCAAACATTCCTATAACAAATGGCATGATAACATATCCTGAAACTTTAATTTTCGATAACATTGGTTTCAAGAAATAACACAAGATAATACCAAGTGCAATGAAAAATGATGTTCTTGAATCCGTCACCGAAAAAATAAGCAAAGCAGCTAGTAACATGATTAGACCACTGACAAAGCGATAAGGTTTTCTAAGCAGTGAAAAATCATAAATTAGAGTAATGAAGAACATTCCAAGAGAATTTGGATGCATAAAGCCATAAGAATGTCTTACAATATCTGTATGTGGTCTTATTCCAGAGACATCGTGAATAAGATGGCCATTGTAAGCCAATAAAACCATAATAGCCACGACTAGCTTGAAATAAAAAAGTGCGGTGATTAAATTATCATCATCTTTATCAACACTTACTGATAGTAAGAAGAAAACAATCATACTTAAATCATCAATTGCCGTATCAAGGTAACTTGATGCTGGCAATAGAATCATAAAAGCAAGCGCGAAAACCCCAGCTAAAATTTTATCAAGTGAAAAGCCCGTTCGACGGAAGTTCCATAAATAAATAGCAAATCCACCAATAATTGACAGGCTAGACATAAACAAGAAGACCTGTTGTGGAAATGGATAACGTTTTAAAAACCACGCTAAAAATAAAATACAACATTCAAGGAAATACAACGCTCGGTAGATAATAACCGAGTCTTTATTTCCCTCCCTAACACTTTTCTCTACCATCTCCACCTCACTAGTTTTCCAATGCTTCTACAACTTTAGCGAGATGCATTGAATTACTACCTTTCAGTAAGATTTGGTCAGCTGGTTGTAAAACTGTTTGAACTGTTTTTAGCATGTCATCAAATTGATCTTCATCAGCTGTTTTCTTAAAGTAATAGACTTTACCTAGTGGGAACATTTGACTAGCAAGTTGTGCCAGTTCAGCAATGTCTTCACCGTAGAAAATGAGTGTATCTAGTGTTTCCGGTGACAAGCTCATAATCATACGCTTGTGAAGTTCAACAGATTGCTCACCTAATTCTTTCATATCAGCAAGCACAGCGATTTTTTTACCGCCTTCATTAGCAGGAATTTTAGAGAATGTTTCTAAAATCAAACGCATTGCTGTTGGGTTAGCATTGTAGACATCTGACAGAATATCTGCACCATTAGCTGCTTTTTTCCATTCTGTACGGTTACGTGTCAATTCAATGTTTTCTAAGGCTTCAACAATGTCATCATCTGAAATCGCCAATAACTTACCAACATAAGCTGCCACCATAGCATTTGTCGCATTGTATTTTCCTGGAACAGGAAGTGTAATCGGACGGTCAATCACATTTGTCGTAAAAGTAAGTGAGTCTTTGCTTTCTTGCAAATCTTTGACAAAAATCTCAGCACCATCACCGAAACGGATAACCATTTGACTTTCTGGTAAGTAAGGATCAACGATTGAGTCAGCTGGTGCAATCAAAATACCATCTGAGTCCATACCGTCAACGATTTGAAGTTTACCTTTGGCAATTTTCTCACGGCTACCAAAGAATTCCAAGTGAGCCTCACCAATCAAAGTCACAACACCGATGTGTGGCTTAGCCAGTTCAGACAAGAGATGAATATCACCCATGTGATCTTGTCCCATTTCAAGGACAATTTTTTCTGTGTCATCAGGCATATGAAGCGCTGTATAAGGTAAGCCAATTTCATTATTGTAGTTACCTTGTGTTTTGTATGTTTTATATTCTGTTGAAAGTACCGCAGCAATCATGTCTTTGGTCGTTGTTTTACCATTTGACCCTGTTACTGCAATCACATCAACGCGTTGTTTTTCAAGATAATAACTTGCTAGAGCTTGGAAAGCTTCTAAACAATCGTCAACTAAAATATAAGGATGACCTTCTACTTCGCGCTCTGAAAAAGTTGCAACAGCACCATTTTCAAAAGCTGTTTCAATAAAGTCATGTCCATCACGCGCACCCTTTAGGGGTAAGAACAAATCGCCTTTTTCAATCTTGCGACTGTCAAATTCAATTTGTCTCAGAGGAACGTCATCAAAATCCGAAATAGTGTTCTTTGCGCCAACAACTTTGGCGACTTCATGTAAATTAAGTTTCATTTTTTATTATCTCCATTATAAAAAGAGCCTTTTGGCTCCTCTTATTATATCACAAAATAAAGTGCTCTCAAGCATTTTCCTTATGGACCTTAGAATGATTCTTCCACCATGAAGATAAAATTGAACCAGAAATATTATGCCAAATTGAAAAAATTGTTGAAGGAATAGCTGCTTGCGGAACAAAATACTTCATTGCTAAAGTTGCACCTAAACTTGAGTCCTGCATTCCCACCTCAAATGTAATAGCTTTTTGTTGTGGCTCTTTCAAATGAAGAAGTTTTGAAAAGGCAAAACCAAGACCATAACCACATAAATTATGTAGCATAACAACCGGAATAACTAGCGCTGTTGCAGTCGTAAAAATATTAGCATGGTTAGCAGAAACAACAGCTCCAATAATCAAAAGAATCGCTACTTGCGAGATTAGAGGCATCAACTGAATAATGGTATTAATTTTTTTACCTAAAAGCGTATGAACTAACACCCCTAAAATGATTGGCACAACAACAATTCTTAAAGTTGAAAGAAAAAGGCTAACTGCTGGTACAGCAATAAATTGCCCTGCTAAAATCGATAACAATAAAGGAAGCATAATCGGTGCTAGAAGTGTTGAAAGAATTTCAATAGAAACATCCAAAGCAACATCTCCCCCTGATAAAAAAGCCATTACACTAGAAGATGTTCCACTAGGACAAGACCCAACTAAAATAACACCCGCTGCCGTTGCTCCTGTTAAATGAAACATATGACATAAGAGCCAAGCTAGACTCGGCATAATAATATAATGTGCCACTGTACCTAAAACAACAGGAATTGGACGTTTAGAAATACGAATAAAATCTTCAGTCTTCAGTGTCAGTCCCATTCCAAAAAGAATAACTCCCAATAGATACGATGTATTAGGGATAACCCAGATACTGGTCTGAGGTAAGAAATAATTAAAGAAAGCCCAAATAATGACAACTAAGGTGAACCATTTACTAAGTTGTCTTGAAAAATCAGTTAGTTTTTCCATCATTTTCTCCTTAACTAAAAAGCATTTTCTAAGTAAAGCCTTTGATTTTTACAGCTTCATTATACGACTATTTTCAGAATTTTTAATCTTTTTACGTAATCATTTTCATTTATTTTCCAAGTCATATTCAAAAGAATCTTTTTTGTGATACAATAAACCTGTAAGGAGATAAAACCTTACACAGAGTAGATGATTCGCGTTAAGTGTGTGTGAATGGGATGTCGTCACACAACGAAGCAATTTGCGCGGTGAATCGTTGCATCCGCTGTTATTTTTTAACAGCTCCAGTTTTCAAATGTAAAAAGGAGCAAAAAATGAAAAACATTTTTCAAACACCAAAACTCACATCAAAGCGACTCGTGACCCTAGCTATGCTAATTGCACTGGCATTCATTGTTGGAAAGTTTTCTATTCCAGTTATTCCAGAACAATTGGTCATAAGCTTTACTTTCATTGTCAATGCTATTATCGGAATGGTTGCTGGTCCTATTTGGGGATTTATTAGTTTTGCCATCCTTGATGTCGTTGATAATCTCTTAAGCGGTCAAGGAAACTTTATTATCTGGTGGACTTTGATGGAAGCTGTTCAAGGATTTTTTTATGGACTTTTCTTCTATGGAAAAGAGCTCAAATGGTCAAATAAAAAAGATTGGCTTCACGTCACTCTGGCAGTACTTGTTACCATGCTGATTAGTACTTTTATCTTCACACCACTGCTTGTTCAGATTTATTTTCACGTTCCATTTTGGGCACAATATCTAGCAGGTCGCTGGTTAAAAATCTTTGAAATTCCAATTCGTATTATCGTCATCATGCTTGTTGTTCCAAGGTTGCAGCGCACCCCTGAACTACGCAAGCTTGCTAATTTATAAATCAAAAACCTCAGAGAGTTATCCCATCTCTGAGGTATTTTTTTGCAGCAAAAAAGCACCTAACGGTGCTTTTCATTTTTAAATCAAATGGCTTTCGCGTTTTTCAAACATCTCTTTAGCCAGCTCAACCAATTTTTCAATCAAATCTGAGTAAGCAAGTCCCATGTTTTCCCAAAGAAGTGGATACATTGACCATTGTGTGAAACCAGGCATTGTGTTCAATTCGTTAAGGTAAACATGACCGTCTTCTGTCAAGAAGAAATCACAACGTGACAAACCACAGCCGCCGATAGCACGGAAAGCTGTTGTTGCATAGCCACGCATTTCTTCCATAATGTCGCTATCAATATGAGCTGGAATATCCATGGTAATTTTGTTATCGATGTATTTAGCATCGTAATCGTAGAAAGCAACGTCTTTAACAACTTCACCAGGAAGTGTTGTCTTCACGTCAGCATTTCCCAAAATACCAACTTCGATTTCTCGAGCGTTAACACCAGTTTCGATAAGAATACGGCTATCATATTTAAGAGCAAAATCAATAGCAGTGCGAAGAGCTGCTTCGTCTTCAGCTTTTGAAATACCTACTGAAGAACCCATGTTAGCTGGTTTAACAAAGACTGGATAAGTCAATTTTTCATTAACTTCTGCTACTGCTTCATCAAGATTAGAACCTTCAACATAAGTCACGTAAGGAACAAGTGGAACTCCTGCAGATTCAAGGACATGTTTTGTTGAAATTTTGTCCATTGCAACACTTGATGACAAAATGTTAGTTCCAACATAAGGCATTTTAAGAACTTCAAGGAAACCTTGGACAGAACCATCTTCACCCATTGGTCCGTGAAGAACTGGGAATACTACTGCGCCAGGTTCATAAATATCACTTGGTTTAATTTTTTGACTTTCAACAACTGTGTCGTTAGTCATCAATTTTTCATCATCAGCAGGTTTGCTAAAGAATTCTTGTGTTTTAATAAAATCACCAGATTTTGTGATGAAGTAAGTTTTCACAAAGAATTTATCATAATTAATCGCACGCATGACGCTTTCAGCTGATAAAACAGATACTTCACGTTCCGCAGAACGTCCACCATAAAGTAAAACAAGCGTTTCTTTTGCCATAAACTTTAATTACCTGAACAGAAAAAAGGTACTAAGTTTTAATACACTTAATAACATTTTTCATCGAACCAAGAAACCTCACAAAATAAGCAAAATCTCAGTTCAAGTTCAATTCCTTTTCTATTACAATTTCCTAATTATCATACCACAAAAGATGCCGCCTTTCAAACAAGATTGGGCATTAGATGGAAGAAAAGATGACAAAGGGTGAGGGGGTGCAAATAAGATACTTTTACAAATAATTCTTAAAAAAATCTATTGTTGCTTTCCAAGAAATAACAGAATCTGATAACAAATTCTCTTTTAAAATATTAGTGTATCGCTGATTAGGTTGATAAGCAATTGTTAGCATATGACCTCCATTGTTCAATAAAATAGACTTTACCAATCCATTTTTTCTCTTCTGCAACTGCTTCTCTAATAGCTTTATTGAAAACTCTGTATTCCAAATTTCATCAGATTTCTCACCTATCATTAATACATTAGCTCCTATCTCTTTCGCCTTAATCAAGCTACTGAGTTCATAATCGCTAAACTTTTGTCCTAAAAATTTTTCTTTAAAAAATTCTCTGATACTAAATTTTGTATAAGGTAGTTCTTTATTCTGATATGTCCAAGAAGAGTGTTTAGAATTTATCCTGCCTTTTAAACCTTCTAATATGGCACAAGAGGGGGAATTGACAACAAGGCACCTAAATTGTGAAAAAAGACTTGCTGCAACCAAAGATAACTCCGCACCTTTAGAACGACCATATAAACCAATTCTATTTTCATCTACAATGTCTAAATTGGCTAAATAATCTAAATTTTCCTTTACAATTTCCAAAGGTATTCGATCCAAATACCTGCTTATTCCCCTAAGACCAAAATAAGCAACCGCTAAAGTTACAAAACCTCTACTTGCCAACAACTGAGCTATATTTTGTGCTTTTTCTATTCGACCATCACTACCACTAAATACAATGATTGCTGGTAAATTTTGAGCATTGCTAGGATAAAATAATCTTGCTTGATATTTTGAAGAAATAATCGTTTCATGCGAAATCTCTGGTAACTGATAATAGCGTTTGAAGATTTTTTCAGCTATTTTTTTACTTTTAGAAAAAATTTCAATTTTTACATAAAAACTGTCATAAACAGGAATATCCCTAACGTCTTCCAACAAATGATTTTTCTTTGATTTTAAAGGTCTACAAGAAAAAAATAATCCCATATCAATTTTACCTATATAATTTCCTTCTAGAGATATACAATTATTAACAGAAACTACCCCATTATCGTCAGCTTGATATTTTGCCCAAGCATACCAAGGTGTTTCAGAACCTATTCTCATCGGCGCATTAATATTATAATAATCCAGTAAGGTCATATGAACATCAATAATCTGATTTGGTTTTAATTGATTAATCATAATATCGAATTTATCATCAGCTAATAGACTTTCACTCTTCAAATTTATTTTGATCGTTTTCTTCACTAACTTCCTCATCTCCCTTCCAGTAATCATGATTATTTGTACTTTCCCATACATTTTCAATAGTTTTCATCAATTCTAAAACCTCATTTAAAAATTCTGCTGAATAGGAAGCTAAAATACTATAAATTTCTTTTTCTAAGTAGCTTTGTTGCAAATCATGTTGTTGGACGACGTCACACCCAGTATTCGTTAAATATAGTGAATGAGTATTGGAAGTTTTATTTTTCGTTTCTTTCATTAAAAAACCTTTTTCACTTAGTTTATTAACCATCTGAGTAACTGCACTTCTAGAAATTTTCTTTTTTCTAGCTATCTCGGATAGATATTTTGGCTTTTCTTTAGCAATAAATACCAAAAAATGAACCTCAGTTATAGATAGTTCTGGATACTTTTCCATTTTGTGCTGTCTTTTTTCTAAACGGTTATAACTTTTAATAAAAGCAGACAGATGTTTATTAATATTTTCCAAAATTTTCCTCATCTCTTTTGTTAAGTAACTTAACAAAAGTTTACTATGTTTAAAAAAAATATACAAGCAAAAAAGCAACTTCAAAATAAAAGTTGCTTTCTTATCTACAATTCTGTTCGGTTTTCGATGGCACGAAGTAGGGTAACTTCATCGGCATATTCGATATCTGAACCTACCGCTAATCCACGCGCCAAGCGTGTTACTTTGATTCCTGCAGGTTTTAGGACACGTGAGATATACATAGATGTTGCTTCACCATCTGCGGTGGCGTTGGTTGCAATAATAACCTCACTAACCTCACTATCCATCAAACGTGTAATCAATGACTTCAAATTAATATCATCAGGACCGACACCATTCATCGGTGAAATAAGCCCGTGTAAGACATGATAAAGTCCGTGATATTCTTGGATTTTTTCCATAGCTGAGACATCTTTTGAATCCTCAACCACCAAAATCACTGAACGATCACGTGTCTGATCATTACAAATTTGGCAAGGATCTTCATCAGTCAAATTCCCGCACACTGAACAATAAGTTAATTCTCGTTTTGCAGCCAACAAGTTTTTAGCAAATTCATTCACGTCTTCATCAGACATACCAATCGTGTAAAAGGCCAAACGCGTCGCCGTTTTAATCCCAATTCCTGGTAACTTTGTAAAACTATCAATTAGCTTTGCAATCGGTGTTGGATAAAGCATTTTTTCTCCTTTCTTCTGATAAAGTCACGAGCCGACCTTCGCCGACTCGAACTTCTTTTTTATTTATTAGCGTATGTTGACATGTACAAGTTAATAATGTCACGCGCAATTAATTGGTTAGGGTGATTATCATCACTTGTCAAGTGAGGGATGATAACCGCAACCGCAATTTTAGAATCATCATTTTTTGAGTAATCGTAAGCAAGAACACTCAAGTTAACTGTTGTCACTGCATTACCATTGGCGTCAATAGCATAAGTTTCAGCAGTACCTGTTTTACCAGCGATAGTGACATTTCCACGCATGTGAGTACCAGTAGCATAACCACTTGTACTATTTACCACTTGATAGAAACCTTGTTGAAGAAGAGCCATTTCATCGCTTGAAATATTAACTTTGTTTAAAACATTAGTATCAATCGTTTTAGACAAGTTGCCAAGTCCTGTTGTGCCATCATTATCATAAACACTATCGACAATGTGTGGCGCAACACGGTTACCACCATTTGCGACTGTTGCAGCGTACTGAGCAAGTTGCATTGGTGTGTAAGAATCGTACTGACCGAAGGCTTCTGTTAAGACATTACCAGGGCTGTAATCTTCTGAGAGGTAACCAGTCGTTGTTTCTGGCAAATCCATTCCAGTGCTTGTTCCTAAACCATATTCGGCATAGGTAGCACGAAGTTCTTCCATAGCTTCTTTTGTTCCAGTTGTGGCAAGTGCCATTCCAGAATAATATTCTTGCCCCATCATTTTAAGTGCTACTTGAACCATGTAAGTATTTGAAGAGTACTCAAGGGCTTGAACAGCTGTGATATTCGTTGCCCCACTACCTGTGAACCACGACTTAATGGCTGGAGAGCCAGCAAGATTGATTGACTGGTCGGCAATGACTTGGTTACCAGAAATCGCATTATTTTCCCAACCTGAACTGATAGTTGCAGCTTTGACAACTGACCCTGGAACAAAGAGGTCATTAATTGTTCCAAGAGCGTCTAGAGTTGTTGTTGACGAACCAGTTTCATGTGACAAACCTGCCATGGCTAAAATAGCACCTGTCTTAGGATTCAAAGCCACCGCATAAGCCCCTTCAGAATAAGTAGCAAAACCAGCAGCAATTGAAGCTCCGTAATACTGATTCAAAATATTTTCAACACCTGATTGAAAATCAGAGTTAACAGTCAACTTCAAATTCTTACCAGCTTTACCTTCGCTAGTAACATCATCTGCCACAACGTTACCATTCTTATCGGTAGTGATTTCACGAACTGTGTGTGTTCCTTGCAAATCATCTTCATAAGCTTTTTCAAGATAAGATGTTCCGACACGGTCATTCATCGAATAACCTTTAGCTAGATATTCTTCTGCCTCTTCAGCTGGCAAACCTGATTGTTTTGAAGAAACTGTACCAATAAGGGTTGATAGAGAACCTGTTGATGTTTGACGATCCCAATCAGTCGCAATTGAAATACCTGATAATTTTGAACGATTAGCTGTGATATAAGCAATTTGCTCGTCTGTCAAATCACCAGTCGTCAAGTTAACCGTACTGAAAGTTGAGGCAGCATTCATCTGACTGAAAATGTACACCAACTTCAATTCGTCTTCTGAATAATTAATCTCATCATCTGTTACAGCCTTGACAGCATTGGCGTAAACTTTTGATTCTGTTAAGTTATTACCATAATTATCATATTTTTGATTATTTGGAAGACTCTTGACTACCTTAGCATAAGTGTCTGAATCAGCTAAATAATAATCTTTTTTCTGACGTGTTGTAACATTTGTTTCTGTAAAATCAACCAAGGTCGATAGCGTTTTTGCCAAGTTTTTCATTTCCTCAGCAGTGATGGTATTACTACGTGTGAAAGCAACGACCTGTTTAACATTATTTGATACTAATAGATTGCCTGCGGCATCAAAAATTTGACCACGAGGACTTGAGGACGTTACCTTGTAGGTAGTTGATGAATTTAACTTATCATCGTAAAAAGATTTATTTAAAATTTGCATCTGTGCCAATCTTAAAATAATAATTGAAAATAAGACGACGATAACTGCAAAAATCAAATAAATACGTTTTGTAATACTGGTTGTTTTTTTGGCAATTTTGATTTTGCTCAATCTCTTCTTAACTGACATTCTTTCCTCACAATTAAAAGCTTCGTTTTATATTTTATCACAATTTACTTAAAAGAGAGTGACACAAAATGTAAAACTTTTCACTTTTTTACATCCCCACTTTTCAAGAAAAAAAGAACACCAAAAAAGGAGTGATTTAACACTCCTTTCACTCTATTTAGCATCAACTGAAAAATCAACGCCAACTTTATCACGTAAGAATTTCCAAAGGAAATACGCAATGTAAAAATCAATTGTTCCATGAACGAGAGAACCTAACCCAATCAAGCCTACCAAAGACCAAATATAAGCTGCTCCTGTATGTGCACCAGCTGTTAAAGCAAGAACAACGATGAATTCTGCTAAACCATGTAAAATATTTAAGAAAATAGCTAATCCAAATGTCAAAACTGGCTTTTCAAGCAAGGTTGGGCGCTTTTTAATCATGACAGCACCAACGACTGCAAACAACAAATGTGATACAGCTCGCAAAACGATGACAATTGGAAAACCAGCTAACAAGAATCCAAGACTTGTTCCCAAAGCGACTAAAACAGCCACTTGTGGTGAAATGAACATAGCCATAAAGACAGGCACGTGACTAGCTAGTGTAAATGAAGCTGGACCGATGACAACCTTAACCGGCATAACCATAGGAATTAAAATCCCAAAGGCAACTAAAATAGCTGTAAAAGCAAGAGACTTAGTTTGATGACGTCTCATATGACAACTCCTTTTATATATGATAATACCTGAATGATCCCCAATTATCACTCAGGTATGACGATAGCTTTAATCAATTAACTAACAAGCAATACACACGTTTTTTTGAAAGTAGCTAACTGACCTAGCCTATTATAAAGAAAAAAAGAACAGGTGTCAAGACACCTGTAGCTGTTTTAATTTGATTTCAAAAGCAAGCCCTTATCAGACAAGTCAGATTTGATTTCTTCAAATTCATCTTTTGAATGACATGACAAGGTATGTGTATGAATACCATCCGTTAAAGATGAAAGGAGTGTAGCATTTGAATGTTCAACCTTCTCCATAAAGTTATCAATATCTTCCTGACTTTTGATATTAAGAGGTGCTGTCAGCATCCCATAAATTGGATGTTCAACTTCCACATCAACCATAATGCCACCTTTTGAGATGACACTCTCCAATTCTTCTTTAGTATGCTCTGGACCGTGTTGACAAGCAATTTTCCCGATAAACTGGTGTGAGTAAAGTGCCTGAGATAAGACATAACCTCGTGGCGTAGAAATGACATCATGATTAGCTGCTCTCAACAAAGCCACATCTCCTACAATAATTTGGCGACTCACACCAAGTTGACCTGCTAAAACACTTGCTGAAATGGGAACTTGCGTCTGACTCAAAATATCAATAATTTTTTGACGGCGTTCTGCTGCTTTCATAAAAGCCCCCTTTACAAAATATAATACTTACTACTAATCATACCACAAATTGAACGAAAACAGAATTTCTCCGAACTGATAACAAAAAGGGTACCAAATTCAAAAAAAGCACCCTAGGGACTAGCCTAGAATGCTTTCATATCAAGGGCTTTACGCCTTATAATCTCTTATCAGATTATTTACCCAAGAAGTATTCGTCAGTAACGTTCAATTTTTCATCAAATTCGAATACAAGTGGTGGGAAGTTAGGGATTTCTACATCCATAATTTCGTCATCTGACAATTGTTTGATGTGTTTTACAAGAGCGCGGATTGAGTTACCGTGAGCACCTACAAAGACGTTTTTACCATCTTTAAGAGCTGGAGCGATTTTATCTTCCCAGAATGGAAGGGCACGTTCCAAAGTAACTTTCAAGTTTTCTGCATCTGGAACAACTTTGTCATCAAGGTTAGCGTAACGACGGTCAGTGTGTGCTGAGTATTGATCGTCTTTAGCCATAGCTGGTGGCAATACATCGTATGAACGACGCCAGATGTGAACTTGTTCGTCACCCCATTTTTCAGCAGCTTCAGCTTTGTTTTGACCAGTCAAACCACCGTAGTGACGTTCGTTCAAGCGCCATGATTTTTCAACTGGAACCCAAAGTTGGTCAGAAGCTTCAAGAGCAAGGTTAGTTGTTTTGATAGCACGTTTAAGAACCGAAGTGAAAGCAACATCGAATTCGATTCCTGCTTCTTTGATCAATTTACCAGCTTCAGTAGCTTGTTTAGTACCTTCTTCTGTAAGGTCAACGTCAGCCCAACCAGTGAAAAGGTTAGCTTTGTTCCATTCAGATTGCCCGTGACGTGCAAACACTAATTTTACCATTAGATAAAGTCTCCTTTAAAATAGTCCAAAGGCTATAAATACACAGCGAAAAATAGATCTTAACCCTTACCAGAATGGCAAATCATTAAACTATTTTTGGCTCAGCATTTTAACCAATTATTATTACGACAAAAGTCGTTTACTCTTACTATTCTACCCAAAAAGCTCTAAAAAAGCTAGTATAATTGCTAATTTTCTGTAAAAGAGTCTGCCTTTACCAACCGTTTACTCTCATTTTTTTCAAAATAAAAAATGGCATGACCAGCAATCGATTCTCAAAAAGAGAGATTCAAAAGCAGTCATACCACCCCACTTTCTAACGAAAATGGTAGCTTTCTATATGATTAAGGCTATTATAATTCAAAAAATTTTCTATGTCAATTTCATTGTTCGCATGGCATTCAAGGTCGCAAGTACTGTCACACCAACGTCAGCGAAAATAGCTAACCACATATTAGCTAAGCCTAGACTAGCGAGTATCAAGACTAAAACTTTGATACCGATTGAAAAGATAATATTTTCTCTAGCGATAGTGATTGTCTGACGTGCAATCTTGATAGCCTGCGCAATTTTTGACAAATGGTCATTCATAACAACAACATCTGCTGCTTCAATGGCAACATCACTACCAAGCCCCCCCATGGCGATACCAATATCAGCTCTAGCTAATACAGGAGCATCATTAATGCCATCACCAACAAATCCAACTGTGGCACGAGGAGATTTTTTCAACAAATAGCCTTCCAGTTCACTGACCTTATCAGCTGGCAATAGCTCCGCTTTGTAATCTGTCATTGACAAGTCATCAGCAATTTTTTCAGCTACTTCGTGACGGTCTCCCGTTAACATGACAAGATTTTTCACACCAGCTTTTTTAAGTTGTTCCAGAGCTTCCTTGGTATCTGATTTAATGCAATCTGAAATAACGATATGACCAGCATAAGCACCATCAATAGCCACATGAACAATCGTTCCGACTTTATGGCAAGTTTTCCATTTAGCTCCTAAGCTATCCATAAATTTAGTATTTCCGACAGCCACATCATGACCGTTTACCTTAGCACTAATACCGTAACCAGATTTTTCAGTCACATCTGTAATCGAACAATCATCTGCTTCTTTCTCATAAGCTTCACGAAGTGATTGAGCAATCGGGTGACTTGAAAAACGTTCCACGTGACTAGCCAAGTGTAGTAAATGCTCTTTCTTAATATCATCTGAATGAAGAGCTGTTACCTCAAAAACACCTTCTGTCAAAGTCCCTGTTTTATCAAAAAGCAACGTTTCAAGTGAAGCTAAACTTTCAAGATAGTTTGAGCCTTTAATGAGAACACCAGCTTTTGAGCTTGCTCCCAAACCGCCAAAAAAGCTAAGCGGAATAGAAATGACCAAAGCACATGGACAAGAAATAACAAGGAAAGTCAGCGCACGGCTCAGCCACTCTGGAAAATTCCCTACAAAATCACCTGAAAATACTGGCGGTAAGAAAGCTAAAATCAAAGCAGCAATAACTACCGTTGGCGTGTAAACTTCTGCAAACTTAGTCATAAAACGTTCGCTCTTTGACTTATTAGCTGTTGAATTTTCAAGCAAATCTAAAATCTTACTCAAAGTAGAATCTTCAACACGATGCAAAACTTTAACACGAATCACACCAGTCATGTTAATCATCCCTGAGAGAACTTGGTCACCAACCTGAACACTTTGCGGTAAACTTTCTCCTGTCAAAGCTGCTGTATCAACCGAAGACTCACCAGAAACCAAGATACCATCAATCGCAACCTTCTCCCCAGGTTGAATCACAATCACCTGACCCTCTTGTAAGGTTTTCGGATCAACATCAACTGTTCGACCACCTTCTTCCAAATGAACAAGATTTGGTCGCAAATCTAGTAGTTCTGAAATTGATTTTTCACTGCTACCTTCAGCAATATGCTCAAAGAATTCACCAACTTGGTAGAAAATCATTACAAATACTGCTTCGGCAAATTCAGCCTCACCAGTCATAAAACTAAGAGCAAATGCTCCAAGTGTCGCTAGTGACATCAAAAAATGTTCACTAAAGACTTTCCCTTGACTTATTTTTACCAAGGCTTTTTTCAAAACATCATAACCAGCCATTAAAAATGGAATGGCATATAAAAAAGCTTGAGCTACTAAGCCCAGATGGTTCAAGCGAACCACAAGGAAAACGACAAGAAAAACTAGCGCTGCTAGCAAGATGCGAGCGAGCTTCTTTTTATGTTTATGTGACATGATTAATCCTCCTGATAATGCTCTACAACAGACTCCAAAACTTGGCTAATATGCTTATCAGCAAGGGCATAAATCTGATTTTTCCCTTCGCGTCGAACAGAAACAATCTTGAGATTTTTTAGCATAGTCAACTGATGTGAAATCGCTGATGGCGTCATCTCTAAAATTTCTGCTAATTCACTAGATTTTAACTCTCCCTTGCTTAAACAAGAAATAATTTGCAAACGAGTCGTATTTCCAAGAGCTTTAAAAAAGCTGGAAACATCCGTTAGCAAATCACCTTTTAGCAATTTTTGTGATTCATTAGTCTCAATCATCTTAATTATCTCCAATATCTTTTATAAAACACTTGAACAATTACTCAAATGTTCTACTGTAATCAGTTTATCACTTTCACAAAAACTATGCAAGCATGAACTAATTTTGTTTAATTCGAGAGGTATTTTTCATTTTTTCAGTCTATTAACAAGAGAAAAAACACAAAAAGTATCCAAAATTAAGCAAAATCTTTCTGTTTTTTATAATATTTTTAAGATTGTTCGGAAAAACACTTGCTTTCAGGTTACTGAAATAGTAAAATGTTTCTTGTAATATCAGAAAATTCACTATTGTGTGATAATAGATTTTTGGAGGACTTTATGGTTTCAACTGCAACAAAAATTGGAGCTTTCGATTTTGACAACTGCTTGATGAACGCTGCTGGCGTTTATTGTATGACTCGAGAAGAATTAGCTGAAATTGAGGCTTCTGCTGCAGGCTCTTTCGTCACAAAAACTGGAACATTGGCTGCGCGTCCAGGAAATCCCGAACCGCGTTACGCTGATACAGCTCTTGGTTCAATCAATTCTATGGGACTACCAAACAATGGTTTCCAATATTATCTTGACTACGTTACTGAACTCCAAAACACACCAAATAGTAAAAATCACTTCTTGTCACTTGTTGGTATGTCTGAAGAAGAAACACATACTATCTTAAAAACAGTTCAAGAATCTGACTACCAAGGACTTGTAGAACTAAACCTTTCTTGTCCAAATGTCCCAGGTAAGCCACAAATCGCTTATGATTTTGAAACAACTGAACGAATTTTAAAAGATATCTTCACATACTTTACAAAACCTCTTGGAGTTAAACTGCCTCCATATTTTGACATCGCACACTTTGACCGTGCGGCAGCTATCTTCAATCAATTTCCACTAACATTCGTTAACTGCATCAACTCAGTCGGAAATGGTTTGGTGGTTGACGATGAAACTGTTGTTATCAAACCTAAAAATGGTTTTGGTGGCATCGGTGGTGATTATGTAAAACCAACTGCCCTTGCTAATGTCCATGCCTTTTACAACCGCCTAAATCCTTCTATCCAAATCATTGGAACTGGTGGTGTCAAATCAGGTCGTGACGCATTTGAACACATCTTGTGTGGTGCAAGTATGGTTCAACTAGGAACAATTCTTCACCAAGAAGGTCCTGCTGCCTTTGCCCGCATCACAGAAGAACTTAAAGCTATCATGGAAGAAAAAGGTTATGAAACCCTAGAAGACTTCCGTGGCAAATTGAAATATATCGACTAATAAAAAAACAAAAAGAGCAAGGACATGTTGTCCTCACTCTTTTTAGGATTTGCCACCTCCTACAGTTGACATAGAAGCTCTTCTCATAAGAGAAAGAGTTCCTAAAAGATTAATTATTACGCATTAAGTTCAAAATTGGTTTTTTGATAAGTAGCAACAAAGCACCAATACCAAGACATACAAGTCCTAAGATACCGAAGAATGCTACTTCTGTGTCTTTAGTAAAGTATGGTGTAATCAAAGCATTCACTGCTTGTGAAGTTGAGTCTGCCAAGAACCAAAGTGCAACCATTTGTGATTGGAATGCAAGTGGTGCAAGTCTAGTTGAAACAGATAGACCTACTGGAGAAACTAACAACTCACCAGCCATTTGAACGGCAAACATTACCACCAACCAGATAAAGCTTACACGGTTGTTTGTTCCATACAACATACCTGGCAAAGCCATGATCATGTATGACACACCAGTTAACAACAATCCTAATCCAAATTTTGTAACCGCTGATGGTTGACGTTCACCCATTTTGTTCCAAATCCAAACAAATAATGGTGTCAAGATAACGATGAACAATGGATTAAGCAATTGATACCATGAAGGGTCAATGTAAAGGTTAATACCAAAGATTGTTGGATGCAAGTTTGTACGAGTTTCACCCCAGACAGCAATAACTGTCGCACTTTGTTCTTCAACTAACCAGAAAACGATAGAAGACAAGAACAATGGAAGGTAAGCCAACAATTGCTTACGTTCTGTACTTGAAACTTTTTTAGATGCGAACATCAAGATAAAGTAGATAAATGGGATGAAGATACCAGCCATTGATAGAATATTGATGACGTTATCAACGAATTTAGCTGGGCTTGCTTGGTAAAGTAATGTTCCAGCAACAGCTAAGATAACAAAACCAATAACTGATTTGATTGCTAACCCTTTTTTCTCTGCTGTCGTTAATGGATTGGAAGGTTTGTTTCCAATTTCTGGGAATTGCTTCATTCGTCCATACCAATAAACAAATAGAGCAAATACCATACCAATAGCGGCAAGAGAGAAACCTAAGTGATAGTTGATACTTTGTCCAACTGTTCCTACTACGATAGGAGCAAGCAATGAACCGATATTGATACCGATGACAAAGATATTGAAACCTGTGTCACGACGAGGATCGTCTGGTTCATATAAGTGACCAACCATATTTGAAATGTTTGGTTTCAACATCCCTGTTCCCAAGATAATCAAGAATAGTGAGATGAAAAGAGACGTCAAGCCAAACGGAAGAGCTAAAACAACGTGCCCTAGGGTAATAAGAATACCACCGATAAAGATTGTTTGAGATGCGCCAAGGACGCGGTCTGCAAACCATCCACCAATAATACCAGAAAGGTATACAAGAGCTCCATAGATACTTACAATAGCCATTGCTTGTGGCTTAGGAAGTCCTAACCCTGCGTTAGCTGAAGTAACAGATGCGTACAAATAGTAAATTAAGATTGCACGCATTCCATAATACGAGAATCGTTCCCAAAGTTCTGTTTGGAATAAAGTAAACAAAGCCTTAGGCTGTCCAAAAAATGTTTTTTCTTTATTTTTTTCCATACAATCCATTATATAGATTTTTTTTAATTTGGGCAATAGAAATTTTATTTAAAATATTAAGTAAATTCTTGAAAATGGATATAATCACAGCAAATTCCTCTCAAAATCAACATCTTTTTCAAATGACTTGCTCAAAAAAATAGCGCCACAAAGGCGCTATTTTTGGGCTTTTAAAGAGGCTGAGTCAAAAATACTCAGCCTCTCAATTTATAAAATTGTAATAAATATACGCATTTCAACAATCTGGAAATAAATTTTTGAAAATGACTGTCAAAAATATGCCAGCTTTAATTAACTTAGTTTATTTGGCAAGTTAGATTTCCTGCTTTAGACATTTTTTTATTATAAAAGCAAATACTCACTGCTGACTTAGCCGCAATCGGCTGAGAAATCAGCTCTCACCCCAAACTTCCTTATTCTTTACCAATTATCCCAAAAATCACTGTCGTCTTCATCTGGGCTTGTTTTATCGTCTTCTTCTGCTTGATCTTGAGTGATGATATTTCCATTTTCATCAACTTTTGGTTTCATGGCAAGTCCAACCATAATCAACATCACAGCCTTAAAAAGTGAAAAAGCACCTAAAAAAATAACAACTAACAAAAGTGTTTTATCCATGATTTAACTCTTTCTTTACATTTATCACACGTAAGTTCACGATATTTCTATGTTCGATTATAACATAAAAGCATGGATTACTTTGACTTATTACTGTAAAACTTTTCTTCTTTACAAGAAAAAAAGAGCCTTGCCAGACTCAACAAAGGTTGATATGACAAGGTTCTTTTCTATGTAATTATTTTACAGCGTCTTTAAGTGCTTTACCAGCTTTGAATGCAGGTACTTTTGAAGCTGCAATTTCAATTTCTTCACCAGTTTGTGGGTTACGACCTTTACGAGCTGCGCGTTCGCGAACTTCAAAGTTACCAAAACCGATTAATTGAACTTTTTCGCCTTCAGAAAGGAAGCTTTCGATTGCTGAGAATACTGCATCTACAGCTGCTGCTGAATCTTTTTTAGTAAGCTCAGTTGCTTCTGCAACTTTAGCGATTAAATCTTGTTTGTTAGCCATTTAACAAATCCTCCAATTAATTTCTAAGCGTTAACACTTTAACAAAGTCTATGATACCCAAAAAAAGGCTTAAGGTCAAGTATTAAACGTTTAATTAGCTGTTTTTCTTGTAAATATCAAAGTTAAATTGATCGCCTACAAGATCGATTGTTGTCGCTTTCAAAAAGATACCTGCATCGTTTTTTATGCTCTGAATATTGATATTAATAACAGACTCTTTTGGCAAAACTTCCACAAAATTTGGAAGGTCTACACTTGATTTTAAGTATTTCAAAACTTCTGATTCAGGCAGTGTCAATGTCCCGACTGAAAATGAGGTGATTTTTAGCTGAATAGCTCCCGATTCTAGGCGACTTGGTTGGAAATAAATATAAAGTGGTACTTCATAACCTAAAAAAGTATAAGTTCCTTCAAACAAAATCGCTGATGAAGTTGCGTAAACATTATAAGACGAATTTTTTGTTTGATAATCTTTCAAATAAGCAGCAACCGTATCATTCAATTGCTCACGTGTCGTTGAGACCGTCCCAACTTTGACACTTTTAACCTTTTTTGAAGTAATCGTTTGTGCTGCTGGTTCTCTAACTTGAATTAAGCGGCTAGCAATCACTCCCACAAAAGCCACATTAATAGCTAAAATGAGGAGACACGCCCACTTCCACCAGTTAGTCTTTGTTCCATTCGTTTTTAGTTTCATTGATTTTCTCCATTGTTACGTCTGACATAATTTGATAGCCAATATTATTCGGGTGGAAATGGTCACCACTAAACAAAGCATCGTTGATAACCGTTGTTTGGTCACCAGATGTTGACACAATTCCTTCTTGACCATCAATTCCTTTATAAAGTTGATCATTGATTGGAACGAAGTAAACACGATGATACTCTTTTGTCACGCTCTCAGTAGCATCATTCCAATCATTGATAATTTCTTGCATCTCCGTCATTTCAGGGAAATTCAAGTAAAAAGGATTATAAATTCCCAAAATATAAATTGGCAAATCTTCATTTTCAGAACGAGCTAGCTCAATAATCTGACGTAAACGTTCTTGATATGATTTGGCAGGCTTTTTAAAGGTCGCCACAGATAATTTCGTCAAATGCTTGCGAATGACGGCCATAACATCATTTCCCCCAACGGTTAGGGTCATCATATCCGCTTTAGCTAAGGAATTTTGGATGTCTTGCTTATCTTTCATTCGTGTCAAAATCTGATTACTGGTGTTTCCTGAAACCCCGTAATTATCATGTGTGACTTGATAATGATAAGTATCTGTTAAACTTTGGGATAGAATTGGGACAAAACCACCTTGATTAGTTGTATCGCCAACCCCTTCGGTCAAGGAATCACCGATAGCCACATAACGAAATGACTTTGTTTTCTGAGCTAAGAAATCCTTTTTGGTTAATTCTTGATCTGATTTTGGAATCAAAATATTAAAAACGGCGATAAACAGAAGAAGGCTTGCTAAAAAGAAAGCAAACCCAGTTAAAATATTCTTTTTCTTATTCATAGCGTACCATAACCGCAAAAGCGTCTTCACCAGTGTGCGTTTGGATGATTGAACCAGTTTCTAAAACAGCAATTGGAGCACCCAAAACTTGCAGCTTTTCTTTAAAGCCATTTGCCATATCAGCCGTTCCACAGTATGAAATACCGATTTCAGCGACTTTCTTGCCAGATGTTTGTGCATGCTCAATAAAGCTATCAAGCCATTTGTTAAATGTTTTAACACCACGACCTTTGATAACTGTGTTCAATTCGCAATCAATCATTTCCATAACCACTCGAATGTTAAGTAGTGAGCTGAGAAGACCTGTAACACGTCCAATACGTCCACCCTTAACCAAATTTTCAAGGGTTGAAACACCAATGTAAAGTTCTGATTTTTGACGAACTTCTTCAACTTTTGCAAGAACTTCTTCTAAGCTTGCACCTTCTTGGGCTAATTTGGCAGCTTGCACCACTTGGAATTTTTGACATTGGTCTGTAAATGTTGAATCGATAACCGTTACGTCCGCTCCAGCAAGGTTAGCCCCTTGACGAGCTGCTTCAACAGTTCCTGAAAGTGTATGCGTGATGTGAATTGAAACAATGTGCTCAGCACCATTTTTCATCAAGTTTTCGTAAACTTCTGCAAACACACCAACAGGGGGTTGACTTGTCTTAGGTAATTCTTTGCTATTGCGCATCAAGTTGAGGAATTTTCCTTCCTCTTTCATGTCGTTATCAGAATAAACAACACCATCAATCATAACTGACAATGGCACAACTGTAATATCATATTTTTCTACTAATTCTGGTTCAATCGTTAAAGATGAATCTGTAACAATTTTAATTTTACTCATTTTTTATCCTATCATACTTTCAAAACTTTATATCAAAATTTATCCTAACAACCATTATACCAAATTTTTAGCAGTTGGGGGACATTTTATCAACCAGGTTTTAGAAGACAAAAAAAAAGAAGCCCTGGGGCTCCTATTTTATTTCTTTAGCAATTCACGCGCTTGTTCACGCGCCATTTCCGTAATATCACTACCAGCAAGCATTTTTGCAATTTCTTCCACACGCTCTTCTTCACTTAACAAACGCACTGTTGAAACAGTTGTATTTTCATCACTACGTTTTTCAATAAAGAATTGATAATCCGCAATCGCAATCACTTGTGGCAAGTGTGAAATCGCCAAAACTTGCCCGTGACTACCGATTTTATAGATTTTTTGGGCAATAGCTTGCGCTACACGTCCAGAAACTCCTGTATCAACCTCATCAAAGACAATACTTGTCTTGTCTTCTTTACGTGAAAAAGCAGATTTTATAGCCAACATTAAACGTGAAATTTCACCACCAGAGGCTACCTTAACCAAAGGCTTGAAACCTTCTCCAGGATTGGTTGAAATGTAAAATTCAATAGCTTCATTCCCATCACGATTGAATTTTCCCTTGCTAAATTGCACTTGAAAATCAGCCTTTTCCATGTACAAATCAGCCAGTTCTTGCTTGATTTCAGCTTCCAAATTTTTAGCTAATCGATGACGTTCTTGGCTGAGATTTTCAGCAGCAACAATCAATTCTTTTTCCAGGCGTTTGAGCTCTTTTTCCATATCATCAGACGACTCATCATTTCCAGTTAAAAGATTGTACTCTTTAGTGATATTCTCGTAATAATCCAAAACATCATCAACACTGCCACCGTATTTTCGAGTAATGCTGTAAATCACTTCTAAACGAGCTTCAATTTGTTGAAGACTACCAGCATCAAAATCTAGCTCATCAATAACATCACCTAAGTGCTTAGTCACTTCTTCTAAAATATAATAAGCTTCAGAAACATTTGATGACATATCTTTGTAATCCGCATCGAATTCTTCCAAGGTCATCAAGTCGTTCATCGCTGAACGAATGTTTGACAAACTTGAAAACTCTTCATCATCAAGCATGACATAAGCATTGGTTAATGTGTCTGCGATATGTTTGTGATTTAACAACTTATCACGTTTTTGGTTTAGAACTTGGTCTTCACCTGATTTTAGGGCAGCTGCTTCAATCTCTGCAATTTGAAATTCCAGCATTTCGATACGAGCCTTATGTTCTTGCTCATTTTTTTGCTTGGTTAAAACACGTTTACGCAAGCGGCGATAACGTTCAAAAAGGTCTTGGTAGTGTTTCTTGACCGAAGCAAAATGACCGTCTCCAAACTCATCAAGCATGCGAATATGCATGTTTGGTTTCATCAATTCTTCTTGGTCATGTTGTCCATGAATATCAACCAAATATTGACCAACAGCACGAAGCGTTGTCAGGTTAACCATTTGTCCATTAATCCTACCAATCGATCGACCATTTTGCAAAATTTCACGACGGATAATTAATTCTTCCGTAACTTCAATGCCGTTTTCTTCCAGAATTTGCGTGAGCGCAGCATTTTCACCAACTGAAAACAGACCTTCAATTTCAGCTTTATTTGCCCCGTGACGGATGACATCAAGACTTGCACGCGCACCAAGCATGAGATTCATGGCGTCAATAATAATAGACTTCCCTGCACCAGTTTCACCCGTCAAAACGGTCATGCCATTTTCAAAAGTCAATGAGATTTCTTCAATGATGGCAAAATTTTTAATGGAAATTTCTAAAAGCATAGAACGACCTTTCTTATTTGTGGTCTGTCATCCATTTACGAACTTCTTGGCGAATGGCTGCAGCATCTTCTGCTGTTTTTGCGACCACTAACAAACTATCATCATCAGCAATAACGCTAAAAAGACTATCTTTGAAATCTTCCAACAAGAAACGTTTGATTAAGCGGCTGTTTCCTGGAATGACATCAAGATTAATCATGTTTTCAAGACCTGCAGTTTCCTCTGAAACTGCAAGGACAGTGCTTTTAATTGGAACAGACACTTGTCCAACTTTTTTAGTTTTATCTTTTGAAAGGCCATAAATGTATGGTCCATCAACTGACGGCACTTTGATGATACCAATCTCATTCATATCACGAGAAATGGTAGCCTGTGTCAAAGTGAGTCCTTCAGCCTCAAGCAACTTTAGCAAATCATGCTGTGTTTCGACAGCATTTTCAGCAACAATCTTTTTAATTAATTCTAAACGTTCACTCTTTTTCATCTTTAAATTCCTTATGCGCTTTTTCAACAATTTCTGGAATCATAGCA
The DNA here is from genome assembly GCF_900108865.1 of Streptococcus sp. 45. Lineage (NCBI taxonomy): Bacteria > Bacillati > Bacillota > Bacilli > Lactobacillales > Streptococcaceae > Streptococcus > Streptococcus sp. 45. The sequence goes on along the minus strand of NZ_FNXZ01000002.1, from coordinate 83,661 downwards.
GCAACTAAATTTTTCGCATCAGCTGATTTTTGCAAATGCGCCAAAAATTCAATATTACCATGTCCACCTTGGATAGGCGAGAAATCAAGCCCTTTAACTGTAAATCCGAAATCGACAGCAAAACTTGTCACAGTTTCCAAAACTTTTTGGTGCACAGCTTTGTCACGAATGATTCCATTTTTTCCAATTTGGTCACGTCCAGCTTCAAATTGCGGTTTAATAAGAGCTACCACTTGACCATCATCAGCCAAAATATTATGAAGTGCTGGCAAAATCAAATTCAGCGAAATAAAGCTGACATCGATACTAGCAAAAGTTGGTTGCCCTTCGGTAAAATCAGCTAATTCAGCATAGCGGAAATTATACTGTTCCATGCTACGCACACGTTCGTCTTGACGCAATTTCCAAACCAATTGGTTAGTTCCCACATCAACAGCATAAACCAATTTTGCACCATTTTGTAGCATCACGTCTGTGAAACCACCTGTTGAAGCCCCAATATCAATCGTTGTTTGACCATCAACAGAAATCCCAAAAACTTGCAAAGCTTTTTCGAGTTTTAGTCCACCTCGACTGACGTATTTTAGTTTTTCACCTTTTAGTTTTAATTCTGTTGCATCATCAATTTTTTCCCCTGGTTTGTCGTAGCGCTCGCCGTTAATAACATTAACTACTAAACCAGCCATTACTCCACGTTTTGCCTGCTCACGTGTCTCAAAAAGCCCTTGTTTATAGGCTAGTACATCAACTCTTTCCTTAGGCATTTAGTCGTAACCTTTCTATCATTTCTGTGATTTTTTCTGCATGTAAGCCATGAGTGGCTGAGAGATTTTTGAAAATCGCTAGCGCTTGATCAAGCGATTGATTCAAAATTTCATAAGACTTATCTAAACCAAGTAAGCTTGGGTAAGTCGCTTTATCAGCTAGCAAATCTTTTTTCGGTGTTTTTCCAATTTCTTCAAAACTTGCTGTTACATCTAAAATATCATCGCGAACTTGGAAAGCAAGCCCAATCAAGCTTCCTGCTTTGCGCAGCTCCTCAAGTTCTTCAGCAGCTACACCCGCTACAATACCAGCCGCCACAACAGGGAAGGTTAATAATTTTCCTGTCTTGTTGGCATGGATCAACTGCAATTCTGAAAGGCTGAGTTTGCATTCTTCCCCTTTCATATCAAGCATTTGACCACCGACCATACCATAAGTTCCTGAAGCATGCGATAATTCTGCAATCAAACGAATCTTGATGTCAGCTGCTAGCGCAGCATTTGCCACCAAATCAAATGGGTCTAAAAAGAGACTATCTCCAGCCAGAATCGCTGTTGCTTCATCAAATTTTTTGTGGTTTGTTAAGCGTCCGCGACGATAATCATCATCATCCATGGCAGGTAAATCATCGTGAATCAAACTACCTGTGTGAATCATTTCAAGAGCGGCAGCCACATCATAATGAGCATCTGTCAAAGAAATTCCAAAACCTTCTAGCAATTCTAGAAAAATCAATGGACGGATACGCTTGCCCCCAGCATCAACAGAATACAAGATTGACTCAATCAAATCTGGTGATACTAAATCTTTTTGTTCGTAATATCGATGAATGGCTTGACCAATTTTACTTACTTTATCCATTAGGCATCCATTTCTGTTTCAGTTCCGTCAGCTTGCATCACTTTGACAAGTGTTTTTTCAGCTGAATCTAGTGTTTTTTGCAATTCTTTCGAAAGAAGCATTCCTTTTTGAAATTCAGCAATAGCGTCTTCAAGAGCCACATCGCCGTTTTCAAGTTTTGTTACAATCGCTTCTAAATCTTGTAAATTTTCTTCAAATGTTTTTTTACTTGGCATCTTTTACCTCCACTTCGAGTTGACCGTCTTTTAATTGAACCGTCAATTTGTCTCCTAGATTGACATCGGTCACACTTGAGATGACTTTATCATCTTTTTGCACCATCGCATAGCCCCTAGCAATAATACGGCTAGTATCAAGGGACAATAAGGCATCTTGTGCCTTTTCAAATCGAGCTAACTTACTATCGTATTGACTAGTCATATTTGATAACAATAAACGTCTTAAACTTTGCAAATTGTCTTTGTAATGCTTAATCTGACTATCAAAATCCAAAGCAAGTAAACGCTGGTGTAATAACTCTTGACGTTGTTTAGCTTGGCTAAATTGATTTTGCATGGTATTTGTCAAGGACATGATCAAGCGATCCAGTTTTTGAACATAACCATCATACAAACGCTCTGGCTGTCTAAAAATCACTGAATTAGCTAATTTATCAAGACGTTCTTGACTTTGCTTAATGCGACGTAGAGCAGCTTGATAGATACGATTATCACGTTCAGCAATCCAAGAAATAATATCAGCCTTAGTCACAGGTGTCGCAAGCTCAGCAGCCGCTGTCGGAGTCGCTGCACGACGGTCGGCAACATAATCTGCCAATGTCGTATCCGTCTCGTGTCCCACACTCGAAATGACTGGCAAACGAGATTCAAAAATCGCTTGAACAACAATTTCTTCGTTAAAAGCCCACAAGTCCTCGATAGAACCTCCACCACGACCAATAATCAAAAGATCTAAGTCATCACGTTCGTTTGCTTTGGCGATATTAGCAGCCACTTCCTGACTAGCACCTTCTCCTTGAACCTTTGTCGGGAAAAGTAAAATCTCAACCCCAGGAAAACGACGCGACACTGTCGTGATAATATCTCGAATAACCGCACCACTTGGACTGGTTACCACACCGATTTTCTTCACAAATTGAGGCAGTTGACGCTTATGACGCTCATCAAAGTAGCCAGCTTCTGCTAATTTCTTCTTCAACTGTTCAAATTGCAGTGCTAAAGCACCAATACCGTCTGGTTCTGCCTTTTCAATAATAATAGAATATGACCCACTCGGTTCATAAAGTTGGACACGTCCCACAACATTGATTTTCATACCTTCTTCAAGCTCAAAACCAAGTTTTTTAAAAGTCCCTGCCCACATCGTCGCTTGAATCACTGCATTTTCATCTTTCAAAGAAAAATATTGATGCGTTGGACGACGTCGGAAATTGGAAACCTGACCTGTCAAATAAACGCGTTCCAAATAAGGATCACGATCAAACTTCAATTTAAGGTATTTTGTCAAAGTCGAAACACTTAAATAATCTGACATAACAGGCTCCTTTCCATAGTATTTTTGACTTCATACAAATTTTGCATATCATTTACTATTATAGCAGAAAAAAACTGTCCAGTGGACAGTTTTTTCTCGAGCCTAGAAATTCAAAAGCGAGTTATGTCCAGTGGACAGTTTTTTCTCGAGCCTAGAAATTCAAAAGCGAGTTATGTCCAGTGGACAGTTTTTTCTCGAGCCTAGAAATTCAAAAGCGGCTCTATTGAAAATCGAAAATTTTTTCTAATTCTAGGACCTCTAACTAATGCACACTAACGATAACTCCTTCTGGTATGTTCTCAAAAAGCCACTTGGCATCTTCTTTTGATAACCTTACATTCCCATCAGTACATGCCTTTCCGAGTTTTTTCGCCTCTCCTTTCAAGACCTTTCCTTTCCAATCCGTCGGAAGACTTTGAAACTGACATGCTCCATGGTCTTTAAAGGATACCCAGTAACAAACACCTCGGTTCAAACTATCATCATAAGAAAAGTCACCACGTTCTGCCTCGATAGAAAATTTCCCCGTTGGTGTTGGCGTATCTTTAGCGCCAGTCGATACTTTGGTTTTAAAAATGACATCATTTTTAGAATAAACAATCATTTTCTGCTGTGAAATTGACACTAAAATACTTAAATGATCATACTTTGACAAGTCAGGATAAATTTTCTTCTGAGTTTTCTTCATGCTTTTTTCAAAAGCATACTCATCAAGTTTAACCTCAGATTCTTGATGAGTAACCATCAGTTGTCGACACAGACCATAACCAACCACTAGGTTAGTAAAAGTCAAAAGTAAGATAAGAACCTTTTTTGAAAACTTCTTTCGCATTTTCCCTTTTCCTAAACTCTACCTCTACCAGTTTAAGCACTGGTAGAAGCCCCTTCTCCTTTTAATCTATTAAAACGTAACGTCTTAAACCACCATAGCTAAGATAAGAAATCCATTGATGACCATCCGCATACAAAGCCTTGTCATAGCGGACTTGGTAACCTGCATCAAGCGTGAATTCTGTTGGTGCTGATAAACGCGGTTGACCCTTGACCTCTTTTAAACTTGTAAAAGTATAAGTCCCACTTTGTGGCATTGCTGGTGTCTTAGGTGCTTCAAGGGTTGTTTTAACACCACCGACACCCTTCAGAGAACCATCTGCTTGCTCATAATAAAGGTGGATATTGTACTCACCATAATTATTTTTATGGTCACTAACATTAACCCTTGTCTTATAACTACCATCAGCTTGTTTAGTTGCAGTGTACCAAATAATGTCATCTTGTCCTCCTTGCGTTGACCAGACAGGTACCTTAACTGCTTTCAGTGAACCAGGATTAGACACATTAGTTACCAAAATATCAAAACCTGCTGCAGACTGATTGCTAATGTGTAAATCGCCCGACAATCTTGCTTCAGGAATCGTCACTTGAGTTCCCGCAACACCTTGCAGCTGACCATTTGATTCTACATAATAAAGGTGAATATTATAGGCTCCTCGTTCATTACGATGGTCTGAAAGCTTGACAGTTACCTTATAGGTCCCATCGTTTTGTTTGGCACCATCGTACCAAATGATATCGTCTTGGTCATTCTTAACGGTCCAGATAGGAACCTTGACGGCTGATACACCGTTGGCATCTGAAATATTCGAAATAACCACATCAAAATCACCGTTAGCATGATTATTAACCGAAATATCTCCTGTTGATTTTTGATTTGTCAAAATTGCAATTGGAATATAGCGACGAACGCCACCATAGCTGACGTAAGAAATCCATTGATGATTATCAGCCTCTAAAACTTGGTCGTAATAATCTAATTTATAACCCTTTTCAAAGGTAAATTCTGTCGGTGCTGACATACGAGCTTCATTTTTTACTTCTACTGTATTTTGAAATACATAAGAACCTTGAGCTGGAATCGTTTTGGCACCAGCTGTTTTTTCTGGTAAAGTTACTTGCTTAGCCGCTACCCCTTGAAGATGTCCATCGCTTTCTTGATAATACAAGTGAACATTGTAGGTTCCTGTTTCACCTTTATGATCCACTATATTCACACGGACTTTGTAATCACCATTACCTTGTCTAGTGGCGTCGTACCAAATAATATCATCTTGATCGTCCTTAACAGTCCAAACAGGAACTTTAACACTTGTAATCTCCTTAGGATCTGAGATATTTGTTACTAGGACATCAAAGCCTTGGCTTGTCACATTTTGAAAATTAAGTGAGCCAGATAATTTTTGAACAACTTCAGCTGTTAATTTAAAAATAGCAGCATAACGGCGTTGACCTGAATAAGAATTATAAGAAATCCATTGATAACCGTCTCGTGTTAAGACTTGGTCATAAAAGACACGGTCACCAGCGTTAGCATAAAAAGCAACTGGAGCTGAGGCACTCGGTTCATTTTTTACTTCTGTCTTTTGAGAATAAGTGTAATAACCTTGGCTTGGCAAATTACTTTGAGCAGTAACAGACACTTTTGATTCTCTAACAAATGACTCTTGATTGGCTTTTGCTTCACCTACTAAATCAGCCGCATCAACAGTGACAGTTTTAGGAAAATCCGCTGACTGATTAATTTCTTCGCTAACAACTGTCTCTTGTTCTGGCTGATTTTCTTTTGTAGATACTTGATCATCCTTTAAAGCTAGGTCTTGTTCAGCATTCACAGTTTCTTCTTTGTCACCGATATCAGGCACTTCACTAGGCTGATTGATTTTAGAAACAAGTTCTCCCTCACTTGTTTCCTGCTTAGTGTTTTCGTTAGTTACTACCTGATTATTACCTGATTGAGTGACTTGTTCTTGTAACATGGTATCCGCTGACAACATATCCTCAGCTGCTACAACATGTCCTCCCATAAATAGCACACTTGCTACCAAAACAGATGCAACTCCAATGCTATATTTACGAATTGAAAAGCGTTGTGCTCTTTGATTAAAGTTACCTTTTTTCATAATATCTTTCCCCTTTGATAAAATAAACATTTCCCAAAAACTTGCTTATAACCAGTTTTTTGTTACAAAAAGATTACACTGTTTTTTCTAAAAAAATCTTTTGGATAATTTTAGAAAAAAGCTAATACAGCGTGATAAATAACCTTTTCAACAACTATTGTCATCTTAGAATCGGCCAATTCTGCCAATATTATAGAGTAGTTTTTTACAGAAGTCAATACAAAATTGTAATATTTGTAACATTTTTGAAATATTTTGTTTTGTAAGTATTTTCGAGAGCAAAAAAGTACACTTTTTATTATAAAAAGTGTACTTTGCTATTTTATTCTGATAATTTTTTCATTGCTTTTGGAAGAGCGGCGCTGATTGTTGTCGGTAAAACGACATACGCTTCTTGACTGAGTTGCTCAGCGATTGCTGAGTGCAAATAAGTTGCCACTGCTACACTCTCAAAGAGATTTCCCTTAAACTGTGCTACAAAGCCTGCAATCATCCCACAAAGGGTATCGCCCATGCCACCAGTTGCCTGATAAGGACCACCAACGGTTAATTCTCCAACTTGGCTACCTTGCAAGATTTTGGTGTGATGACTTTTAGCTACTAAAATCGTCTCTTTTGGAAAATTAGCTAGAGCTGCTTGGGTCTTTTCAAGACTTTGGTCAGCAATTGCCAAACCAGACAGACGCTCCCACTCCTTTTGGTGCGGCGTTAAAATGATGTGTCCTGCCTGACAAAAAACTGGCATAGCTTTGGCAAGAAGATTTAAAGCAGAGCCATCGACAAGCAAAATCTGATTTTCAGAAACTTTAGAAAGCACTTCTTCAAACACACGTTTAGCTTTGCTATTTTCTCCTAAACCAGGACCAATCAATACCACATCTGCCTTAGTAAGATTTTCTGCTAAAAATTCTTCGTCCTCACAATCAAAAGCCATAGCTTCTGGTAACTGAGTGTGAAGTGCTACAATGTTCTCACGTTCAGTTGCTACTGTCACTAGCCCAGCACCGCTTTTAACAGCAGCTAAAGCACTCATGATAATAGCCCCGCCATAAGGATAAAAGCCACCAATCAAGAGCACGCGCCCATAAGTCCCTTTATGGGAATCCGCTTGACGTTTGACAACAACCTTGCGTGCTAAGCGTTCGTCAATAATCATGCTTTCACACTTCTAAGAGCTGATTGATAAGTTTGCTCCATCAGCATGGTAATTGTCATTGGACCAACGCCTCCAGGAACTGGTGTGATGAGACTAGCTACTGGTTCAACTTCATCAAACTTAACATCCCCGATTAATTTGCCATTTTCATCACGGTTCATACCAACATCAATGACTACAGCACCTTCTTTGACGAATTCCTTAGTCACAAAATGTCCTTGACCGATTGCCACAATCAAGACATCAGCTTGTTTTGTTACACGCGCCAAGTCACGAGTACGTGAGTGCGCTAGTGTCACTGTTGCATTTTTATCAAGCAAGAGCTGCGCCATTGGTTTTCCGACAATATTTGAACGACCAATAATAACTGCCGTTTTTCCTTCTAAATCAACTTCGTAAGCACGCAATAATTCCATGATTCCAGCTGGCGTACATGGCACCATGACAGGACGTCCATTCCAAAGGTGTCCTGTATTGATAGGGTGAAAACCATCCACATCTTTTTTAGGATCAATTGCCAAAATCACACGTTTGTCGTTAATGTGGGCAGGAAGTGGTAACTGTACCAAAATCCCGTGGAAGCGATCATCATTGTTGTATTGCTCAATGACTTGAATCAATTCTTCCTCACTAGTTGATTCTGATAAACGAACCGTTTCACTCAAGAATCCAGCTTTCTTAGCAGAGCGTTCTTTATTACGCACATAAACCTGACTAGCGGGATCATCACCAACCAAAATCACCACTAGACCAGGTACAATACCAGCTTCAGCTTTTAATTTTTCAACCTTCTCAACTAATTCATTTTGCATTTTAGCAGCTAAAGCTTTACCATCTATAAGTTTTGCCATGAAATTCTCCTGAAAATATATTTCTTTTATTATACCAGAAAGCGACTTCATAATAAAATATTTTTTGATAAATTATCAGAATATTCTATAAAAATACAACAAAAGAAATACTTGCTCAGCTGAGCAAGCATTCCTCTGTTATTTCATTTTCACACTTTTATGTTGGCTATCTTTTACGGGACACGAACAATTGCAATCACCACAAGAACCTTTACCCTTGATGAAACTTCGTAAGCCCATAAAGACAGCAAATGCAATTAGCAATGCAATAATAATAGTCGCCATAAACACTATTCTCCAACTTTTTCTAGATTATCTAATGTAATCACTTCTTCTTTTTCTTGAGCTGGTTTTCTCACGATAAAGTAGATAATCGCAATTAATAGAACAACAGCTACGATTGTCCAGAAGTTAATACCTTTACCGTAGAAAGCAACAAGCCCAAGTTGATAAATAATCAGACTAACAACGTAAGCGAGACCTGTTTGGAAACCAATAGCTCCAAGTGTCCACTTAGCATCACCCATTTCACGTTTGATAGCTCCCATTGCGGCAAAACATGGTGCACAAAGAAGGTTGAAAATCAAGAATGAGTAACCTGCAAGAGCTGAGTAATCCAATTGCAATGCGTGGTACAAACCATGAGTTGTGCTGTCATTGTACAAGATACCAAATGTTCCGACAACGGCTTCTTTGGCAGCAAGACCAGTTGCAGCAGCCACTGTTGCTTTCCAGTTACCAAAACCAAGTGGGGCAAAGAGCCATGAAATCAATTTACCAAGTGAAGCCAAGATAGAGTGGTCAGTATCAACAGCTTGGAAAGTAAAGTTATAAGTTGACATGAACCAAATAATAACTGTCAAGCTAAAGATAACTGTACCAGCACGTTTCACAAAGCTAAGAGCTTTACCAAAAGCGTAACGTAGCACACTCATGATTTTTGGCATGTGATAAGCTGGTAATTCCATGATAAATGGACTGACATAGCTGCCGAGTAATTTCGTTTTCTTAAGCGCAATCCCTGAAAGGATAATTGTAATCACACCAATAAAGTAAGTAGATGGTGCAACGATTGGATTATCAGGGAAGAAAGCACCTGCAATCAAAGCGATAATCGCTAATTTAGCAGAACATGGCATGAATGTTGCTGTCATAATAGTGATGCGGCGGTCACGTTCATTTTCAATGGTACGACTTGCCATAACAGCTGGTACACCACAACCTGTTGCAATCAACATTGGAATAAATGATTTACCTGACAAACCAAAACGTCTGAAGACACGGTCCATAACGAAAGCGATACGGCTCATGTAACCAATATCTTCCAAAATACCCAAACAGATAAAAAGGACAAAGATTTGTGGCAAGAAACCAAGGACAGTTCCGACACCAGCTACAATACCATCAATGATAAGTGATTCTAGCCATCCTGAAACATGAAGAGCATCAAGACCAGATTGAACCCAACCAGGAACCAATTCACCAAAGAGAACATCATTAACCCAGTCAGTTCCCATTGTACCAACAGTTTGAATTGAAAGATAGTAAACCAAGAACATCACGACAGCAAAAATTGGTAGGGCCAAGATACGATTGGTAACAATTCGGTCAATTTTATCAGAAACTGTCATTTTGAAATTGCTATCTTGGTTTTGAGCCATTTTAGCAACTCGTTCAATAAATGCGTAACGTTCATTAATGACGATTGATTCAGAATCCTCAGTAAAGAGTTCTTCTGTAATCTTAATGACTTGGTTGATTTCACCTTTTTGGAAATCTGACAAGTTAATTTCGTCTTGAACCAAGCTATCACGTTCAAACAATTTGATAGCGTAGAAACGCGCTGAACGTTCTGGAACAACATCTCCTAAAATATCGATAATTTGCTTAACAGCTGCTTCGAATTGGTCACTGTAAGTTGGGTATTGAATAAAATCAACACTTTCTTTTGTCGTATTAGCTGCTTTTTTAACAGCTTTATCGACACCTGTATTTTTAACCGCACTAGTTGAAACAACTGGAACACCTAATTGATAAGAAAGTTTATCAACATTAATTGTTTTACCTTGAGCTTTTAGGGCATCACTCATATTAAGAGCAACAGTCACTGGAATACCTGTTTCAATTAATTGAGTTGTCAAGTAAAGGTTACGTTCCAAGTTTGTTGCGTCAACAACATTAAGAATGCTGTCAGCATCATTACTCAATAAATAATCACGCGCAACTTTTTCTTCAGGCGTGTAAGGTGACATTGAATAAATCCCTGGTAAATCTTGAACTTTCCAGTCTGCGTGTTTCTTAACTGTTCCACTTTTACGCTCAACAGTAACACCAGGCCAGTTACCAACGCGTTGACTTGTTCCTGTCAATAAGTTAAAAAGACTTGTTTTACCACTATTCGGATTACCGATTAAGGCTATCTCTGTCATTTTTCCCCCTCGCTATCTACTTTTACGACACTAATCATTTGCGCTTCAGACTTACGAAGTGTCAATTCGTAACCGCGTAAGCTAATTTCAATTGGGTCTCCTAAAGGAGCAACTTTACGTAAATAAACTTTTGTATGGCGAGTCAAGCCCATATCCATAAGACGACGTTTTGCTTCATTCATTGCATAAATACCGTCAACGTAAGCATACTCACCTACTTTTAACTCTGAAAGAGGAAGGGATAATAGAGCACCTTCTTCTTCTGTGACATCAATTTGACTTAAAATCGATTGATCAAAAGCCAAACGACTTGATTTAAGCATAACAATCGCACTAGTTGGCGTTTTAGAAACCACTTTAAGTGAGGCTCCTACTTTTAGCCCCAAGTCTGACAAGTGTCTAACACTCTCATCAGGTAAATCAATACTGACAATAGTGTAAGGAATACCAACTTTAGCATTCTGCAAAATCAAAATTCTTGACCTCCCCAAATTTTTTTGATAAAATAATTGACCTTCCGTCCGAATCATTATATCATAAACATAGACGAAAAAAACCATAAAAATTAATTTTTTTCTTTATTTATACATTGATTAGAATCATTCTAAATAAAATCAGCTTTTATTTAGAATCGTTATAATATAGCTGTTTTCACGGCCCTTTCATAGACTAAAGCACTCTTAAAAATAACTAAAACATAAAAATTAAGTGTGCTTAATGTATAAAACCTACTAATTTATAGTTAATATTTCACTCATTTTTAAGTGCCTTTAACTTTCTTTTTTTATAACAAAAAAACCTCAGTCGAGTTTGTAACTCAACTGGGGTTATTTTTTTCTTACAAAACTTTACTCAAGAAATCTTTTGTACGTGCTTCTTTAGTGTTTTCGAAAACATCTTCTGGTGAACCTTGTTCAACAATCACGCCACCATCCATGAAGATAACACGATCAGCAACTTCACGCGCAAATCCCATTTCATGCGTTACAATTGCCATTGTCATACCAGATTTCGCCAAATCTTGCATAACACCAAGAACTTCACCAACCATTTCTGGGTCAAGAGCCGATGTAGGCTCATCGAAAAGCAAAACGTCTGGGTCCATGGCAAGACCACGTGCAATGGCAATACGTTGTTGTTGACCACCTGATAGACTTGTTGGATAGGCATCAGCTTTATCACGAAGCCCAACTTTATCTAGCAAATCATAAGCTTTAGCTTGCGCTTCTTCTTTAGAAACACCTTTTGTCTTAATTGGTGACAAAGTGATATTATCAAGCACTGTCATATTTGGGAAGAGATTAAATTGTTGGAAAACCATTCCCATTTTTTCACGCATTTTGAAAATGTCATTTTTCTTATCAGTAATATCGACACCTTCAAAGGTAATCACACCCTTAGTAGGTGTTTCAAGCAAGTTCATTGTACGAAGGAATGTTGATTTCCCAGATCCTGAAGGGCCGATGATAACAACAACTTCACCTGCTTTAATATCAAGATCAATGCCTTTAAGCACTTCATTTTTTCCGAAGTATTTGTGAAGGCCTTTAATTGAAATAAGAGTCTCTGACATTAGTTGCTACCTCCATTTCCCATACGATTTTCAAGTTTTTTAAGTAAGAATGACAAGACTGTAGTCACCATGAGGTAATAGAATGCAGCAAACAACAATGGCGTAATTGGTAGATATGTAGCTGTTACGACTGATTGTGCACCGTTCCACAATTCCATAACACCGATTGTTTGAAGAAGTGAACTATCTTTGATAATCGTAATAAATTCATTACCAAGAGCTGGTAAAATATTTTTAAGGGCTTGTGGCAAAATAACATAACGCATTGCATTCACAGGGCGAATTCCTAATGAATAAGCCGCTTCAAGTTGCCCTTTTGGCACTGCTTCGATACCAGCACGAACAATTTCAGAAATATAAGCTCCACTATTTAGCGAAATAATAATAATACCTGGAAGCAAACGTGAAAAGTCAAGGTCCAAAACGCCAAAACCTACGATAGGTGCATTACTAAAATGCATCCAAGCAAAGGCAATCATGATTTGCACGACCATCGGAGTTCCACGAAAGACCCAAACATAAAAACTAGCAATCCAATTTAAAATTTTAATATTTGTACGTTTAACTAAAGCAACCAAGATACCAATGATTGTCCCAAAAAAGACAACACAAGCTGAAATCATGATGGTTACAAGGACACCGTAGTTAAAATAAGCCCAATACTTTGGTAAAAATGAAAAATCCATTTGTGTCTCCTATAAGCAATAATCAATTAATTATAACATATATTGAATAAAAATACCAATCAACACTAAAGGATAGTTTGGCTTAAAAAGCTTGATATATAGGGATTTTAGACACTTCTAGTCAAAACGATTAAAAAGAATTTTTGCCTAACTATCAAGCATTTATAAAAAACAAAAAAGCCTAGAAAATCCTAGGCTTTTATCAATTCAAAATAGCAATATAAGAAAGCACAGAAACCACACTTAAAATAGGATGGAAAGGACTTAAAATCCTTTGCCCTTATACTGTGTCTGAATTTTTCTTTATCTTAGTAAAGAAGATCGTAAATTTCCATTGCGATCAAATCAATGCTGTCAAATGAGTAAGACTCACGTGCTTCAACATCACGCAAAGTGAAAACTGGACCATTTTCAGGGTCATTGCTGAAAGACACTTCTGCCACAACGACACCATCACGTTCAAAATTACGTTTAAGATTGCTACCATCAGTCGTCATTAATTCAAGACGATTGATAATTCTCACCAAATGTGATTCCATGACTATTCTCCTCTTCGTTTATTGTCCATACTATTTTAACATAATTTCTCCTAAACAAACAACAAGAGAGTGCATTTTCTCACATTTATCACAATTTCTCGTCAAAAAAGAACGTTTTAAATCTCTTTTAGGGAATTATACATAATCGCTTTGATGGAATGCATGCGGTTCTCAGCTTCTTGGAAAATGACTGAACTGTATTTTTGGAAGACTTCATCTGTAATTTCAAGTTCTGCTAAACCATATTTATCATAGATATCTTGACCGATTTCTGTGTTTAAATCATGGAAAGCAGGCAAGCAATGCATGACAATCACATCTGGATTTCCTGTCTTTTCAACCAAATCAGCATTAATTTGATAAGGCAACAAAAGGTCGATACGTTCTTTAAAATCAACTTTTTCGCCCATTGACACCCAAACGTCTGTGTAAAGCATATCAACGCCACAAACGGCATCAAGCTCATCAGTAATAGTCAACTCAGCTCCGTTATTGTGTGCTTGTGCAATCTCGATGATTTCTTTTTCTGGCTGTAAGCTAGCTGGTGCAATGATTTTTACATTCACGCCAAGAATAGCTGAAGTAACTAGCAAAGAATTTGCCATATTGTTGCGTCCATCGCCAACATAAGCGATTGTCAAACCTTCTAGTTTTCCAAAAACTTCTTTTAACGTCATAAAATCAGCAATCATTTGCGTTGGATGCCAAGTATCTGTCAAACCATTCCAGACAGGCACACCAGAGAATTCCGCTAAAGCTTCAACATCAGATTGCTTGAAGCCACGATATTCAATCCCGTCAAACATTGAACCTAGAACTTTTGCCGTATCAATTACGGATTCTTTTTTGCCAAGTTGAATTTCACTGCTTCCAAGATAAGTCACATTCATCCCTAAATCTTGTCCAGCTACTGTAAAAGCAGAACGTGTTCTGGTACTTGTCTTCTCGAAAATAAGAGCAATATTTAAGCCTTCTAAATATTTATGAGCAATTTTCTTCTTTTTCAACTCTTTAAATTTCAATCCCAAATCAATGAGATTAGTTAGCTCTTCCTTAGTAAAATCAATCTCTTTCAAAAACGAATTATTAAAAACCATAGGCCAATCCATCCTTTTCTTCTTGAATAATATACCTAATTTTAGCATAATTATACATCTTGTCAAGTCTATTTTGAATAAAAATAAATTTTAATTCAGAAAAACATGTCATTTATAATTGACATGTCACATATATTGTACTATACTTGGTACAAGAAAGATTAGGATGGAATAATGAACCGAGTTAAAGAATTTCGAACTAATTTAGGTATTTCTCAGCTAGCCCTTGCTAAGCAAATAGGAATCGCAAGGCAAACCGTTAATTTAATTGAAAATAACAAGTACAATCCTTCACTTGACCTTTGCATCAAGTTAGCCGAGGCATTAGGAACTGATCTAAATACACTATTTTGGGAGACTCGCCATCTTTAAAAAGGAATTGGGAATTAGGAGATTTAGTCATGAAAAAAAGTAAAGGGCCGCTATGGCCACGATTCATCAAACGATTTTATGGTATTAATGGAGCATTGGACGAATACCGTGAACAAGAAGTTAACCGTATTGGAAATAAATTATTTATCTTGCTCTTCCTTTTTGAATTTATTTCAACAGCTCTTACCTTTCTCTTGAGCACTGTCTGGAAAGTATCTGCTGAAATTTTTCTCTACTGCAACGCTTTTGTCATTATTTTTGTCATGCCAATGGTTATGATGACAATGCTGACCAATAGAGACTTACAGGGACCTCTTGAAGTCCCTAGAGATAAGCTTGAGAAAGAGCGTCAAAAAGCTAAGAAAAAAGGCTGGCTTAATGGAGTTGTTTTTGCCATTTTTATGCTTGTTTTTAACATGTTTAGCAAATGGCAAGAAGGTGAAAATCCTCTTGAAATCTTGTTCAATCCTCTCTTCTTAAGCATCCTCATTTTTTCTGGTTTTATTTTTGGAGCTGTTATGGGGTCTATGGCTGCTAGCCAAATTGACCCTGAAAAGGATTAGCACTCTTTTTATAAGAGTGCTAATTTTTAATGCTTTTTACTTGATTTCCTAGTGGCTAGTGCTATAATGTAAGTATGAAATCTGACTATATTTGACCTTTATTGTTTTAGTCAGACATTACGAAAGGAGGGTATTTTATATGCTCTGTCAAAATTGTCATTTAAATGAATCTACTATTCACCTGTATACAAATGTCAATGGTCAGCAAAAGCAAATTGATTTGTGTCAAAATTGCTATCAAATTATGAAAACTGACCCAAATAACGCTATTTTAGGAGGATTAGGGGGTAATCCTCAATCATCTTCTAACCAAACAAACCAATCATCGAATCCTTTCGACGATTTCTTTAGTAATCTCAGCGGCTTCCCAGCATTTGGAAGCCAAGGATTCCAAAATACTCCTCCAACTCAATCTGGTGGAGGCAATAATAACGGACGCGGTGGCAATGGCAACAACAATTTCCGCCCAAACGGACCAGCACAGCAAGAACCTAAGGGCTTGCTAGAAGAATTTGGTATCAATGTTACTGATATCGCACGTCGTGGTGATATCGACCCTGTCATCGGACGTGATGCTGAAATTGTTCGTGTTATCGAAATTCTTAACCGCCGTACAAAAAACAATCCTGTTCTTATCGGAGAACCTGGTGTTGGTAAAACTGCCGTTGTTGAAGGATTAGCCCAAAAAATTGTAGACGGTAACGTTCCACAAAAACTCCAAAATAAACAAGTTATCCGCCTAGACGTGGTAAGCCTTGTTCAAGGAACTGGTATTCGTGGTCAATTTGAAGAACGTATGCAAAAACTCATGGAAGAAATCCGTGAACGTAAAGATGTTATCCTCTTCATCGATGAAATCCACGAAATTGTCGGCGCTGGTAATGCTGGTGACGGTAACATGGATGCTGGTAACATCTTGAAACCCGCTCTAGCTCGTGGCGAACTACAATTAGTTGGTGCAACTACTTTGAACGAATACCGTATCATCGAAAAAGATGCTGCGCTTGAACGTCGTATGCAACCTGTAAAAGTTGACGAACCAAGTGTCGAAGAAACTATTACTATTCTTCGTGGTATTCAAAAGAAATACGAAGATTATCACCATGTCAAATACAGTGATGATGCTATCGAAGCTGCTGCTACCCTCTCAAATCGCTACATTCAAGACCGTTTCCTTCCAGATAAAGCTATCGACCTTCTCGACGAAGCTGGTTCTAAGATGAACTTGACACTCAACTTTGTTGATCCAAAAGAAATTGACAAACGTTTAGTTCAAGCCGAAAACCTAAAAACTCAAGCTACTCGTGAAGAAGATTATGAACGCGCAGCTTATTTCCGTGATCAAATCGCTAAATACAAGGAAATGCAAAAACAAACCATCAACGAAGATGATATTCCAGTGATTACTGAGAAAACTATCGAAGCAATCGTTGAAGAAAAAACAAACATCCCGGTTGGTGACTTAAAAGAAAAAGAACAATCACAATTAATTCACCTTGCTGATGACTTGAAAGAACACGTTATTGGTCAAGATGAAGCCGTTGATAAGATTGCCAAAGCTATCCGTCGTAACCGTGTTGGTCTTGGTACACCAAACCGTCCAATTGGTTCATTCCTCTTTGTCGGTCCTACTGGTGTCGGAAAAACAGAACTTTCAAAACAACTTGCTATCGAACTCTTTGGTTCAGCTGATAGCATGATTCGTTTTGACATGTCTGAATACATGGAAAAACATGCCGTCGCTAAACTCGTCGGAGCCCCTCCAGGATATGTTGGTTACGAAGAAGCTGGTCAATTGACTGAAAAAGTTCGTCGAAATCCATACTCACTCATCTTGCTCGATGAAGTTGAAAAAGCACACCCTGATGTCATGCACATGTTCTTGCAAGTTCTTGACGATGGTCGTTTAACTGACGGTCAAGGACGTACTGTAAGCTTTAAAGATACAATCATCATTATGACATCTAATGCTGGTACTGGCAAAGCTGAAGCTTCTGTTGGTTTCGGTGCTGCTCGTGAAGGACGTACAAATTCTGTTCTTGGACAACTTGGAGACTTCTTCAGCCCTGAATTCATGAACCGTTTTGATGGCATTATCGAATTCAAAGCCCTAAGCAAAGATAATCTCCTTCATATCGTTAACCTCATGCTTGACGATGTTAATAACCGTTTGGCAACCAACGATATTCACCTTGAAGTAACAGATAAAGTTAAAGAAAAACTAGTTGACCTTGGATATGATCCTAAGATGGGTGCTCGTCCACTTCGTCGAACTATCCAAGATCACATTGAAGATGCTATTACAGACTTCTACCTTGAACACCCAACTGAAAAAGATTTGAAAGCTGTGATGACAAGCAATGGTAAAATCATCATCAAATCAGCTAAAAAAGTTGAAAAAGAAGAAACTGTTTCAGCAGAATAATACCATCAAAGTCTAGGAAGTTTTAGCTTTCTAGGCTTTTTTAACATCTTCAAATTCAAAATCAAAATATTCCGACAATTTTCTAGCAAAAGGCAGATTTTTTTAGTATAATGAGACTAATAGCCACTCTTACAAATCCATTTTAGAGATTAAAAATATTATCTCCACTCTTTCTGGCACATGTTTATAGGAGAAGTTTATGTCAAATCCAACCTTTGGTGAAAAAATTGATAATGTTGATTACAAAGCTCGCTACGGAGTGTATGCCATCATTCCAAATGCAACTAAAGACCAAATCATTTTAGTTCAAGCCCCTAACGGCTCTTGGTTCCTTCCAGGCGGAGAAATCGAAGCGGGCGAAGATCATTTTTCAGCCTTAAAACGCGAACTTATTGAAGAACTCGGCTTCTCAGCTGAACTTGGTTATTATTACGGACAAGCTGACGAGTACTTCTACTCACGTCATCGTGATACTTATTTTTATAACCCAGCTTACCTCTATGAAGTCACACATTATGAAAAAATTGGGGCACCGCTTGAAGATTTCAATCACCTTGCTTGGTTCCCAGTCGATGAAGCTATTGTAAAATTAAAACGTGGCAGCCATAAATGGGGTGTTGATGCTTGGAAAAAAAATCATCATTAAAATCTCATAATCTAGGTTTTTCACCTAAAATAGTGTTATAATAATGGTAGAAAGTTCATAGGAGGAAATTTATGAGGTTAATCAACACAACAAGTAGTCATTCCGAGCTAGTTCGTAACCAGCTTCGAAACACGGACGCTAAACTCGTTGAGACTTACTCTGCAGGAAATACCGATGTTGTTTTCACTAAAGCACCAAGTCATTACGAACTGTTGATTTCAAACAAGTATCGTGCTATCAAAGAAAGTGAAATCGAAGCCATTCGGGAATTCTTCCTCAAACGCAAAATTGACAAATCTACCGTTCAATTAGATCAGTTGAAAACCTTGCATACAGCGAATCTAATTGAAATTTCCTTCCCAACAGTTCACTAATCAGGTTTTAAAAACCTGATTTTTTTTAGTTTACATATAAAAAAACGAACTCAAATGAGTTCGTTTTTAGTTATTATAGGTTATCGCATTATTTTGCTTTTACTTCAAAGCCTTCTGCAACTGCTTCTGGGAAGTTAGCTTCAACGATTTCAGCACAGTGGTCACAAATTGTAACACCGTATGAACGTTCTTTAGCTGTTGGGTCTACGCGACGGCAACGATCACAAACTTCACCTTCAGCATGCGCTACTGTAAAGGCAACACCATCAAAGGCAACTGCTTCTGCTGGAGCAGCTTCGTCAGTAACAGTCAATTGTGATACGATCAACAATTGAGCAATGTCACTATCAAGGGCAGCAAGAAGAGTTTTCACTTCTTCACCAGCGTAAATTGTCAAGTGAGCTTCTAATGATTTACCAATAACTTTAGCGTTACGAGCTTCTTCCAAAGCTTTTTGAGCTTGGTTACGAAGTGTCATGAAGGCATCCCATTCTTCAAGAATGTTTTCTTGTCCTTCAAAGACTTCAGCATCTGGTAATTCTGACAATTGAACGAATTCTTCTGGTTCGAATTCAAGGTATGACCAGATTTCTTCAGCTGTGTGCGGAAGAATTGGAGTCAACAATTTAGTGATTTTAACCAAGATATCGTAGAAGACTGTTTGCATTTGACGGCGAGCAATATTGTCTGCTGCTTCGATGTAAACAACGTCTTTTGCAAAATCAAGGTAGAATGCTGACAAATCAACTGTGATGAAGTTAACAACAGCTTTGTAGATAGCCATGAAGTCATAGTCTTCATAAGCTTTACGGATTGTTGCTACCAATTGGTTGAATTTAACAGTCATGTATTTATCAACTGAACGCAAGTCTTCGTAAGCGACGGCATCTTCGTTTGGATTGAAGTCTGTTGTGTTAGCAATCAAGAAACGAAGTGTGTTACGGATTTTACGGTAAGTTTCTGAAACTTGACCAAGGATTTCCATAGAAACACGTACGTCAGCATCAGTATCTACTGAAGCAACCCACAAACGAAGGATTTCAGCACCGTATTGTTTTGCAACGTCGTTTGGTGAAATGATGTTTCCTTTTGATTTAGACATTTTTTCACCTTTACCATCAAGAACGAAACCTTGTGAAAGCACAGCTTTGTAAGGTGCATGTCCGTTAACAGCAACTGAAGTGATCAATGATGAGTTGAACCAACCACGGTATTGGTCAGAACCTTCAAGGTAAAGATCAGCTGGATATTCCAAACCTTCACGAGCGTTCATAACACCATTCCATGAAGAACCTGAATCGAACCAAACGTCCATGATATCAGTTTCTTTAGTAAATTCACCATTTGGTGAACCTGGGTGAGTGAATCCTTCTGGAAGAAGATCTTTAGCATCACGTTCCCACCATACGATTGAACCAAATTCTTCGAACAAGTCAGCAACGTGGTCAGTCACTTCTTTAGTCATGATTGCTGTACCATCTTCAGCGTAGAAGATTGGAAGCGGAACACCCCATGCACGTTGACGTGAGATTACCCAGTCACCACGGTCACGAATCATGTTGTAAAGACGAGTGCGACCCCATTCTGGATAGAATGTTGTGCGTTCAATTTCATCAAGAATATCTTGACGGAATTTAGAAACTGATGCAAACCATTGTGGTACTGCACGCCAGATGATAGGTTTTTTAGTACGCCAGTCAAATGGGTATGAGTGAGTGATAACTTCGCTAGCAAGCAAAAGATCACCAAGTTTTTCTTTTACTGTTGGAACAACTTTATCGTAGAATTGACCTTGGAATTCAGGACCAGCATTTTCCATCATGATACCGCGTTCGTCAACTGTAACAGCAACTTCAAGGTTGTATTTAACACCAACATTGTAGTCATCTTCACCAAAACCAGGGGCAGTGTGGACAACACCAGTACCAGAATCAAGTGTAACGTGATCACCCAAGATAACAAGTTCGTCTACTTCTGTATCCCATGGGTGTTCAGTAACGATGTATTCAAGTTCAGTACCTTTGTGTTTTGCAAGAACTTCAAATGATTCCCAACCGAATTTTTCAGCAAGGCTATCAAGAAGTGCTTCTGCAACAACAAATTTACGATCATCGTTAGCAGGTTTAACAACAACATAATCCATATCAGGACCAACAGTCAAACCACGTGAAGCAGTTACTGTAAATGGAGTCGTTGTCCAAACAACGATGTATGTATCTGTATCAAGAACACCTTTACCATCTTTAACTTTGTTAGCATAGTAAAGTGAAGTTGAATCAATATCATGATATTCAATTTCAGCTTCGGCAAGAGCTGATTCTGATGACCATGACCAGTAAACTGGTTTAGCACCACGGTAGATATAACCTTTATCAGCCATTGCACCAAAGACACGGATTTGTGCAGCTTCATATGCAGGGATAAGTGTTACATAAGGATTTTCCCAATCTGCAGACACACCAAGACGTTTGAAGTCTTCACGTTGTTTGTCTACTTGGCTAAGAGCGTATTCACGACACATTTCAAGGTATTCAGTCAAAGGAATTTCTTTACGTTTTACACCTTTTTTAGCCAACACTTGTTCAATTGGAAGTCCATGTGTATCCCAACCAGGAACATAAGGAGCACGGAAACCAGACATTGATTTTGAACGCACAATAATGTCTTTAGAAATTTTGTTCATGGCGTGACCAACGTGGATATTACCATTGGCATATGGAGGTCCATCGTGGAGATTGAATGAAGGTTTGCCTTCGTTTAATTGTTGACGTTTAGCATAGATGTCTGCTTCTTCCCATTCTTTTTGCCATTTAGGCTCTTTGTTTGGGAGTCCAGCACGCATTGGAAAAGCAGTTTTTCCAAGATTAAGCGTTTCTTTTAATTTCATGACTACTCCTTATAATAAATAATATTCAACTGCCCATGATTGACTCATTGACAGAAAAATGACTTTTTTAAGTGGTAAAACAAAACGAGCTCTCGTCTCAATAAGGACGAAAGCTCGTGGTACCACCTTAGTTTAGAAATTTAGCTACACTAAAAATAGGGTAGAAATCTAAATTTCCCTCTTTAACCCGTAAGGTGAGTTTATCCCTTTTATCTTACTCTATTCAGATAAAATCTTAGAAAAGGATAACTGATATCCCAGTGATTGCAGACCTCGCACCATCGTCCACTCGCTGTTAATATAGCATATCAATCGCGTTTTTCTTATTCTTCAATATTTAATTTAAATGTTTGTGTTTCGTTAAGATTGATGTCATCAGCATCATCAATAACAGGAAGTTTTTGTGTTTCTTCAAGGTGTTTGTTTCCTGCTTCTACACGACGTTGCAATTCTTCCATTTCTTCTGGAGTGAATTGACGTGTAGCATCCATTGACAATTCATCATCAGCTTCAGGCATTTCTTCTTCCAAAACTTTTTCAACAACTTCACGGAAAGCTGCATCTGAATTTTGAAGGTAAACAGCTGTTGGTTGCAATAACTCTGTCCATTCTGGTGAATTTGTCAAACCAAGTTGACCTTCGATAGCAGCAACCAAACGTTGGTGGAAGACACGAGTTTGACGTTTCAAGTCTTCTGTTTCAACCGCAACACGTTTAGCTTCATCTGTTGCATCACGCAAGATTTGGTTTGCTTTAGATTTTGCTTCGTCAATCAAATGTTGTGCATCGTAGTTAGCTTTGCTAACAAGGTTAGCAGCTTCATCATTAGCTGATGTTTTAACTTTTTCAGCAGTTTCTTGAGCAAGAATAACAGATTGGCTCAAAGATTCTTTCATCTCATCGAAGTAAGCAAGTTTGTCTTCCAAATCTTTGATTCTGTTTTCTTGTTCATGATTGCGACGAACCAAGTCTTCGTAGTCATCTACAACGATATCAAGAAATTCATTAACTTCTTCTTCGTCGTATCCACGAAATTTTAATTTAAATGTTTTATCTTTAATATCAAGTGCTGTAAGTGCCATTGATTTCTCCTTATTTATGTATCATCTTATCTACGGTCAATTTGTATTTTCCATTCTTCGTAAGCCCATTCTCACTTAAGATAGAAAACCGACCAAATCCTCTAACACTAATCAAATCTCCAACTTGAAGCATTTCTGAAGGTCTATCAAGCGTCTGATAGTTAAGCTTTACCTTTTCAGCACTAATCAACTGAATAGCTTGACTTCTAGAAAGCTTCAAAACTGTTGCTAGAACTTTATCCAAACGCATACTTGAAACCATGATATCTAGCTGATGAGATTCTTTTTCTCCCTTAATTAACTGGTCAAGTGGAATCTCTTTTAGGCTTACACTTGCTTTTGCAATCTTAGTAACATTAACTCGAAAATAATCAACCATATTTTTCGTAACTAATAACTGTGCGTAGCCTTGTTCAACTAAAATATCTCCAATAATCGTTCGCTTAACTCCAAGCTTGTGAAGTAAAGTTCCCATTATTTGAGCGTGAGTTAATTGATTAAATTTCGAATTATAGTTCACTTCTAGCAGTGCTAACTCGAAATCTTCCAAATTTAGCTCATAGTAATCAGGTGCAACTAGTATACGTGCGTACTCTGCAGGATAATAATCACTCGAAACAAAGTAGCGCAAGCCTCGATTTCCAAGAATACTTTTAGCAATATCAACTTGGCGAGGATTTAGAAAATCTGTTAATGAATAAGCGTATGTCTCTTCTACCCTCTGAGCGATGTCATCCATTTTTTCAATGAAATCATACTCTTCAGGTCGAAAATGTTGGTAAATTTCTTTTTTCATCGAACCAATAACATAATAAGAAAGCGACTTAAGAGATTTAAGGCAATAACCGCGGCCCAAATCGTAAAGTCCAATCCCATAAATTGAAGATTTAAACGTTGAAAAGGTTTAATTACTGGTTCAACAATTTGAACCAGTAAACGACCAAATCCAGTGTTATACGCACCAGGAAACCAAGATAGGAGCGCATACGCAATTAGCAGATAAGAGTAAAATTGAATGGTTTTTAATAGTACAATTAATACAAAAATCATATATTAGCGTCTCTTCATGTCAAAATCGAACCCAACATCTTGTCCCGCATTTGGGATTGGAAGTTCTTCGAGATTGACGATGACATTTGATGGCGTCAACAAATACATTGAACTGCCAACTTTTTGAAGACTACCATAAAGAACTTTACTTGCACCATCAATAAAATCAAGACAACGACGTGCTTGAGCATCAAGCATATATTGAAAATCAATCAATACACATTCGTTAACAATCAATAAATCAACAATTTCTTGAGCATCCTCATATTTACGAGGGTATTTCAAGGCAATTGTTGTAGTCGTTTGATTGTTTCGAACTTGTAATTGTTCTTCACGACGTTGATTCAATGAATGAACGTGCGGATTTTCATCAGTAGCACGTCTTTGTTGAGGTTGCACACGTTGACGAACAGCACCACCAGCTTGAACTTGTTGAGCTCGTGCTGATGAGAATTGCTGTTCTGCGCGTCTAGGTGCTTGCTGTGGCTTAGCCTCAACTTGTTGTTGAACACGAGGTTGTCTAACCTCATCTTCAACAGTTTCTTCAACATCACTTACCTCATCAGTATCGAAATAAGAGATTAGTTTGTCAAATTTATCTTTAAAAGCCATGTTTTTCTCCCGTTATTTAAAGAATGATGAACCAATTCTGACAAAAGTTGCCCCATTGCGAATAGCAATTGGGAAATCACCACTCATCCCCATACTTAATTCGGTAAACGGCATATGAGCTAATTGTCGTGCCTGCAACTCTTGTCTAAGTTTGTCGGCTTTTCCAAAAATGTCGTCAATTTCACTTTCAGAAGCATTCTTAGGCGCCATCGTCATCAATCCTACAATTTCCACTTTATCAAAGTCAGAGATTTCAGCTAAAGCTTCATCAATTTCTGAAACTTTAAAGCCGTGTTTACTCTCTTCCTCGGAAATATTAACCTGTAGGAAGCATTTAATGGGATGCTCTGCTCTTTTCTGGATTTCAGCAGCTAATTTAACAGAATCTAAAGCGTGAAAATAATCAACGTAATTAATGACATTTTTTACTTTACGACGCTGTAGAGTACCGATTAGGTGCCATGTTAAATTTTTATCTTTTAACGCTTCATACTTATCCAGAAACATATCGACCCTATTTTCACCAATATGTTCAATACCTGTGTCAATAAGACGAGCAGCAACACCACTATCAACATACTTCGTCACAGCAATAATCTTGACACTTTCTTGTGAACGATTGGCTGCTTTTGTTGCTTGCGCAACCTGTTCAAAAACAAGGTCTTTATTTTTTTGAAAATCGGTCATTAACGATTTTTGAAGAATGGTGGTGTTTCAAGTTCATCATCAGCATCTTCATTAGCTGTAAATGTTGACATTGTCAATTTGCTATCAAGTTCACCTTCTGTTGGACGAGCGATGTTATCGCGACGAAGGTCCCAATTTCCAAATGAATTATCTTTTTGTTGTGATTGATTTGCTGTTGGTTGTTGTGGAGCTGGCATTGCATGGTTTTCGCTCATATCATAGTCAAAGTTTGAACGACGTTCAAAAGCGGCTTGACCTGGTTGTTGAGCACGTTCTGAAGCGTATTGAGCGCCAGCTGCTTGTTGTGCGTTGTTTTGAGCAAATGAACGAGTTGCTTGTGGACGGAATCCAGCGACTTGTTCTGCACGATCTTGATGAACACCTGTAGCTACAACAGTTACACGGATTTCATCTTTCATAGTATCATCAATAGATGTACCAAGCCAGATGTTAACACCTTTACCAGCTGCTTGACTGATGATTTCAGAAGCTTCTTCTGCTTCAGTAAGAGTCATGTCAAGACCACCAGTTACGTTAACGATAACATCTTCAGCACCATCAATTGTTGTTTCAAGAAGTGGAGAGAAGATAGCTTTACGAGCTGCTTCAGTGATACGTTCTTCTCCAGAACCGATACCGATCCCCATAAGAGCGTTACCTTTGTTAGCCATTACTGTTTTAACATCGGCAAAGTCAAGGTTGATAAGACCTGGATTTGTAATCAAATCAGTAATACCTTGAACACCTTGACGAAGCACGTTATCTGCTTCTTTAAGAGCTTCAAGAAGTGGGGTTTTCTTATCAACAATTTCAAGAAGGTTGTTATTTGAAATGATAAGCAATGTATCAACTTGTTCACGAAGTTCTTGGATACCTTCTGCAGCGAAGTTACCACGTTTGTTACCTTCAAAACCAAATGGACGTGTTACAACTGCAACTGTAAGAGCTCCGAGACTTTTAGCAATACGTGCGATAACTGGTGCAGCACCTGTACCAGATCCACCACCCATACCAGCAGTGATGAAGACCATATCAGCACCTGTAAGAGCTTCAGTCAATACTTCTTCGCTTTCTTCAGCGGCTTTACGACCAACCTCAGGTTGTCCTCCAGCACCGAGTCCACGAGTCAATTTAGGGCCTAACTGAATAACAGTTTCAGCTTTTGAAGAGCTCAATGCTTGGATATCAGTGTTTGCTGCGATAAATTCAACACCAGCAACACCTTCATCAATCATGCGGTTGATGGCGTTACCTCCGCCACCACCGACACCAATAACTTTAATAACTGCACCTTGTACTGATGCTGTGTCAAATGAAAATGCCATTTTTATTCCTCACTTATTATTAGTCAAACATACTTCCGAAAATACCACGAACACGTTCGCTAAATTTTGATTTTGGTTCTTCGTGTCTTTGTACAGGCTGAACTGGAGCTGGCTGTGGTACCATGTTTTCATTAACTGGTACAACAGGTTCGTTATTATAAACCACTCGTTGTTGCGCTTGTACTTGTGGCTGTGGTTCGAAATCAACTGGTTTACGACGAAGTAATTCTTCACCAGATACCGCACGTTGAGCAATAACATCAACTTCGCTCATTGTCCCAACGTATTCAACTAAGCTAATAACATTGGCAAACATTGGGTTGCGGATACCAACTTGATTTGGAACGTGTAGTTTGACAGTTGTTCCAAAAATTTCTTGAGCAACTTCTACCACACCTGGCATAATTGCTCCACCACCAACAAGAATAATTCCTCCTGGTAGGTCAAGTAGACGTCCACGTTCTAGATCTTGTTTAACACGATCTAAAATGTGGCGAACTCGTGCAGAAATGATTTCTGATAAGTAGCGTTCACTAACTGAAATTGGAGATTCGCTACCAACAACATCTACTTGAACAGTTTCTGAAGAGCTTGCTTCTTCTAAGTTTGCTTGACCAAAGTTAAATTTAAGGGCTTCAGCAATTTCCATAGAAGTTTTCAAGACTTTAGAAATGTCTTTAGTGACATACTCGCCACCTTCTGCATAGATGTTTGTATATTGCAATTCTTGTGCTCGCATAGAAGCAACGGTTGTTTGACCGCCACCCATATCAATCACAGTAGCACCAAATTCACGTTCACCTTCGTTAAGAACTGATTTTGCCAAAGCAAGTGGTGAAATAATAACATTTTCAACACTGATACCAGCACGTTCTACTGTTTTACGAAGGTTATGAAGAATTGTTGTTGGTCCAGTATAAATTAAACCACGCATTTCTAAACGAATTCCCATCATGCCACGTGGGTCACGAATACCTTGGAAACCATCAACGATAAATTCTTCTGGAATCAAAGAGATAACTTCACGTTCTGGAGTGATGCTCTTAGTCAATGCTGATTTAACAACGCTATCAACATCTTCATCTTTGATTTCTTTTGATTCACTTGGAACTGGAATCATACCTTGAGTTGGTTCGATTTGAAGAAGATTAGCTGGAAGACCAACATTAATCTTATCGATTGTCATTCCAGCTTTTTCTTCTGCTTGTTCAATCGCTGTTTTGATTGCTTCTGCAGCTGCTTCAATATCTATAATAATACCGTCTTTTACTCCCGTGCTGGGAACGTTACTCACACCAATCACGTTCATTTCGCCAGAAACAAATTCTGCTACTAGAACTTTAATCGAGCTTGTCCCTATATCTAATCCTGTAAAAAAGCCATTTCTAGCCATTCACTCGACCTCACTATCTTTCCAATCATTTACTATTCTAAAATCTGCATAAAATCAGAATTATTCAGAAAATATTATATCATAAAAAAACGTAAAATGTTATCATTTTACGTTTTTTGTTATAGAATCTTAATTTTATTGTTGAGCTACTTGTTCAACTACTGCGGTTTCGTTCGGATGCTCTTCATTTGTAGCTTCTGGAGCTTGATTTTCTGCGCCTTCAGCTTCGCTTGATTCCGTTGCTGTAGCTTCCTCACTCGACTCGGTTTGAGAGTTTTCTTCGTCAGATTTAGAATCAGATTCTGATTCTTCTTTGTTTTCGTTTTTAGCTTTTTCTTTATCCGCTGCAACAGATGCTTCAATGGATTCAGAAGTTGCATAAATTCCCACTTCCATATCAACAATACTGTTTTCTGGCAAGCTATCTTTTATTTTCAAATAATATGGTAATTTCTTAGCCAACTCAGATAGTGGAACACGAACAACGTTTCCATCATGCATTTCCAATTTCAATAAATCTGATGTTGTTGCAGAATCTGCTGAGCTGACAATTTGAATTTGATTAACCAAATCTTTATCCAATTTTGAAAAAGCCTTAACCAGTTTTTGAATGTCTTTTTCTGATGATAAATTAATCGTTAAGAAACTTTCTGGTAATTCAGAAGCTCCTACAAGACCAATACGTGTCCCATTTTCAAGGATTGGCTGATAGCCATCATCAGTTTGGGCATAAGCAATTATGCTGTACTCTTTAACATCAATATTTAATTTATTTGGGAAACGGTAAATAAAGTTAGCACTTTTCACCATTTTATTTTTGCTAATAATATTTTTTTCATAAGCTGAATGGTGGAAAATCAATGAAAAGAGATAGTTAGACGGTTTAATTCCTGAATCTCTAATCACTTCTTCCTGACTAACCGTTGTCGCACCCGTAACCGTAACAATTTTCTTTTTACTAAATGGGGTTACCAAAAAGATTGAAATTAAAAGAATAACCGCAGAAGTGATGATAACTGGTAGCGCATGATGAATCGCTTTTTGAAGAGGCGTTTTCTCTTTTTTAGCTTCCAGTTTTTGTAATTTTTTAGCCTCTTTGGCTTTTCTAGCTTCTTCTTTTTTAGCTTCTTTAGTCTTTTTCTTCTCTTCTGCAGTCAAAGCTTTTTCTTCGACTTTTTCAGCTTTGGTATCAGTATCTGTTGCTTTCGGCTTGCGCTCTAAGCGTAATTTTTCTTGGCGTTTTTTCTTTTCCGCTTTTTCGGCTTCTTTTTTCTTTAGAAACTCAATATTACGTTTTTGCCATTCTGTCAAAGCTGATTTTTTTTCTGATTTATCTTTTTGACTTTTTTTAGGCTCTTTCTTTTTTGTCATTTAAATTCCTTTTGCAGTCTTAGAAATATCATGTTTAAGCAGATCATAAAATTCTTCTTGTGACTTGATTTCAGTGGAATTTTTCATTTGTGTGTGATAACTATTTTCTTGTTCAAAGAGTTGTGTGAGCTCTTCTTGCAAATGTGTGAAAGTGAGTTGATCTTCAGAAAGTTGGCGAGCATAACCTTTTTTCTCAAAGTAAGCTGCATTTTCAAGCTGATCTCCTCGACTTGCTTCTTTTCCAAGAGGCACAATCAAGTGCAATTTATTCATCGCCACTAATTCAAAAATGGTATTTGAACCACCGCGTGTCACAACAGCATCTGCCATATCCATCAAAGGCTGATAAAGATCTGTGACATAATCAATTCGATAGAGATTTTGACTCAATCCGTTTAAACTTTTATCTCCTGAAATGTTGATGACATTATAGTGGTCAACTAATTCTGGAGTATTTGTAATAAAGTCATTGAAAACACGTGCACCAGCAGAACCACCGATGAAAAGAAGTGTTTTCAATTCAGGGTTAAAGTGTGCTTTAATTTCTTCAATTTTGCTGCTATCATAAGCAACTTTGCTACCAACTTTTGTAATCGCACCAACATGTTTTGCTTTCACCAAGCCTTTGGCTTGTTCAAAGGTTGTGTACATCGTTGTCGCAAATTTATAGGCAATTTTATTGGCTAAGCCCATTGATAAGTCAGATTCGTGCACAAAAACAGGAACTCCAAGTGTTTTTGCCGCAATGACTGGTGGGACAGATACAAAGCCACCTTTTGAGAATAAAGCTTGTGGACGAATTTTAGCGATAATTGCAATTGATTGAAGAATTCCAAATGAAACTTTAAACACATCAAGCATGTTTTGCCATGAAAAATAACGTCTTAATTTTCCTGTTGCAATAGAATGGAAGGTTACATCTAGACCTGATTTTTCAATTTGTTCGTGTTCAATTCCATGTTTGTCACCAATATAGTGAACTTCCCAACCATCTTTGATAAATTTTGGGATAAGAATCAAGTTCAAGGTAACATGGCCAACTGTACCACCACCGGTAAATACGATTTTTTTAGCCATGCTTATTCTCCTTTGATAGCTTCAAAGGTTGCGATAAATTCATCACCACGAACTTCAAAGCTCTTATACATATCCCAGCTTGCATTAGCAGGGCTCAAGAGAACAACATCACCAGCTTCAGCTTTACTGTAAGCAATACGAGCAGCATCTGCGACATCTTTAGCATCAACGTACGGAACTTGTGCTTTATCAGCTGCGCGTTTCACACGAGGAGCTGATTCTCCAAGGATAACCATCAATTTAACACCTGTAATATCTGGAACAAGTTCGTCAAATTCATTACCACGGTCAAGACCACCAGCAATCAAGATAACTTTTGAATTATCAAATCCTGAAAGAGCTTTTTGAGTTGCTAGAATATTTGTTGATTTAGAATCGTTATAGAATTTAATGCCGTTAACTTCACCAAGAGCTTGAAGACGGTGTTTAACCCCACCAAAATGTGACAAAGTTTCTTTAATAGCTTCATTTGCAATACCTGAGAGTTTTGCAATTGCGATTGTTGCCAAAGCATTTTCAACGTTGTGGCTACCAGGAACACCGATTTCAGATGCTTTCATGATAGCTTCATCTTTGAAATACAAAGTATCACCATCTAGGTAAGCACCGTCAACTTTCTCAGTTGTAGAGAATGGGACAACTTGTGCTGCTGTTTTTTGTGCTAATTCTTTTGCCAAATCTTGGTTAAAGTTAAGTACCAAATAATCTTCTGCTGTCATATTCTTTTGAATATTCCATTTTGCAGCAACATATTCTTCAAAACTACCATGGTAGTCAATATGTGTTGGCATAAGGTTTGTAATAACAGCCATGTGTGGGTGGAAAGTATCTGTTCCCATCAATTGGAAAGAAGATAATTCCATAACCAAAGTGTCTTTATCTGTAGCAGTCTGTGCCACTTCAGAAGCAGGAAAACCAATATTTCCTGAAAGAAGACCTGATTTACCACCATTGTTCAATGTTTCAGCAATCATAGTTGTTGTTGTTGTTTTACCATTTGAACCAGTGATACCAATAATTGGGGCATCTGAAATCATGTAAGCCAACTCAACTTCTGTGATAACTGGAATATGTTTTTCAATAGCGCGAGCTACCATTGGATTATCGTAACGAATTCCTGGGTTTTTAACCATCAATTCAAAGTTTTCATCCAAAAGTTCTAGTGGATGACTACCACAGATAACTTTGATGCCTTCTTCAAGAAGAGATTGTGCAGCTGGATTTTCATCAAATGGTTTACCGTCGTTAACTGTAACGATAACACCTAATTTTTCAAGGAGACGCGCTGCAGCTTCTCCAGATTTTGCTAAACCAAGAACTAAGACTTTTTTATTTTCAAATGTTTCAATTTTTTTCATAATATATCCATTCTAACATTGCAAATATAATAATATTCTACCTTTATTTAAGGCGTTTTTCAATCATTCTACGGCATTTAAGACAATCTTAGTGTCGCAATGTCTGATAGAGTGTTTATGACAAAAAAAGCTGAGTAAATACTCAGCCTCTTTCGCTATATTGCTCATTTTCATTTTTCTTAACAGGTAAGCGATAGACATCCCTTAGCGCGAAAAATCCCAAGGCAACCATAGCAAGTGCAAGAAAAATTTCTGGTGGTGATTGCATGATTTTAACAAAGCTCATTACCGCTAAAACAAGTAGCATTGCAACTAAGCCAACAAAACCAATCATCCCAAGAGTATTACGAATTGTTTTAGGAGCCATGAAAATATAGTATGAAATAATTAAGATTGCAATAATTAAATAAAACATTTCATGATTCCTTCCTACAATTCAAATTTATGTGTATTGTTTTCCGAGTTTATTTTAAGTTTGGAACTAAAATAGTCTAGCAGACTATTTTACTCTTCAGCTGATTTTTTCTTTTTAGCTGCTTTAGCGCGCAAGTTTTTATCAAGAATTTGTTTACGCAAACGGATTGATTCTGGTGTAACTTCCATGTATTCGTCATCGTTCAAGAATTCAAGTGATTCTTCAAGAGTCAAGATACGTGGAGTTTTGATAACAGCAGTTTGGTCTTTCGTAGCTGAACGAACGTTTGTCATTTGTTTAGCTTTAGTGATGTTAACTGTCAAGTCGTTTTCACGTGAGTTTTCACCAATGATCATACCTTCGTATACTTCAGTACCTGGGTTAACGAAGATTGTTCCGCGTTCTTCAACAGACATGATTGAGTATGTTGTTGCTTTACCAGTATCGATAGATACAAGAGCACCACGACGACGTCCACCGATTTCAGCGTTGATAACTGGCATGTATTGGTCGAATGTGTGGTTCATGATACCGTAACCGTGAGTCATTGAAAGGAACTCAGTTGGGTAACCGATAAGTCCACGAGCTGGTGCCAAGAAGACAAGACGAGTTTGACCGTTACCAGTTGATTGCATGTCAATCATTTCACCTTTACGTTCTGACAATGATTGGATAACTGAACCTTGGTATTCTTCTGGTGTATCGATTTGAACACGTTCGAATGGTTCGCATTTTACGCCATCGATTTCTTTGATGATAACTTCTGGACGTGATACTTGAAGTTCGTATCCTTCACGACGCATTGTTTCGATAAGGATTGACAAGTGCAACTCACCACGACCTGATACAGTCCATTTATCTGGAGAATCAGTTGGATCAACACGAAGTGATACGTCAGTTTGCAATTCAGCAAGCAAACGTTCTTCAACTTTACGAGATGTTACGAATTTACCTTCACGACCTGCAAATGGTGAGTTATTTGCCAAGAATGTCATTTGAAGAGTTGGTTCATCAATGTGAAGGATTGGAAGTGGTTCAACGCAATCAGTTGGAGTGATTGTTTCACCAACGAAGATATCTTCCATACCTGAGATAGCAATCAAATCACCAGCTTTAGCTTCTTGGATTTCACGACGTTCAAGTCCGAAGAAACCAAACAATTTCGTAACACGGAAGTTTTTAGTTGAGCCATCAAGTTTAGAAAGAGTAACTTGGTCACCAACTTTAACAGTACCACGGAAGATACGTCCGATACCGATACGTCCAACGAAATCGTTGTAATCAAGAAGTGACACTTGGAATTGAAGTGGTTCTTCTGAGTTGTCAACTGGAGCTGGAATGTGGTCAATGATTGTATCAAAGACAGGAGCCATTGTGTGTTCTTGATCAGCTGGATCATCAGAAAGTGATGATGTACCATTGATAGCTGATGCGTAAACAACTGGGAATTCTAGTTGATCATCATCGGCACCAAGTTCGATGAAAAGTTCAAGAACTTCGTCAACAACTTCTGCTGGACGAGCTGATGGTTTATCAATTTTATTAACAACGACGATAGGTGTCAAGTTTTGTTCAAGAGCTTTTTTCAACACGAAACGTGTTTGAGGCATAGTACCTTCGTAAGCATCGACAACAAGAACAACACCATCAACCATTTTCATGATACGTTCAACTTCTCCACCGAAGTCCGCGTGTCCTGGTGTGTCCATGATGTTGATACGAACACCGTTATAAGCAACTGCAGTATTTTTAGCAAGGATTGTAATTCCGCGTTCTTTTTCAAGATCGTTTGAATCCATTGCACGTTCTTGCAATTCTTTACGTTCGTCAAGTGTGTGTGATTGTTTCAACAATTCATCAACAAGGGTTGTTTTCCCGTGGTCAACGTGGGCGATAATCGCCACGTTACGAATATCTTCTCTTAATTTAGTCATGATTCCTCGATTTATTTTTAATTTATTCTAACTTTTGAATTATATCATATTTCACCTAAAAAAACATCGTTAAAAGCTGTGTAAATGTTTTCAGAAACGGATTTAGCTTCTATAGTATGTAAAAAGATGGGAACCACGTCCCATCTTTTGTTATGTTTTAACTATTTCTCATCTTACTCGACATAAGCGGTGCTGACAACGCTCCAATTGGTTGCTTCGAGTGTGCCTTGTTCAAGATAGCCGTCTGCATTAACACGATATAGGGCTAGACGTGTTTTGCTATCGCTATTTTTACGAACGCTAGCATACACTAAATTGTCATCATAAGCTTTAACATTTACGAAACAATCATCTTTTTCTGCGTCAGATAATTGATTTTGTGAAGCATAAATAGAAAGAACCCAAGCTTCCACTTGCTCAGACGTTAAATTTTTAGTATCAATGGCATCAGCAAGAGCTGCTTGGTCGGTTGGTACTAATTTGAGATTAGTATTTAACGAATAAGTGAATTTGCTAGAGGTTGTTGTCCAGAATTGTGGATAAATATAGCCATTTTTGACATAAATTCCCGAAGCAAATTTTGGTGTTGTTTGATAACCAGCACCACCGATACCACTAAAAATAAGTGCACCAATAGCTTCACTATCACTTCCATCAGCAGGATAAAAACGATAAACACCTTGCGCCACTTCTTCATAACCAGAAACACGCTCTGTAACAATATAATTAGACTGATTTTTGGTCATTGTACCGTCTTCACTGATTGTCAAAATAACTCCGTCAAAATCAGCTGTTTTCCAATTTCCAACAAGCTCCGCAGGAACACCTTGCTTGATACCTGAGGATTTCTCAGTTTCAGTTGTGCTTGTTGATGTTGATGAACTTGAAGTACTTGATGAAGTCGCTACTGTAGACGGTGACCACTCTGCCTTATTATTGGCAGTTGTTTCTCGATTGAAAGCTGTGACGAGATACAAAATAATCAGAGCCAAGAAAACCAATGGACTGATTAAAAGAATCCTGATTAAACGACGTTTCTTGTTTTCTTGCAGTTTTTCGACATAAACATTACGTAACGCTTCAAGCTTCTTCTTTTCATCCTCATCAGTTGCTTGACTTAATTCCAAATCTAATTGAAAAATCTGATTTTTGAGGTGTTTGGATTTTAGAACATCCTTACTCTCATCATTTTTTCTCTTTAAATTTTCTTTTTCAAATTCCATATATTGGTAAATGATTAACCTTCTTTAATTTTACCAGTCCAATAATCAAAGCCGTCTTTGAGGACGTAAAGATTTGTGTAACCAGCTTTTTTCAATGTTTTGATAACACGTGGAAGGGCAGCACTTCTACTGCTGTCATATAAAAGAACTGGTTTGTCTTTACGAATAGCTGAGTAAGACAATTGAATTTGGCTAGCTGGGAGATTACGTGCTCCCATAATGTGTTTTGTTTTGAAAGCAGCTGCTTCACGAACATCAATCAATTGACTTGTGTGAATCATACTTTCAAATTCTGCATTATCAATGAATTTAGCTGAACGACGAACACTAATGTATGTCCATGCAAACCAGCCAATGATAACGACTAAAGCAATTAGAAAAATCATCCAGTTCATTTTTTGCCTCTTAATCTACAAATTGGCTTGCAAGACTTGCAGCACCGATGATACCAGCATCGTTACCAAGTTCAGCGATTTTCACTTTAGTTGTTTTACGAACTTGTGGGAATGCATATGTTACGAAGTATTTTTCAACACGGCTACGCAAGAATTCACCTGCAGCTGATACACCACCACCGATAACAACTGAGTCTGGGTTCAAGATGTTTGCAATGTTAGCAGTTGCTTGTCCAAGGTAGAAACCAACTTTTTCAACAACTGAGTCAGCAAAGTGGTCACCAGCTTCAGCAGCTACGAAGATATCTTTACTTGTTACCACATCACCATTGTCGATAGCAGCTTTGATTTTTGAATCACCTTCGTATTCTTCTGCCAAGTGACGAGCTACACGAACAACACCTGTTGCTGAAGCAACTGTTTCAAGACATCCTTTGTTACCACATGTACATTCAAAACCATCAACTGGTTCAACGTTCATGTGACCGATTTCTCCACCAGCACCTGCAACACCGTGGATAAGGTTACCATCAGCGATAACACCACCACCAACACCAGTTCCAAGTGTTACGAAAACAACATCAGGGTTGTTAGCACCAGCACCTGTCCAACGTTCACCAAGAGCAGCTACGTTAGCATCGTTGTCGATAGCAAATGGAATACCAAGTTCGCGTTCGATCACTGAACCAACTTCTTCAGTGTGAGCCCAGTTCAAATTGAAGGCACCTGTAACAGTTTTGTTTTCACGGTCAACAGCACCTGGTGAACCCATACCGATACCAGCAAAATCATCTTTTGTCAAACCGTAAAGGTTCAAACGGTGTTTGATTGATTCAACAATATCAGGAACGATGTGTTTTCCATCTTCAAGTGTATTTGTATCGATTGCCCATTTTTCTTGAACTTCACCTTCAAGAGTTAGGATACCGAATTTAATCGTTGTTCCACCTAGGTCAATCCCTAAAAGTTTTTTAGTCATTATTTTCTTTCTCCATTTCTAAACGGTGCTCGCGACGCAAAATTAATTCTGCATTCAGGTAGTCAGCCTTGTCAATCAACCCATTTTCATACAATTTCTCAAGTTCAAGTTTCATGACTTCTATATCATAAAGACGTTTACCGATATAGACAAAAATGCCGAACCGTTTCAACAGTTGCTGCACGTCAAATAAAGTTTTCATACAAAGCATTTTATCAAAAATAAGGCTCTTTTTCAATAGGATATGCAATCGTTTTCTTTATTTTTACGTTTTCATTTGTTTTCATGAAAAAATAGTGGACCTTTCGGCCCACTATCGTGTTTTTTCTTAATTATTTAAGTCCTGGAGCTTGTCCACGTTCGGCTTGAAGCATCCAAATTGTTTTTTCAGCATCAGATTTTGCTGCTGTGAAGATGTCATTTGATGGGGCATCTCCTTCTTCGTCAGTCACATCAAGACCAACTTGATAAAGAGCTGTAAGGTAAGTGTAAACTTCAACCAAACGAGCAAGATTTTCGTCCATTGTCTTATCAAATGAACCAGCAGTTTCTTCTAATTTAGAGTTTTCATCGAATTCTTTAAGTGTAGAGAATGGTGCGCCTCCGATTGTAATCAAACGTTCGCTGATTTCATCCAAGTTAGCGTTAAGTCCGTCCATCAATTCATCCATTTTTGGGTGAAGGTAGAAGAATCCAGCACCACGCATGTACCAGTGGATTTGGTGAACGATTGAAGCAGCCTTTGATAGGTCTGCTACTGCTTGATTAAGCACAGCCTTTGTTTTAGCATTTTTTGTATTTTGTGAAATGTTATGTGTTACAGATGCGTAAATAGTTTCAGTCATTGTTTGAGTCATAAGCGACCTCCTCTAAAAAATAAAATCAATGGTTTTAGGAAATATTTCCTTTTCTTTATGATTCTATTTTAGAATAATTCTAAATAAGTAGCAAATAATATGCTCACAAGTTTTAAAAATTTTTTTCGAATAATAAGGTATGGACACTTTATTATTCTTTTTTCTTGGAGCATCGCTGGCTTCATTTATCGGATTAGTTGTTGATCGCTTTCCAAAGGAATCTATTTTATTTCCTGCTAGTCATTGTAATACCTGTGGTAAACAACTGAGACCGCTGGACATGATTCCAGTTTTTTCTCAGATTTTTAACCATTCTCGCTGCCATTTTTGCAAAAGTAAAATTCCTTTATGGTATGGCATTTTTGAATTCATCTGCGGAATATTAACTGCCGTCTGCTATCAAGGAATGCTACCACTCTCGACACTCTTTATCATCTTTTTAAGTCTCACGCTCAGTATCTACGATTTAAAATACCAATCATTTCCTTTACTAATATGGTTGCTCCCGAGTTGCTGTTTACTCCCAGTTACACCAATCAAAACTCTCACTATTATCCTTTTGTTGTTTGGAATCATTGCAGAGCTGATTGATGTGAAACTTGGTAGTGGAGATTGTTTTTATCTAGCAACTTTGAGCCTTTTTTTGGACTTACAAAATATTTTATGGATTGTAGAAATCGGGTCATTTACAGGAATTATTTTTTGTCTTTTACACAAAAATAAACGAATCCCTTTTGTGCCTTTTCTCTTTTTCGGATACCTTCTTGTGTCGTTTTTTAAGTACACTTAATTTTTAGTAGATATAATAAAAATACTTTACTTTTAAAAGTCATCTGTATCAAATCTTTGATAATATTTTCTTTGATTATTCACTACCAAAACATTCCAATAAACGGAATCCCTTAATTCATGATATGTTCTTATAGTTAGTACATTCTCAAAATACACAGTATCCATCTAAATACTCTTCTGTTCACGTTGTCCTCACAAAATCTAATTGTGCACCTAGTTCTGCTCTTTTATAATTGTGAGTATTCCAGAACAATATGATTTAGGTTCAAATGTTGCTTGCGGAAAGAAATCTCTGATTTCATCAAATACAAAATAGATTTCATCCTCATCCCAATCATCACCTGATTCTGCCTTACACTCTTCGAGTTCCAATCTGGTATTGAAAGCAACATCTCCAATAAGCAACTTTCCTCCATCGTTTAACTGATTCAATAGCTCATTGAAAAATAGTACTTTTCTCTCATCAGTAAGATGATGCAAAGAGTAAGTACCAACAATATAATCGAACTTGCAATCTTTTAATTCTGGCACTAATCCTTTTGAAAAATCACCTTGAAAGAGAGTTGCGTTATTCATCTTCTCTTTAGCTAATTCAATCATTCGCGCCGAAAAGTCTTGCCCATATACTTTGCAACCATTCTCATAAAGTTGTGTTGTAAGTGTACCTGTGCCAAATCCAATATCTAAAACAGCAGCATTTTTCTTTGACAAAACTTCTTCAAATATTCCACCCAATACTTTTTTATATCCAGCAAACGGATAGGTGTCACTTTCATCTGATAGTCCAACAGCAACATCATATCCATCCGCCCATAAATCAAATCCCTTATTGTCTAACATTTCTAGTACCCCCTATATCCATATACTATACACTAATTCTCAGTTCTAAAAAACTTTTAGCATAGATAAAGTGCACAAAAGACTCTATTTTTGGAGCATATCCAAGTCTTTATATAATTTTAAGCGCACTTAATTTTTTTGTTAAATATAGTTAAAAATACTTTATTTTTAAAATTCTTCTGCTATAATAGGCCTTAAATAAGAGTTTTAGAAAAGAGGGATGCTTTTGGAAACTATTGTTACTTCTCAAAAATCACTTAGTGAGGTCAATCAAAGTATTGCGGTTCCAAAAAATGCCTCATTTTGGCAAACACTTCGAGCCTTTATTGGACCAGGAGCTTTAGTAGCTGTTGGTTACATGGACCCTGGTAACTGGATTACTAGTGTTGTCGGTGGGGCTACTTATAAATATCTCCTTTTATCAGTTATACTGATATCATCTCTGATTGCGATGCAGTTACAGCAGATGGCGGGAAAATTAGGAATCGTTACAAGAAAGGATTTAGCTCAGGCGACTGCTGCTCATTTACCTAAGAAACTACGTATTCTTTTATTCATTGTCATTGAATTAGCCTTGATGGCAACAGACTTAGCAGAAGTTATCGGCTCTGGGATTGCGCTCCATTTACTATTTGGATGGCCGTTGCTATTTTCCATTTTAATAACTATCTTAGATGTTTTTATTCTCTTATCCTTGATGAAGCTTGGCTTTCGTAAAATTGAAGCTTTGGTTTCAACCTTGATTGCAACGATTTTGATTATCTTCTTATATTTAGTCTTGTTATCAAAACCAAGTTTCTCAGGTATCTTACATGGCTATATTCCTCAGTCGTCTATCATAGATTTGCATCAAAGTGGTGTTAATAGTAAATTGACACTTGCTTTAGGGATTATTGGTGCAACCGTAATGCCACATAATCTCTATCTTCACTCATCCATTTCACAAACACGTAAAGTTGATTATTCCAGTCAATCTTCTATTAAACAAGCGGTTCGTTTTATGACTTGGGATTCTAATATTCAACTAACAGTTGCTTTTGTGGTGAACTCACTTCTTCTTATCTTAGGAGCATCACTCTTTTATGGACACGCTAATGACATTAACGCTTTTTCACAAATGTATGATGCCCTTCAAGATTCAAATATTGCAGGAGCTGTTGCTAGTGCTGCTTTGTCAACTCTATTTGCTATTGCACTTTTAGCTAGCGGACAAAACTCTACCATCACTGGTACACTAACTGGACAAATTGTCATGGAAGGTTTCTTAAAACTGAGATTACCTCAATGGTTAATCCGACTAGTCACGCGCCTAGTTGCCTTAGCTCCAGTCTTGATTATCGCACTTCTTTACGGTAGTCAAGAAAGTGTCCTTGATCAATTAATTGTTTACTCGCAAGTCTTCCTATCTCTTGCACTTCCTTTCTCTATTTTCCCTTTGGTGTATTTCACATCAAATCGCAAGATTATGGGAGACTTCGTCAATAGCAAATGGAATACCATTTTAGGATACCTTGTCGCCGTTATCTTAACCGTCCTAAATTTAAAATTAATTGTTGATTTGTTTTAAATATCATAAAAACCACTCAATCGAGTGGTTTTCTTTTATTTTTGATAATTTGAGCCATACGTTACAAATGCTGCGACGTCATCTGCTTTACCTTCGTGTAAATCTCGAACAATTTTAGTTCCGACAATGACGCCATCTGACACCTTATTAAAACGCTCGATATCAGCTTTTGTTGACACTCCAAATCCTGTTAATACTGGAATGTCAGCAACAGCTTCAAGATTTGCCAAATGTTTATCCAAATCATCTCGGTAATTACCAGTTTTACCTGTAACACCGTTGATAGCAACCGCATAGATGAAACCTTCAGCATTTTGACACAAAGTCTTTTGGCGTTCGATGCCAGTAGTCAAGCTGACCAGTGGAACAAGGGCAATATCTGTATTATCAAGGTATGGCTTGATAAGATTTTCATGCTCATGTGGCAAGTCAGGAATAATCAAACCTTTAACAGAGGTATTGGCCAAATCTTTAACAAATTTTTCAATGCCGTATTGGTAAACAGGATTGATGTAAGTCATAATGACCAAAGGCACTTCGACTGTTTGTTCTTGTAATTTTTTAACAATTGCTGTCAAATTCACACCTTTAGCCAAACTGCGTTGCCCTGCTAGTTCAATGACTGGCCCATCAGCAACAGGATCAGACCAAGGAATACCTACTTCAATGGCAGAAGCTCCGCTATTTTCCAAAAAAGTAATGGTATCAAATAAACCGTCTAAAGCTTTGTCATGGTCACCTGCCATGATATAAGGAACAAAAATTCCTTTGCCGCTGGCTTTAATCTCATTTAGATGTTTTGTAAGTGTCTTAGTCATCGTTTACTTCCCTTCTGCTTCCAAACGTTCTTTTACTTGAACAACATCCTTATCTCCGCGTCCTGATAGACAAACGATAATTGATTTGTCTGGCCCAAGCTCCTTAGCAACTTTTTGGGTAAGCGCAACGGCATGACTTGATTCAAGCGCTGGGATAATCCCTTCAAGTCGTGACAAAAGCATAAATGCTTCAAGTGCTTCTTCATCCGTAATTGAATCATAGGTTGCACGACCGATATCTTGGAAGTGACAGTGTTCAGGACCAACCCCAGGGTAATCAAGACCTGCTGAAATTGAGAAAGCTTCCATGATTTGTCCGTGACGGTCTTGGAGAACATTCATCAAAGCTCCATGCAAGATACCTGGACGACCTTTGGCAAAAGTTGCTGCGTGCTCTTCAGTGTCAAGACCATGTCCTGCAGCTTCAGCACCATAAAGGGCAACAGATTCATCTTCAACAAATGGATAGAAAAGTCCGATTGCATTTGAGCCACCACCGATACAAGCTAGAACAGCATCTGGCAATTTTCCGCCTGAAATCTCAGCATATTGTTTCTTAGCTTCTTTACCGATTACTGATTGGAAATCACGTACAATTTCTGGGAAAGGTGCAGGACCAAGTGCTGAGCCCATGATATAGTGTGTATCTTCAATATTAGCTACCCACGCGCGAAGAGCTGCATTAACAGCATCTTTCAAGACACGTGAACCATCTGTGACAGCGTGTACTTTAGCACCGAGCAGCTCCATACGAAAAACATTGAGGGCTTGACGTTTGACATCTTCTTCACCCATGTAAATAGTACATTCCATGTCAAAAAGTGCAGCTGCTGTAGCTGTTGCCACACCGTGTTGACCAGCTCCAGTTTCGGCAATGATTTTCTTTTTACCCATGCGTTTTGCAAGGAGAACTTGACCAAGGGCGTTGTTGATTTTGTGAGCACCAGTGTGGTTAAGGTCTTCACGTTTAAGGTAAATCTTAGCACCACCGATATGCTTAGTTAAGCGCTCTGCGTAATAAAGCGGTGTTTCACGTCCAACATAGTTTTTAAGTAGTTCATCAAGTTCTGCTTGAAAACTTGGGTCAGCTTTTGCTTCGCGGTAAGCTTTATCAAGTTCAATAACGGCTGTCATCAGCGTTTCAGGGACAAACTGTCCACCGAATTTTCCATAAAATCCATTAATATCTGGTTGGTTATAGCTCATTTTTTCACACTTTCTATAAATCTCATAATCTTCAATAAATCTTTTTTACCATCCGTCTCAACACCAGAAGAAACATCAACAGCGTAGGGTCGAAAGAAAGTTATAGCTTGTCCGACATTATCGACACTCAATCCACCTGCTAAAAAATATGGCTTCGCTATTTTTTTATCCTTTAGCAGCTCCCAATCAAATGTCTTTCCGGAACCAGCTAGGGGGGCGTCAAATAATAGAAAATCCGCTTTAGTATGAATTTCTCCCAGTGTTTTTTGGACAGGAATGGCACGAATACTTGGAACTCCAATTTTTTCAAAGTCCTCATCAGCAAACTCACCATGAATTTGCACAAGATCAAGAGGCACTTTAGTTATGGCTTCTTGAAGCTCCAAGAGGGTCGGACTTACAAAAACACCCACTTTTTGGACAGTTTTTGGAATCAACTGAGCTAAATGGCTAGCTTGTTTTATGCCGACTTGACGTTTACTTTTGGCAAAGACGAAACCAATATAATCAGCTCCGCTTTTAACCGCTTGTTCAACAGCTTCTTTGGTTGAAAGTCCGCAAATTTTAACCTTTGTCAATTTGCAACTCCTTCACTTTCTCGGCTACATTTTCAGCGGTCATTAAAGCCGTACCAACTAAAATACCATTGAAAAATGGAGCAACGAGCTCAGCATCTTCTTTAGTAAAAATAGCTGACTCTGAAATATAAACTGGACCTTCTTTAAAATATGTTGATAGCTCCAAGCTTGTATTGATATCCGTTTCAAAGGTCACCAAGTTACGATTGTTAACTCCGATAATCTTAGCACCAATGCGATGAGCCACTTCCAACTCTGCTAAGTTATGCGTTTCAAGCAGAACTTCTAGTCCTAATCCTGTTGCAAAGTCATAAAGTTCTTTCAAACGCGTCTCAGAAAGAGCTGCCACAATCAGTAAAATAACAGTTGCTCCTGCATTTCGACTACGAATAATCTGTTTTTCATCGATGATAAAATCTTTTGCCAAGGTTGGAATTTTTACTTGATTTGAAATCTGACGAAGATAATCAATGTCCCCCTTGAAAAAGAAAGGGTCTGTCAAAACAGAAATCATCACAGCACCGCTATCTTGGTAAATTTTGGCTTGCTTAACAATATCAACTTCGAGATTAATGTCACCAAGACTGGGACTGGCTTTTTTTACCTCAGCGATAATTTGCAGCTTATTCGCATTATTTTTAAGGTAATCGTAGAGCTTATAAGTCTCACGAAGAGGTTGCAGTGGCTCAAGTTCTAGAGAGGCAACTTCTTTTTCTTTTTGCTTTAAAATGGTTGGTAAAAATTCTTTACTCATACTTGTACCTCTTGCAATTGGTGAAGTTTAGCAAGAGCAGAACCATCCGCAATTAATTGACGAGCAAGGTCAATCCCTTCTGCTAGACTATCAACTTTACCGTTAGCATAAA
Source organism: Streptococcus sp. 45 (assembly GCF_900108865.1). Classification (NCBI taxonomy): domain Bacteria; kingdom Bacillati; phylum Bacillota; class Bacilli; order Lactobacillales; family Streptococcaceae; genus Streptococcus; species Streptococcus sp. 45. The sequence goes on along the minus strand of NZ_FNXZ01000002.1, from coordinate 39,522 downwards.
AGCCAAGACCAGCATTTAGCACGGTTGTTTCAAGATATGGGCTAGCCTGATTTTCAAGAACGCTGACTAAAATATCTGCATTTTGCTTAGCATCTCCGCCAACAATATCATCTAACTCAACTCTTGGCATGCCAAGGTCTTTGTAAGTAAAGCTGTGTTGAGTGATTTGACCGTCTTCTAACAATGTATAAGTATTTTTGCCGTAAAGAGCTGCTTCATCCATGTTATTTGGCCCTGTGACAATAATGGCACGTTTGCGTCCGAGTTTTTGCATGACTTGTGCTGCTGTTTCTTGGAGGTCTGCCCGATACAAGCCCATCAACTGCGTTTCAAGGTCAAGCGGATTTGCCAAAGGACCAACGATATTCATAATAGTTGGAATCCCAAGTGTTTTACGTGCGGGACCGATAAAGCGCATAGCTGGGTGCATGGTTTGAGCAAAGATAAAGGCGAGTCCAACTTCATCAAGAGCTTTTGATAATGTTGCTGGTGAAGCAGCAATATTAATGCCCAAAGCTTCAAGAACATCAGCAGAACCTGATTTTGATGACACCGAACGATTACCACCTTTGGCAATACGAATACCACCTGCTGCTAAAATAAAGCAAGCTGTTGTTGAAATATTAAAACTGTAAGATTGGTCACCACCTGTACCACAATTACACATAGCATCTGTAAAATCTTCTGGTAAATCAACGGCATGACTTTTCAGAGCACGGACAATACCAGTAATTTCAGAAGGTGTTTCACCTTTAACCTTAAGTCCCATTAGAAAAGCGGCAATTTCACTTTCTGAAATAGTATTATTTAGAATGCTATCAAATAATGCTTCGACTTGTTCTTCTGATAAATCTTCTCTGTTAGCAATTTGATTAAAGAGTTCTTTCATTATCTTTCCCTCACTTTACTTTTCAACAACTAATCGTACAAAGTTTTCAATCATCTTAAGACCATCTGGTGACCCAATACTTTCTGGGTGAAATTGAAGGCCGTAAATTGGTAACTGTTTATGCTGGATAGCCATGATTTCTTGGTCATCAGTCGTTTTTGCAGTAACTTCAAAATCTTCTGGCATATCTGTCACTACGATTGAATGGTAACGCATGATGGGCATTTTCTTAGCTAAGCTTGCAAAAACTGGTGTTTGTGTCAGTACTTCAATCTCACTTTGTTTACCATGCATAACATTTTTAGCTAAACCAAGTTTGCCACCAAAGCTCTCTGCAATAGCTTGATGCCCAAGACAAATGCCTAACATTGGCTTTTGACCCGCAAAAGCTTGAATCATATCTTCCATCTTTCCAGCATCTGCAGGCCAACCTGGACCTGGTGATAGAACAATGGCATCTGCTTCTTGAGCAGTTTTTTCAAGTGTGTCATCATCATTTCGTAGAACTTTTACCTCTGCAAATGTCCCAAGGTACTGTGCTAGGTTATAGGTAAAAGAATCGTAATTATCAATTAATAAAATCATTTGCTATCCCCTATTCGTGTCATGGCTTTGGCTTTATTGATGGTCTCGTAAAATTCATTTTCTGGAACGCTGTCATAAACAATTCCTGCGCCTGCTTGAACATATGCTTTTTGATTTTTAAGAATCATTGTTCGAATAGCAATGGCAAAATCCATATCACCAGTTGCTGAAAGGTAACCAATCGCTCCCGCATATACGCCACGCTTTTCTTCTTCCAATTCATAGATGCGTTTCATGGCACGAATTTTCGGTGCCCCTGATACAGTACCAGCTGGCAATGTTGTTTTTAAGGCATCAATACTTTGAACACCAGGTAACAGTTGCCCTTTAACCACACTGGTTAAGTGCATGACATAGCGGAAATACTCCACTTCCATATATTTGGTTACTTTGACCGTACCATTTTGAGAAATTCTTCCAATATCATTTCGTCCTAAATCAACTAACATGCGATGTTCAGCTGTTTCTTTGATATCAGATTGCAAGTCTTTAGCTAGCGCAGCATCTTCAGCATCATCAGCACCTCTTGGACGAGTTCCTGCAATTGGATTCGTTGTTACTTCACCATTTTTCACAGAAACCAAACTTTCAGGACTTGCTCCGATAATTTGATAATCCCCAAAGTCATAGAAATAAAGATAATTTGACGGATTAGTCACGCGCAAATTACGGTAATAATCAAGCGGGTCACCCTCAAACGGACTTGAGAAACGTTGACTCAATACACATTGAAACATATCCCCTTGGCGAATCAATTGCTTGGCCGTGTCAACCATCTGTTCAAATTTTTCTTTTTCAATGTGGTGTTTAAACTCAAGAGAATGTAATTCCTGTGGTGAAAATTCGTTTGGTGCTTGCGTCTGCAAATCTTTCACTACCTTACCAAGTGCTTGACGTGTCGCATCGTTGTCACGATGGCTGTAGATGTTATCTTCAACCACGTAAACTTTTTCAGTTTTATGGTCAAAAATCAAATAAGATTCATAAACAAAGAAATGCATATCTGGCGTTCCAATTGTATCTTCTGGAATCTCTCCGATATTTTCATAAAGGCTAATCATGTCATAACCGACAAAGCCAATCGCACCGCCACCAAAAGGCAAATCAGTAGCTTCTCCTTTGACCGTTACGTGATTAAGATAATCCAGTGGGTCACCAGTAATGACTTGACCATTTTCGGTTAACTCGCCATTTTCATATTTGATTTCAAAGACTGGGTTATATGCCACGATTGAAAAACGTGCATTTTCTTTTTCTCGTGGAATTGATTCAAGAATAACCTTATGCTCACCTTGAACTCGCATATAAGCAAGAATAGGTGTTAAAGTATCAGCAGTTAGAATTTTTCGCATGTCATGTCCTCTCTACATGAATTTTTAATAGTGATTAATTTTTTTAATTCTAGCAGCTACTTCGCCAGCCTTTATCTCTTCTTCTCATGATTTCCTCCCAATTAAACAAAAAACCCCACACAGAAAAAACTTCTGTGTGAGGGCGTCTAATGTATAGCGCGGTGCCACCTCAATTAACGAAAAATATTTCGTCATCTCTATCTCCTCTAACAAGGAGCTGCACGATAAGGAGTGCCTACCTGAGACTTACCATCACTCACGATGTTTATCTCACTTGTATCTTGAAATCTTCTTCAGTATTATATCAATCACCGAATCTAAACAAAAAACCTCACACAGAAAAAACTTCTGTGTGAGGACGTCTAATGTATAGCGCGGTGCCACCTCAGTTTAACGGAAAACTCATACTCCGTCATCTCTATCTCCTCTAACAAGGAGTTGCACGATAAGGGGTGCCTACCTGAAAAATATTTCTTATCTTCAACAATATACCATCAGCCCAATTTCACAACCACCTGCTACTCGTTCACAGTAACCACGAGCTCCCTGTAAGCAAATCCTTGCTACTTTCTGATTGGTTATCATTATAAACACCTGATTTTGACTTGTCAAGTGTTTTTTATGAATTTTCTAAAAATTCAACATTTTTCATTGTTTTGTTGATTTAATTAAAAAATCTCTAAGTTTTTCCTAGCAAGAACGCTAAGTCAAACTCAGAGATTTAGAATTTATTCAAGGGTTAAAGTAATTTCTTTTGTTTCAGGGGATAAGAGTCCTTCTAAATGGGTGATTAATCGAATCAACCAAGCAAAAGCAAGTAAGAAGGCACTCAATTCAAAAGCTGTTAAAGATAAGTAATGAATACCCTGAAAGGCGATTTCTAATCCAACCAACATGCCACCAATAGCATAAGACATAATCAAGAAATCTCGCGTTACTTCTGGCAAAAGCCATTTAACACTGATAATTAAGGCAATGATAATCAAAACCAGATACCCTGCTACTCTGGTATGCAAGAGATGTGAGCTAGCGTCATTCGGGAAAAAGCCAACTGCTCCCAAATCAATCCCTAAGATGGTCAACATGATACGTATAGCTCTTAATTTCCAGTTTTTACCATATTTTTCACCTAAAGCGACAAACAAGTAATCCACCAAAGCAACCAAAACTAAGGCTGACAAAATCAAAGTCAGATTAAATTGCCAACTTTCCTTAGCAGCTTGTGTTCCCAAAAAGCTTAAGTTGAAATGCCACCACTGCAAAGATCGATTCGTCGCCATTGCGACAAAGACACCACTGACCATAATCACTGTAAAAACGGTTGTCAACCAAGTCGCCCTAATCATCTCTGCTATTTGCCCCCAAAAAAGACTGACCGCATAGATTGATGCACCTAAAATCAAACTCGAAGTTAACTTGTCAAAAGAAGCACCCGTGAAAATCTGCTCCAGCAGCCAACCAAATCCGAGAAGAGCTAACAGTAAAATCACTGCAAACGAGGCAACAATAACAGGAAGCATGCGCCAAAAAACTCGCGCTTTGATGCCACCAAGAAAGACTGTCCGGTTGCGAATGAGCGTTGTTGTAAAAATGGTCATTCCAAGTATCCCACCAAAACCAATCAAGAAGGTAATAATAGAATAATCCCCAACCAACAAAATCTGATCCATCTTCTCAATAGAACTCACTGCATAAAATAAGACACATAAAATGACAGTTGATAAAATTAAAACCCAGCTTGATAAACGTCCTTGTTTTGGTTTTCCCTCTTTTTGAAGAACCAATTTATCATTGTATAATTCAGCTTTTAATTGCTGCCCTTTACTCAGATTTAACTGATCGACAACTGCCTGATCTAGCACAATACTTAATTTTTTATTTTCCATACCTTCATTATATTATGCTAATGAAATCTTGTAAAACAGGAACTGTAAACAAAATGTCAAAAATCAGAAATCGTTTTTTAATTGAGGAAAATAAAAAAGAACCCATTTGACCGAGTTCTAATTTACTTTATAACCACCCTTTGTCTTTAGCAATTCTAGCCGCCTCAACACGATTATTGGCTGATAATTTATTAAAAATTGATGATGTGTAATTTCTCACCGTTCCATTTGAAAGATAAAGAGTATCAGCAATATCTTGATTCGATTTTCCAAGTGAAATCAATTGTAAAATACGCTTTTCTTGAGGACTCAACGGATTATCCTGGCTTATCATAGATTCCATCAATTCCGGTGAATACTCTTTTTTGCCTGCAAGCACTGTGTGGATTGTTGACATCAACTCAGAAGTTGAACGGTCTTTCAACACATAAGCATCAACACCTGCCTTTACTGCACGTTCAAAGTAACCAACTCGTTTAAAGGTTGTCACAATAATCACTTTCAAATCCTTATGCTCTCGAATCCATTCTAAAACATCAAGTCCTGATTTTTTAGGCATTTCAACATCAAGAATCGCTACATCTATTGAGTTAGTTTTGACTAGTTCAATAGCCTCTTCACCATCCCCAGCCTGCAAAACGTCGTCAACATCATCTTCCATGAGCAACAATTGGCACAAAGCATCTCGCAGCATGGATTGATCTTCAGCAACTAATAATTTCATCCTATTTCTCCTTTAATCCCAATTCAACTTGGATAAGTGTCGGTTGAGCTTGTGACAGAATCTGAATATTCCCCTCAACTAGAAGAAGCCTACCACGAATAGATTGAAGTTCATCTCCAGTTATTTTTCCAAAACCAACACCATTATCTTCTACTCTGACAAATACCTTATCTTCTTTTTCAAATAAATGAAAACGACATTGATTAGCTTGACTATGCTTAATGACGTTATTGCTTAGTTCTCGCAAAATCATGCACAAAGTTGATTGCAAAACCGGTGCCATCGCTTCTAAATTCAAATCATTTTTCAACTGATAATCAATCTCCGTCATAGCAAAGAAATGCTCCAACTGCTCAATCTCTTCTTCCAGTGTTCTAAATTTGAGGTTATTGATAATATTTCTAACATCATGCATCGAAGAGCGGCTAGCTTGGTTTAATTCTTCTAATTGCTTTTTGACAAGGTCGTATTTTCCCTTCTCCAATTGCTTAAGTGCTAACTCTGTTTTTAAGGTCATGGCAGCAAAGACATGGCCCAAGGTATCATGCAAATCACGTCCAATACGGTTTCGCTCATTTTCAGCTAGTAACAAATTAATGGTACGATTCTTTTCCATGATAGCTTTTTCTTGTGCTTCATTTTTTCGAGCATTCATCCAGTGAAATAAAATGGCATAATTCACAACAGGAACAAGAAGAATCATCACACGTGTCGTTATGTCCTCTGCCAAAGTCATTCCTACAAACATCATCAAAAGCATGGCTAAATCATAGGAAATAAAACGAAATGAGCGATAATCATCTTGAAATTGAAAAACAAGCAAACTATTAAAATAAAAAGTAAACCACATCATGCCACCATCAACACAAAGTGTCATGTAGATAATATAAGATAGCATGAGTAACCAGCAAGAATTGGTTAAGGGATTTTCTTCAAAATTGACAAGAAAAAGGTAGCCAAGCAAAAAAGCCGCTGTTATCCCCAGAGTCCAAACTGGATAGCCTAAAAAGAAAACACCCAAAACAGGAAAAGCTAAGAAAGCTAAGGGCATATAAAATAAGGGATGAACATTCCTAATCCTTTTCAACATCATTTAACCTCAGTTTTATTCTTAATCATAAGCGCTAACGCTGCTATTATTATGGCATAGCCAAGCACGATAATCAAGGACTGCCAATTTAATTGAGCATTTTTAGCAAAGTCCGTCACCAAGATATTCACATGATAAATCGGTGTTACTTTGGCTAGCTTTTGCATCCACTCTGGAAAGGTCTCGATTGGCATCCAAGAACCACCGATAATAGCCAATCCAAGAAAGGCAATATCACCGACAATTGTCATTAACTGTTGTGATTTCATTTGCGAAATCAACAAACCAAAAGCTAGAAATAGTAAACTTGACAATAACAATAAGGCTGCTGAACCCAACCAGCGGCTAAGCGACATTGTCACCCCACGAAAAATCGCACCAAATAAAAACGTTGCTAAAATAGACAATAAAAAGCAAACCAAAACTCGAATCACTTTTGATAGATAATACTGCCAAATTGAAACCGAAGAATGTTCAATATAAGTCAACCAATAGCTAGTCTTATCTTCCACAAGCATAGCCGGAAATGAGAAGAAGCCAAAGCTTGACATTGAAAATGCTGTCATGGTTAACATATAACTCATCACCAACATCTTCTGCTCTTTTAAATCTGGGGAGAGTTCCATCCCAGAAAAGAACAAGAAAAAGAAAACCGGCATTCCAATAGATAATACAAAGGTTATCCAAGTACGTTTCGTTTTAATCCATTCAACTTTTAATAAAGCAATCATTTTTCATTCTCCTGTGTTTGGTCAAATAATGTATTTAATAAGGTTTTATTTTGAATTTCAATATCAGAAATCTGGCAACCTTGTTTCTGTAATTTCTGCCAGACACTATCAATCTCTTTTGTCATAAAAGTAACTGAGTCATTCTTTACTTTAATGCGATAACCATTTGCTAGACCGTTAACAAATGGTAAAAATGTTTTTGGCAAGGTAACTTGTTTTTCATGTTCAGCTTCTCTCATAGCAAATGGAGTCGTATCACGTAGCAACTTTCCATGATGTAAAACTAAAATGCGCTCAGCCGTGTGTTCGACTTCTTCGATATAATGACTTGAGTAGATAATGGTCACGCCTTTTCCCTTTAACGATTGGATAATTTGCCAAAAATGTTGTCTCGTTGAAGTATCCATTGCTGCTGTTGGTTCGTCTAAGAAAAGAATTTTGGGTTGGCTAATAAGGCACAAAGTAAAAGCCAACAAGCGCTTTTGACCACCCGATAATTTCTCAGTTAGCTGATTTTTTTGTTCCTTGCTAAATTGCAAAATGTAATCAATCTCTTTATCAGTTAAAGGGGTCTTGCTAATCGCTTTAAAAAATGCAATTAATTCACATACTCTCAATTTTTCTGGCAAGCGATTTTCTTGTGGTAAAACAGCTACTGAATCTTTTAATCGCTGACTATTTGGGGCTAAACCATTGATGACAATCTTTCCTTTACTAATTTTCAAATCTCCTAACAAGCATGACATCAAAGTGGTTTTCCCGGCACCATTTGGACCAATCAGAGCCACACAATCTCCGTCAGCCACTTCAAACGAGATGTTCTGTAAAATAGTTTTTCCTTTAATGGTCTTTGAGATATTTTCAACCGTAATCATTTCATAAGCTCCATTTTTCTCTTTATTTGATGATTTTATTTTAGAAAAAAATAGCTGAGCTTTTTAGCTTATAATGTCATGACATCACATGACTTTTGTCATGTTTATGGCAACAAAAAACCAATCTGCTCTTTAGCAAATTGGTTATCAGTTTATTTTTCCATCATACCTGCTTGCAGTTGATACATACGATGATAAGTTCCTTTCAAACTTAGCAATTCATCATGAGTTCCTGACTCAATAATCTTACCTTTGTCTAGGACGTAGATACAGTCAGCATCTTGAATGGTTGATAAGCGGTGAGCAATGGCAATGGTTGTACGACCTTGACGCATTTTCTTCAAAGACTCTTGAACAGTGTTTTCCGTTTCTGAATCAATGTTTGCTGTCGCTTCATCCAAAATTAAAATCTTCGGCTGACTAGCTACGGTTCTTGCAAATGCCAAAAGTTGACGTTGACCTGTTGAAAAACTTGAACCACGTTCTGTCACTTTTGTCTCATATTTATCAGGTAATTTTTGAATGAACTGATCAGCATCCACAAAGGCTGCGGCAGCTTGAACAGCATCATCAGAAATATCCTGATACATTTTAATATTAGATTTCACAGTACCATGATACAAGAATGGTTCTTGCAGTACCAAACCAACATTTTTATGCAAAGCTTTTTTAGAATAATCACGAATATCTTTACCATCCAGTAAAACTTGACCTGATTGGAACTCGTAAAACCTCATAAAGACATTAATAATTGATGACTTTCCTGATCCAGTCGATCCTACAAAGGCAATCGTCTCACCTTGATTAACCTTAAAGGAAATATTGTCTAAAATCCGGCGTTTTCCATCATAAGAAAAACTCACATTTTTAAACTCAATATTGCCATCTTGCACAAAATCTAACACACCATTTTGTTCAGGTTCATATTGCTGTTCATCAATCAAATCAAACACCCGTCCAGCTGAAACCATTGAGGTTTGCAAAGTTGAAAAATTCTGAGTCACTTCAATCAAAGGATCAAAAAGACGATTAACGTATTGGATAAAGGCATACATCAAACCAGCAGAAATACCAATTTCCATTCCCCAAAAACCAAAATATGCCATTAAAATAGCATATGCTAATAACTTCAGAAGTGACATAGCAGGGCGCAAGAAAAGACTATCTAATGCCATCGAACGATTAGCATAAAGCACATGCTCTTCATTGATAGCTTCAAATTCATCTTTCAAACGCTCTTCTTGACTAAAGGATTGAATAATTCGGATCCCTTCGATGCTCTCAGACAATTTACTGTTAATATCTGACAACAATGCACGTGTTTTTTCAATCACGCTTACCGATTTTTTGCGATAAAGATTAACCAAAACAAAGATAAATGGCAAGAAAATCACAACCCAAGCTGTCAATGTCGCATTCAATTTCAACATGGTTAACAGAGTTACTGAAAAGATAAAAATAGCCGAAATAAAGCTTGATAAAAGGCCTGAAAACATATCACTGATAGCTTCAGTATCATTTGTAATACGAGAGACAATAGAACCCGCGGGAGTTTTGTCAAAGTAAGCCATACCGAGTTTTTCCATGTTTGCAAAAGCATCTCTTCGAATATCTCTAACAATGCTATAAGACACACGCGCAAAGAAGAAATTTCCAAAATACTGGATAAGCGTCTGCAAGACATACATGAGGTAATAACCAACTAAAATCAGCATAGCAGTCTGATTCATATCCGTCAAAAAATGATCAATAAAGTAAGAAGCAATCAGTGGAATCAGACTCTTAACAACCGTTGTTAGTAGTAAAAGACCTAGAGCTAAGGCGGTTAAGAATTTATAAGGTTTGAGATAGCTCATGAGGCGCTTAAATACACGCCACTGATTTGCATTATTCTTCATCACTATCTCCTTCCATTTCTAATTGCTGAGCTTCATAAGTATCTGCATACCAGCCACCTTGCTTAATAAGATCCTCATGACGCCCTCGTTCAATGATATGCCCATCTTGCAAGACTAAGATTAAATCAGCATGAACCACCGCACTCAAACGATGTGCTGTGATAATTGTCGATTTATGTTGACGAGTTTGCTTAAGATTCTCAATAATAGCATGTTCTGTCTTAGCATCTACTGCTGACAAAGAATCGTCCAAAATCAAAATTTCAGGATCAAGAATCATGGCACGACTCATAGCAATCCGCTGTTTTTGACCACCAGAAAGACTAACCCCTTTCTCACCAATCAAAGTTTCAAAGCCATCTGGTGTTGCCATAATGTCATCATAAACTCGAGATAACTTCGTTGCTGCTTCAACCTTTTCTAAAGAGGCATCGGGATTTCCAAAACGAATATTTTCTAAAATACTAGTGGCAAATAAAAATTGATCCTGTGGGACATAACCAATCAAACGGCGTAAATCAGATAACTTGTAATCCTTGATATTGTTGCCATCAAGCATAATCCGACCATCAGTCAAATCATATTCACGTAACAACAAACGAATCAAGGTAGTCTTACCAGAACCGGTCTGCCCAACTAATCCCAGCGTTTGCCCCTGTTCTAGAGCAAAATGAATATCTGATAACGTCTCCTCATTTTCATAATGAAACGAATCAATATCATAAACCAAAGTACCATTCTGAATAGTCTGCAAAGGCTGTTTACTTTCTTGGACATCAGATGTTTCTTTCAAAAGACGATTAATACGATTATAAGAGACAGAACCGCGTTGAATCATATTAAAAAGAAAACCAATTGCCATTAAGGGCCAAACTAGCATATCTAAGTAAGTGATAAAGGTTACTAAATTACCAACCGTCACTTGACCGGCTGATACCATAAAAGCTCCCATCAACAATGACAAAACATAACTTGCCCCGATAAATAAAAGCACTAAAGGATCAAACATGACATCATATTTCATGGTTTTCATGTTCTTAACAAAAGTCATGTCATTGATTTCTTGAAAAGACTGAAGTTCATCTTCTTGATATCCAAATGACTTGGTTACTTTGATACCTGACACGGACTCCTGAACCTTATTATTTAATTCTGAAAAGGCAGCTTGAGATTTTCCAAACGCTTGGTGAGTCTTTCGTCCTAAACGACTTGTTGCATATGCCATAAATGGCAAAGGAATCACCGCTACCAAGGTCATTTGCCAAGAAATACTAAAAGCCATTGTCACCAAAGTCACAAAAGCCGTAATTGTTGCATCTACTGCTGACATAACTCCAGCGCCTGCTAAACGTGTCAGCGCATTAATATCATTAGTAGCATGCGCCATCAAATCACCCGTACGATGTTTTTGATAAAAACTAGGTGACATTTTTGTAAAATGATCAAATAAGCGAAAACGCATAATCTGACCAAGACGATACGACGTTCCCAAGATATACATTCGCCAAATATAACGTAAAAAATACATAGCAAAAGCTGATAAAACCAACAAGAATAAGCTCATCAGCAATTGCCCTTGTGTTAACTCACCAGATGTCACTCGATCAATAACTCCGCCCATAACTTTTGGAGGGACAAGGTTTAAAATTGCCACCAAAATAAGAGCAAGAATTCCAATAATATACCGTTTTTTCTCCAGCCTAAAAAACCACCAGAGATCCTTTATAATTTTCATTAAAACCTGCTTTCTAGCTGATATTATACACCCTTGAGTAGACTCTAAGTCAAGTTTCCTGCCCTAAGCTTCTCATATGAAAAAGGTCAGGAGTTTTTCCTGACCTATAAATAACTACTTGTGATATTTTTTGTAAATAACTGTGTAAAGCCCCAAAGCTAGTAAGCCACCTAATGAATTAGTCCAAAGATCATCAATTTCAAAGACCCGATTAGCATTATAGAGTAAGTCTACAAGCAATTGAGTCGTTTCAATCACTAGACTCACTCCAAAAGCAAATAGCCAAGCTCTCTTCCAATGACGTAGTTTTGGAAATAGCCAAATCAATCCCAACATCAAAGGAAAGATAAGAAACATATTGGTGACATTTTGCGCAAATACCCAAAATGCTTCAAAGGCACTATCAAGCTGACCAATACCAATCAAACTGTTAAACGGCACCAAAAGCAAACGTAAGCGTCCATAATAAATGATATTGGGTGTCTCAACCCCATCGATTTTAAATGGTTGCGGACTAAAACACAAGAAGCAAAGGGCAAGGATGTAAATCCCCACCAAAGTTATTGCCACCTTACGCCCTAAGCTTGTCAACTCAAGTTCTTCATCAAATAGCTTTCTCATTTTACCTTCTTATTTTGCTTTAGCAGCTTTTTGGCGGTCACGTTTCATTGTATTTGAACGCAATTGACCACAAGCGGCATCAATATCAGTTCCGTGTTCTTGACGAACGACACAGTTAACACCATTTTTCTTAAGAACATCGTAAAAGGCTGCAACGTGTTCTTTACTTGAACGACGGTATTGGTCGTGTTCAGAAACTGGGTTATATGGAATCAAGTTGATGTAAGACAATTTGCGGATTTTTTTCGTCAAATCAGCCAATTCTTGTGCGTTTTCTGGTGAGTCATTAACATCATTTAACATGATATACTCAAACGTCACACGACGGTTAGTTGTTTCAACGTAGTATTCAATCGCAGCAAAAAGTTTTTCAAGTGGGAATGAACGGTTGACACGCATGATTTGTGAACGTAATTCATTATTTGGCGCGTGAAGAGAAACGGCAAGGTTAACTTGCAAGCTTTCATGAGCAAATTCACGGATTTTGTGTGCTAAACCTGATGTTGAAATTGTGATGTGACGAGCACCGATAGCAAGACCATTGTCATTGTTAATCGTACGAACAAAGCGAAGCACGTTATCGTAGTTATCAAATGGTTCACCAATCCCCATAACAACGACGTGACTCACGCGCTCATCTTGACCACGTTCATCAAAGTATTTTTGTACCATCATGATTTGTGAAGTGATTTCACCACTTGTCAAATCACGTTGTTTTTTAATCAAACCGCTGGCACAGAATGAGCAACCCATGTTACAACCGACTTGTGATGTTACACAGACTGACAAACCATAGTGTTGGCGCATCAAAACTGTTTCAATTAACATCCCATCAGGCAATTCAAACAAGTATTTGACGGTACCATCTGATGCTTCTTGGACGACACGTTGTTTCAATGGGTTAACGCAGAAATTTTCATTTAAAATAGCGATAAAATCTTTTGAAATGTTTGTCATTTCTTCAAAAGATTGGACACGTTTACGGTAAAGCCAATCCCAAATTTGTGTTGCACGAAATTTCTTTTCACCGTGTTCGATTGCCCATTCGATGAGTTCATCACGTGTTAAACCGTAAATAGAGGGCTTCATGTCCTTAGTTTCTGTTTGCATTCTGTAAATTTATTTCCTTCCTATTTCTCTTTGCGGCGAATGACAAATTGTTTTGCCGACTGAATTTCTTTTTGTTGTTCACGTTTTTGGTGACGCTCACTGCGTCCTTTGCTTTCTTTGCGTTTTTGGCTGGTAAAATGTTGATTTCCCGAACGATCAGCTTTTTTCTTACCAGACGAACGTTTTTGTGATTTATGACGTCTTGTTTGTTTTTCTTCTTCAGACTTCACAGCACGTGGCTCTTTATTTTCAAGAACAAAATAAGCACAGCCAAAATTACAATATTCTTTAAGGTAATCATCTAAACGTGAAATACGATTAGCCTTTTTAACGTCTCGGTCATCTTTGTAAAAACCTTTTAGACGTAGCTGTTCATTTCCCCAATCTCCGACGATGTAGTCATATTTAAGCAAGATATCTGAAAAACGTTGACTAAACACGGTTGCGTTAAAAGCATCTTTTTCATTGGCTAAAATCAACAACTCGATATCATCGCTTTTGACACGATCAGAAAATGCCACGAATTGTGGACCAGGAAATTTATTGTAATTGTACATTTCAGGAGAGATATCTTTTCTCATCGGTCTCCTCTCTTCATCCATCGTAAAACTTATTCTTTATGTCTGAGGTAGTCTTCTACCAGTTCTCGAAGCAATTCAGGAAAAAGCAACTCAGCTTGATGTGATTTAATGCTTTCAAAATAACGAGCAAAATAATATTGATCAACCAAGACTAGACTGACAGTCTCCTTTTCATTCGTAACCTTTTCATTATACACTATTTTTCCGTTTTTGTAAGCAAAGCCACTCGTTAAAACGGTCCCAAATTCCTTACCGCGAAATCCCATACCACGGATTTGTTGTCTTGCTAACAATTCTGCTTGCGAATAAACATCTTGACAGATTTCGGCTAACTCATCGGTACTTACTTCTAACCTTGCTAGTCGCATTTGATGCGGAAGCGAATGGTGCAAAGTATCTTTAGTAATGTCCTTAGTAAAAGGCTCTACAACCAAGCCAGAATTTATCATGGCAATATCTGCTTTGGCATAATCTTTCATGGCATCCATAACCAATTGACAAGACTCGTCTAAACTCAAATCCTCATCAAATTGCTTCACCATTTCTTGCCCTAAAAGCTTGCGACCATCTGAAACAATTTTTTCAATCCATTCTTTATCTCCTGGTTTACTTGCCATATGACTAGTTTCATGAGCGTGGATTGTGATATCAGTCATTTCATGATTATCAAAGCTGAGATTAATTTCACCAACGAACTGACCGTACTTTCCTGCTGCAGCCATATAGGTGCCGTTAAGGCATGCCCCATCTTCAAAGACATGATGCGTATGAGCCCCAATAATCAAATCAATTTCTGGACAAGCAGCAGTGATTTTTTCATCCCAAGGAAGTCCCAAATGACTTAATAATATTCTAAAATCTGCTTCTTGCACTTCCTTAATAGCAAGGTCTCTTTTTAAGCATTCTAAAGGGTCAAGGACTGTCCATCCACCTGGTTTATAAGTCAGATAATAGGGAAAAGTATAAGCTAAAAAAGCAATCTTAGTGCCTGCTTTCGTTTCATAAATCTTATAAGGCTCAGCCCAAGCTGGGCGACCATTATCGTCTTCTAAGTTTCCTAAAATAACATCAAATTCAGCCTCTTGGTAAACTTGATTTAACCAGTTTTTAGCTAAACCAATACCTTCATTATTTCCAATCGTCGCAAAGTCAATCTTAAGCTCGTTTAAAAATTGAACATTACATTTTCCCTTACTGATATCTGTCATCGGATGCCAGCGGTCAATATTATCCCCAATATCAAGGCGAATAACTTCATTTGTCTCAGGATATTCTTGAAAAAAACGTTTGATTTTTGGATAGTTTTCAAAATGAGAATGCCAATCATTCAGATGTAAAATCGTTAGCTTTTCTGTCATAGCAATATTATAGCATTTTCCACCCCAATAGTGATATTTCAGTGCCTTTACAAATCTATTATCAACCAAAAAAGCTAGATAAAAAATCTAGCTTTTCAATACTCAGCGACTATTTCGCTGTTCTTTTGCCAAGGAGAGACGTTTAACAAACATATAAGCAATTCCTTGGACCATCCATAAGGAAGCATAACAAAGTACCCAAGCTGAGAAAGTCAGCCCCTTCATGCCTAAGGTCTGATAAATACCATGACCATTTACAGATCTAATAAAAATTAACAAACTAACATCTAAAAAGATAAACAAGGCTGCAATATTAAAGCCAATCACCAAACGTTTCTGCCAGTTTGTCATACACTCCTCCAATCTATTAGTATTCCACCTCTTCATTTTAAACCATTGTAAACAATAAAGCTTAAGAAAAAGTTAACTGATGCATCAAAAAACACCTCTTTTAGCTAGTCTAAAAGAGATGCTTCTTGTATTAATTTGTACTTCTTAGGTAATCAATCGCTTCTTGGACATTCTTGACAGGGACAATTTTCATGTCTGTATCAAGGTCTTTAGCAGCTTCTTTGGCTTCTTCGTAATTTGTCTTAGCATCAGGATCTTTTTTCAATGTTTCTTTATCGACTGGATTATTTGGAACAAAGAAAATATCTGCACCAGATTTGGCAGCTGAGACAACTTTTAAGCCTGCTCCGCCGATATCACCAACAGAACCATCTGATTCAATGGTACCAGTACCAGCAATTTTACGACCTTTACGAAGATCTTCGTTATTAACTTGATCATAAATATCAAGGGTAAACATCAAGCCTGCACTAGGTCCACCAACACCACTGGTATCAAAAGTCACATCGACATCAGATGACACCTTGGTATGATCGACTAAACCAATACCGATACCATTTTTACCATTTGGCAATTCAATGATTTTACCAGAAACCTCTTTTGTTTTACCGTTTGAAATTTCTTGAACAGTGACTTTAGAGCCAAGGTCCAAGTCTGCTACATAAGCCATCAATTCTTGTGAACTCTTGAACGTTTTACCATTTACACCAGTAACCGTATCAGCTAGATGTAAAAGTCCTTTAAAGGTTGAATTTTTGGTTACATTTAGGACATAGACACCTTGATAATCAAGCTTAACGTCTTTCCCTGCTAGGGTTAAAGCTTGGTAGGTCGCTGTATTTTGTGAAGTTTCCATATAGTATTGATTAATACGCATGTAATCTTCATTACTGTAGCCACCTGTTGTTGCGGCAGCCGTTGAAATCTCCGTATGCGGTGTTAACCAAGCATAAACCAGCTGAGCAAGCGTCGCTTGGCTCACTGTCACCGCTACAAAGTTATAGGAACCTTCGTCTTTATCTGTTTTGTTATTAACGGTTAAAACACTACGAACATCATAAGCACCCCCAGGCATTTCAACATAATAGTCGAGGGGATAAAATAAACTAAAGATGAGAAATACAGTTCCCACTACTCCTAGTATCCACCATTTAAAGCGATATAAAATACGACCTAACTTTTTCAAAATCCCTTTAAATGCGTTTAAGATTGCCATATTTTTCCTCCACTTTTTTCACAACACTGTCTGGAACAAAGGCCGAAATATCCGAATGAAAATGCATCAATTCGCGAATACGACTAGATGAGACATGAAGCCACTCTGGTGAGGTTAACAAAAAGACACTCTCAATATCACTTGCCAAATGTTGATTATAAAAAGCAAGGTCAGCTTCATATTCCAAATCCTTGGCATTTCGAATTCCACGCACTAAATAGCCAACATTCAATTCTTTAGCTACATCAACCGTCAAAGAATCATGCGCTGTTACGACCTTTACATTTGGGAAAGCTTGGACTGCTTCTTCTAACATAGCCTTTCTCTCAGCAATGCTAAACAGCCCTTTCTTATTTTTATTGTAAAAAATCCCTACATAAAGCGTATCAAATAGTCGACTCGCACGCGCTATAATATCAAGATGTCCATTTGTCACAGGGTCAAAAGATCCCGTCACCAAACCAATTTTTGTCATATTGCCTCCATCAAGGATATCATGACATTTACTATCTAATGTAAACCGTCACCTTACTAATTCCGTATGTTTTTTGTTTCCAAATGCCAAAGCTTGAAATCTCTTCTGGCAAATCCACAGCTTTATCTGTTTCACATACAATCATCACATCTTCAGACAAAAGCCCAGCTTCTTCCATGTCAGTGATATTTTTAACGATTTCCTCTTTCGCATAAGGCGGGTCCAACAAAACCAAATCAAATGGTCCTTTGACCATGCCGAGTGCTTTATTAGCATCCATCTTCATCAAATGGAATTGCTGTTCAGATTTCGTCATTTTGATATTTTCTGTGATAATAGCTTGCGCCTTACGGTTGCGTTCAACCATGACCGCTTCATCCATCCCACGTGAGATAGCTTCAATAGCAAGGCTACCGCTACCAGAAAACAAATCCAAAACACGCCCACCATCAAAGAATGGGCCAATCATATTAAAAATAGCGCCCTTAACCTTATCAGTTGTCGGACGAGTAATTTTTCCATCGAGCGTCTTCAAGGGACGCCCACCAAATTTTCCTGCTACAACTCTCATAAGAACCATTATAACAAAATTAACCTAAAATGCCTTAAAAAATTATTGATAAGGTTTACACTAAAACTAAGATTTGATATGATGAATCGGATAATTTTAATTATCAAAGTTTTTTAGGATAAAGGAGTTATGATGGATTTTAAAAAATTCTTTAAAGACAAGAAAAATATTGCCCTTACTGTCTTGTCAGTCTTATTGATTGGTAGCTTCTCTGCTCAAGGAAGTAAAGATCATGAACTTACCCAAGCTGAAACTAAGATTGAACAACTCAGCCGAGAAATTGACGATACCAAATCAGACTTAATTGATAGTCAAGACGAACTCAGCGATTTCAAAGAAGAAAACGCCAAATACATTGAAATTGGTAAAAAAGAATACCAAAAAGTCAAAGCTATCGAAGATGAAGCCCTAGCTGCTGTCACAAAGCTTGAAAACGAGCAAACTCAAGCTAACCTCGATGCTGCAACTAATAAAGTGAATGCTGTCACAGATAGCAAGCTGAAGGAAAAACTCCAAAAGCATATCACAACTGTAAAAACAGCCATCGAAGCTAAGAAACAGCAAGAAGCTATCAATGCAGCTGAAACAGCTGTTAAAAAACTCGAAAGCGACCAAAAACGTGAAAACGTCGATGACGCTAAAAATAAAGTAAATGCGATATCTGATTCAGCTAAAAAGGAAGCCTTTAATAACCGCATCAAGGCTGTCGTTTCAGCTATTGATGCCAAAGAAGCTGAGGCAGCGAAACAAGCTGAAGAAGCCAAAAGAGCTCAAGAAGCTGAAGCCGCACGTCAAGCCCAAGAGCAAGCTGCCGCTGCTGCACAACAAGGTGATGCTACTACTGTTTACATCACAAACACTGGTCGTCGTTATCACCTAAGCCCATACTGCCGTGGTCTTAACCGCTCAAACAGTACTACACCAACAACACTATCAAATGCTATTGCTGCTGGATATACACGCTGTAAATTTGAATAACAGTTTAGTCGTTAGAATTTTTTCTAGCGATTTTTTTCTTAGCCATATTTACAGAATTATTTCAAAGTGATATTCTTCTATTGTAATTAGTTTTATATTTCAAATTATTTGGAGGATACAATGAAAAAGAAACTAAAATTAGCCCTATTATTAATGACTGCTCTTCTTCTTGGTACATCTCAAGACCAAGGATTCCTAGTCTCTACATCATTTGGAGGTAATCATGTCGTTTTAGCTGATACTAAGACTAAAAGTAAATCAGTTAAAAAAGACGGCAAAGCAATCAAAGCTGCTAAAAAAGCTGTTAAAAAACTTGAGAAAACTCCAACTCAAGAAAACCTTGACTTAGCCAACAAAAAGGTTAAAGCCGTCAAAAATAAAAAGACAAAAAAACAACTCAAAAAACGTATTGCTTCTGTCAAAGTTGCAATAGAGGCACAAAAACAAGAACAGGCAGCTCAAACTGCAGCCGAAGCCGCCGTTGCAAACTTAGAAGCTAATCAAACCCGTGAAAACGTTGATGACGCCAAAAATAAAGTAAACGCGGTATCTGATTCAGCTAAAAAGGATGCCTTTAACAACCGTATCAATGCTGTCGTTTCAGCTATCGATGCCAAAGAAGCCGAAGCTGCTCGTCAAGCTGAGGAAGCAAGAAAAGCTGAAGAAGCTAGACAAGCACAAGAGCAAGCTGCCGCTGAAGCTGCTCGTCAAGCACAGGAACAAGCCGCTGCTGCCGCTCAACAAGCGCAACAACAAGAACAAGCTGCTGGTGGATATAAAAGAGATTATCGCGGTAGATGGCACCGCCCAAATGGACAATACGCTTCAAAAGCAGAAATTGCAGCTGCTGGCTTGCCATGGTAAAAAATGATTAACTGAGATAAATATCATCTCAGTTTTTATATTCAAAAAGGTCGACTGGAGTGCCAGCCGACCTTTTTTAGTCCTTAAATTAAGTTTCTTCTATCAAAGAATGTTTTCGTAAGTATCACGAACATCTTTTGGCCAAACACTTGATTGTACTTCACCAATGTGTTTTTTACGAAGCAAGAACATTGCCATACGTGATTGACCGATACCACCACCGATTGTAAGTGGGAAGAGACCGTTAAGAAGAGCTTTGTGCCATTCTAGTTGCAAACGATCTTCGTCACCAGTGATTTTAACTTGACGTTTAAGAGCTTCTTCGTCAACACGAATACCCATTGATGACAATTCAAAAGCTGAGCCAAGCACTTCGTTCCAAACAATAATATCACCGTTAAGACCATGGTATCCATTTTCAGATTCAGAAGTCCAGTCATCGTAGTCAGGTGCACGACCATCGTGGCGTTGACCATCTGGTAAAATACCACCAATACCAATAAGGAAAATCGCACCGAATTCTTTAGCAGCAGCATTTTCACGTTCTTTTGGTGTCAAATCTGGATAACGTTCCACCAATTCTTCTGTGTGAATGAAAGTAATTTTCTTAGGTAAAACAGCTTCAATATCAAAACGTGCTTCTACTGCCAGTTCTGTCAAACGAATAGCTTTGTAAACTTGTTCAACAGTTTCTTTCAAGTATTCGATGTTGCGACGACCATTTGGAATAACTTTTTCCCAATCCCATTGGTCGACATAAATTGAGTGGATTGGGTCTAATTCTTCTTCATCTGGACGGAGAGCTTTCATGTGTACGAAAAGCCCTTCTCCTTCATTGAAGCCGAAACGTGCTAAGGTATGACGTTTCCACTTAGCAAGTGAATGAACAACTTCATATTCAGCATCAGGAATACGTTTAACGTGCACAGATACAGGATGTTCAACGCCGTTCAAATTATCTTGCATACCATCCCCGACCTGGCTAAGAATAGGTCCTTGCACTTCAACGATGCCAAGTTTATCAATCAAATATTGAGTAAAAGTATTCTTGACAAAAGAAATCTCCTGCTGTTGATGAATAAAGCTTTTCTTCATATGCTCCTCCTTAAAAATTTTTTTAAATTTGAAATACCAAAATGATAATGAACGATAGTGAGGTATATTTTGTATTTCGTGATCGCTTTACAACGATAGAGCTATTATACACCTATGTTTTTAAAAAATAAACACTTTTTTGCAAATTTTCGCAATATTTTTGAATTTTATGTTAGATAACCTAACAAAGGATGGAAAATCAGCTATTTATAAGCATTTTTTAGAAGAAAATTTCACTTTATAGTATTAAAAAAATTGAACCATCAAACAAAAATAGCTCAACTTTTTTCTAATAATTAAACCGTTGTCAAAATAGTGTTTAAATAACGACAGTTATCAAATATCACTCTTTTGACCCTTGTAACAATTTTAAAAAGATAAAACTCAAAATAATAACCGAACAACCAATATAGAAGAAATTAAATGGATTACTTGGTGTGAAAATCAGCGTGAAAAGAGCTGTTCCAAGTGGCATAAATAAAATAGCAACCGTAAAAACGATTCCCAGTACTCGCCCCAGATACTCACTTGCTACTTCTCTTTGAACAAGCGAAAAAGAATGAATGTTAAACAAGGTCATAAAAATTCCAGAACCAACTGGCGACAGTGCCAAAAGAAAAATACTCGGTTTCAAAAAATAAAGAACGGGAGCTAAGGCAACAAATCCTCCAAAAATAGACAAAAGTGCCATTAATTGACCAGTCGATAATTTGTATCTAATTTTTCCGCTAACTACCGCTCCAATCACTCCACCAATCGCCTCAGCTGTTAAAAACATAGCATAACTATTTCCAGTGATTTTTGGGAACATTTGATTACTATAAGGCAGTAAAAGACTGTAACCAGCCATAAAAAAGTTAACCCCAGCAGAAAGAGCAATCAGAAGATAAATCTGGCGATTTTTTGCTACATAGTGAAACCCACTAACCAAATCATCTAAAATTATCTTAACTGAAAATTTATCTGTTTTACTGGCTTCTTCTAAAATCGGTTGAACAAAAGCAACAATCAAAGCTGATAATAAAAAGGACAACCCATCAAGACTCAAGGCTCCACGGATGCCAATCATGTGGTAAATTCCTAAAGCAAGCACCGGGACAATGATTTTAACCAGAGTCGCAAGCGTTTGAAGGTAAGAATTCACTCGAGTAATATTGTCCTTTTCGACGATTTCTCTGGTAAAGGCATTGTAGGCTGGTGTCGAAAATGCTGACAAAAATGCTAGTAAAGCATTGGTTAAAATGACCGCATAGATGAGCCAAGTTTGCTTGGAAATAAGAGACAAGCACAGACAAATTAAGCCACTCAAAAAATCACTTAAAATGATAATTTTCTTTCGTCTGAAACGGTCCGCAATCACTCCGCCAAATAAATTAAACAGGGCTCCAATGATATTTTCAAGTGCCTGGTAAATTCCCACCAACATCATTGATTTCACGTTCATACTCGCTAAAAACGAATTATTCACATAATCAAATAAAGTATCACCTATCTTTGAAATCGTACTGCTCGTTACTAAAAGACCTGTATTTTTTCGTTCGATTTTCCTCATAAGTACCTCCCGATTGTTAGATAGTATACTCTTCAAAAGTTATTTTTGCAATATTCTTTCAATTTTATTTTCAAAAAACCGCACCTAACGGTACGGCTTATCTATTTATTTCTGAGTGAATCGAGTTTTTCAATCAATTCCTTTGTCATTCGTCGTGGACCACGAACGGCTTTGACGCCACAACTTTTTAACGTTTCAAAAGTCACTTGCTCATCTGAGAAAGTATGAAGCAGTTCTATTTTCATTAATTTTTTGATGGAAGTATCATCTCGGTAAGCTTCATTTGGCAAATCAGCTTCTAAGACTTGGCAAAAATACCGCA
Source organism: Streptococcus sp. 45 (assembly GCF_900108865.1). Taxonomy (NCBI): domain Bacteria; kingdom Bacillati; phylum Bacillota; class Bacilli; order Lactobacillales; family Streptococcaceae; genus Streptococcus; species Streptococcus sp. 45. The sequence continues at coordinate 16,663 of NZ_FNXZ01000002.1, read as the reverse complement.
CTGCCTTAGTCGGTGCTGTCATGTAAATTGCCACGAAATCACCTTTTTTAATGCTTGCTTTTTGTGTCCATAAAATGATTTTGCTTGCTGCAAATTCAGCATCAATATCATAATACTTGGGGTTGGCTGGAATAATCCAATAATCTGGACCACTACTGCTCCCCAAGGCCTTTCCAGCTACCAAAGCTCTGCTATTATCCACCAAAGAAAAAAGGAGCTCATCAGGAACTGTCTCATCTAAAACCACACTCACCCAAGACTTCTTATTCATGTGATAAGACGGATAAACGCCCTTGATTTCAATCAATTCAGGCAACTTAGCTTGTTCAACCTTAATATTGATTATTTCAACTTTGTCATCCAGCGCTTCTTGCGACCACTGCTCCTCACCAAGGTCTAATTTGCCACGCGCAATCGTCATCACAAGACTATACCACTTCTGATTTTCAGGATAGCGAAAAGAAGAGAACTCAGGATATTTTTCAAAAGGATGGTCAAAATCATCGCCATAAGTTACCTTTAGATGATTTGTAAGACGATTCATTTGGTCACTAGCAAATGGCAGAGCTTCAAAGCAAGCTTCAGCCACTCTTTCAAGAACCTCTTGATAAGCTTCTCTGACTTGTCCGACAAAATTCCCACTCGCTGCTGGCACATGAAGCGCCAAATACTCTTCTCCTAGGTCTGTGTCCATCACTTTGCCACTGACCTGACCGTCTGCTGAAATATGAAGCCAAACCTCAAAATCACCATTTAAAATCTTCTCACGATAATCATAACCAGCCAGCGACTTCTCAAAACCAAACGGCACCAAGCGCTCAAAGACCACCCGCTTCTTAGCAAAAAAATCTGACTCAACTGACATAGAAGCTCCTTTCATTTAGCATAAGTATAGCAAAAAAAGACTGGAATAACATTTTCCAGCCCTTTCTTTTCATTATTTAATCAAGTGATAATCTCGTAAAAGTTTTTCAATGTCTGTTCCTTCAACTTTTCGTAAGAATTGTTTTAAGATAAATTTTTCAACAAAATTTAAGTTCATCTCAGTAATCGGCTTGCCATCCCTTAGAGCAACTGTCGCATGTAAAAGATCACGAATATCATAAGTACTTGCCCAAACTTCTGGGACTGCTCGATCAACATTAAACAAAGTATAAACGGCTTCCATGGCAGTTCGGATAGAATACTCTGTCGTAAAAATAGTATCGCGTTCTGTCTCAGCAAATTGACCCAAGAAAGCAAAATTAACAGCGCCATCTGGAACAACATCAGGACGATCACCTTTTTCGCGTGGCATAAAGAAAGCTGTAATGTAAGGCATCATACATGGAACGGTTTTCGCACTATTTGCAGCTAACTTGTCAATATCTTCAACTGGAACTCCTAGATGATAGAGCCACTCAGCACAAATCTCTTGTCCTGTACAATCACGCATTGGCTTTTTAATATAATTTCCTTCCCTATCAGTAAAAAGCGCATAAACCCAGACAGTTAACTCATTTTTAGGTTGATTTCTAAATTGTGGTTGTCGGTTAACAGTCCAACTCAAAAGCCAATTTGAATCTTTTACCGAAACAATCCCCCCAGTCACAATGTTGCCAGAAAACGGATCACGTTTACAGATTTTTTGAATAAATGTTGGAATCTTATCATCCAAGGTAGTCACGGTCGCACTCATCCAATTTGATTTTTCAGGTGACGAACAAAACTTATCGGGATGACCAAATGACTCATCTTGCACCGCAATTTTTCGCCACATATCCCAGCCATTTCCTTCTTTGATGTCTTTATTAAAGCAAGCTGGCTTATCTTGACTACCATAACTTGAATTTTCAACACAACCACCATTTGTGATAAACACAAAATCATTTTCCGTCAAATCAATACTACTTTTTTCAGCATCAGAAAGAATATCAAGTCGTTTAGCAACTTTTTTATCCTTTTGACAATCAAATTCGACGTTAATCACCTTTGTGTTGTAATGGAAAACAACTCCAAATGATTCTAGGTATTTTACCATTGGCAAAATCATTGATTCGTATTGATTATAGCGTGTGAAACGCAAAGCAGTAAAATCTGGTAAACCACTAATATGGTTAATATAGCGTTTAAGGTAACGTTTCATTTCTAAGGCTGAATGCCAATTTTCAAAAGCAAACATTGTTCGCCAGTATAGCCAAAAGTTTGATCCAAACACTTCATCATCAAAGAATTCATCAATTCTTCTGTTATACAATTCTTCATCTGGCGTAAAATAAAGTTTCATAATTTCCAAAGCCGCTTTATCAGACAAGCCAAATTTTTTATCCGTATGAGCATCTTGACCTTGCTTTTCAGTTGCTCGACAAAGAGAATAATTGGGGTCTGCTTTGTTTAACCAATAAAATTCATCTAAGACACTAACACCTTCTGTCTCAATTGAAGGAATTGAACGAAATAATTCCCACATACACTCGAAGTGATTATCCATTTCACGACCACCGCGCATGACATAACCAATGTCGCTATATTGGTAACCATCACAAGCACCACCAGAAATGGGCTCTTTTTCAAGAATATGGATATTTTTACCAGGCATTTGAGCATCTCTCACTAAAAAACATGCTGCAGACAAAGCTGCCAAACCAGCACCTACAATATAGGCTGATTTGTGATCGACACCTTCTGGCTTCAACGGACGGGCAAATGCTTCATAATTACCACTTGAATAATACATATCGAGAACCTCCATCTTTTTTGTTACCTTCATTATAGATAATTCAAAGATTTTACTTCAATAAACAAAAAAGACCAAATGATAAATTTTTTATCATTTAAAGTCTTTTGATTAATTATTTTTTTGATGATAGTGATTTAAAGCTGATACAATATTGCCATGAACCAGAATAGCTAGCCGTTCAACGATATCTTCTGGTTTTTCTTTCATATCATTTTTTATCCAATCTAACATTAATCCAACCAAAGCATACTTGTAAAAATCAGCAATAAATTCTTTTTGCTTATCACTTACCATTAACCCGACAGCTTTTTCTTCAACAACATCAAGCATTAATTGATAAGTTAACTGATAAAGGTAACGCTCAATTTGTTCCCGACTAACAGAATGATAAACATTCATAATAAAAGGCTTATTCTCTTTAACTGCCTTAAAAATATCAAGAAGCCCATTTTCCCAGCTATCATAGTGCCTATTCTCGCCCAAAGCTTTTTGAGCATCCTCAACACAAGACCACTCCACCAAATCATAAATATCCTTGAAATGATAATAAAAAGTCATTCGATTAATCCCACAATCCTCTGCAATATCTTTAATAGTAATCTTAGTGAGTGGCTTTTTTAACAACAAATGCTTTAAAGACTCTTCCAAAGCCCGCTTCGTAACCTGAGTCATAATTTCTCCCTTTATCACTTTTCTTTATTATACTACAAAACTTATTTAAACTAATAAAGCAGGGGACAATATCACTTGTAAATAGATTAGTAATTTTTTATTTCTTAGATGCTGTTTGTCTAACTCTTAAATCTAATATTGCAATATTAATATATAGCTGATAACTATCCGTATAAACATGAGAACGTATAAAATCATTTGCTAATTTATATTCTTGATCAGTGAAACAAGCAATTAAATAAAAGGCGTTTTTATAATTAGAAGCCTTTAGATACCCCGTTAATTGTTTCTCATAACCTTTTTTTAAGTAGGAACTGCTTGCTTTTTTTATCTCTATCAACACTTTCTCATCATTATGATTACCCCTATAGAGCTTAAAATCTACTTGACCATTTCCAAGATTTACTTCCCTATTAATCTCAACACCTTGTAAACTAAAATAAGCACTCAGCATATTATCGATAACAATTTGAATTTTTTCTTCCTTAACAGGCTTATTACTTTCCCAAAATAATTTATATAAATTTGAAGTATCACAACGTCTGTTAAAAAAATTAATGAACTCTGAAACATCACCTGCCAAAGTAATATTAGACTTATATGAATCTCTAATATCTTGCGGAAGCAATTCTTTATAATAATCAATGTTTATTCCTAGCCTTGTTTCAACTTCATCATAATCAAAGAATCGATTAGTTTGTAAATTTGAAATTGCTAAAAAATCCCAATCATCAAACAAAATATCTTGATAAAATGAAACATCCATATATGATTCAACAAAATCTTCTTGAGTCATTTCCTTATCATCAAATTCTTCAAAGTCTGCCATTGCCATTTCCTGAATAAGCTGAATACTCTTTTCATCAAAATACGTTTTATTAAAATATTCTTTATCCGCTTCTTGTTCTGAACAAAGTAAATCTAGAAAACGGAACAAAGTAAACTCATGAAAGGCTGTCATTTGATGGGTAAATTGGTCTTCTGTCCAATTATATAATTCATCTAAAACAGACTTACATCTCTGAAACTGCTCATGATACAAATATTTAGGAAAAATATCTTCAATCCAATCCCCAACATCAGTCATTTTAAGAAAAACTGAACAGTCTAAAAAATGGTGGACAATATAATTTAGTTTTTTATAATAAAAATTTGGAAATATTATCATCTTTTCTTCTCCTTACATCAACATACCAAAAACCCCACTTCAGTTTTTTGAAGTGGGGCTATTTTGATAACTATTGTGGATTTAGGTTGTTTGTAGTTATCTGTGAAAAAGAAAGTTAACTAGGATTGTTTATAGTATAGATTTCCTTACTTAAGGCAATCTTAACGAATCCTTGTAGAAACCTTAAACTTATTTCACCAATTTTTTCATGTCTTCGATACGCGCAACAGTTGCGTCGTATTTAGCTTGATAGTCGACTTGTTTGTCGCGTTCTTTTTGGACAACTTCTGGTTTAGCGTTAGCGACGAATTTTTCGTTGCCAAGTTTACGAGCAACCATGTCCAATTCTTTTTGCCATTTAGCAAGTTCTTTGTCAAGACGTGCCAATTCTTCTTCAACGTTAAGAAGGTCAGCAAGTGGCAAGAAGATTTCAGCACCAGTAATAACGCTAGACATTGCCAATTCTGGAGCTTCGATATCAGAAGAAATTTCAAGTTTTTCAGGGTTTGTGAAACGTTTGATGTAGTTCACATTGCTGTTAAAGAAGTCTTCCAATTCTTTGTCGCTTGTTTTAACAAGAAGTGTGATTGGTTTGCTTGGTGCAACGTTCACTTCGCTACGTGCGTTACGTACAGCACGGATAAGGTCTTTAAGACTTTCAACACCTTTGTGCGCAGCTTCATTTTCAAATGCTGGGTTAACAGTTGGGTATTCAGCTGTTACGATTGAACCTTCAGAAATTTGTTCAAAGATTTCTTCAGTAACAAATGGCATGATTGGGTGAAGCAAGCGAAGGATTTTATCAAGTGTGTAAAGAAGAACTGAGCGAGTGATAACTTTTTCGTCTTCATTGTCGCTGTAAAGCACTTCTTTAGTCAACTCGACATACCAGTCAGCAAATTCATCCCAGATGAAGTTGTAAAGAATGTGACCAGCCACACCGAATTCAAATTTATCAAAGTTTTCAGTGACTTTAGCGATTGTTTCGTTCAAGTTGTGAAGGATCCAACGGTCAGTCACGTTACCAGCAGTACCAGCAGCAACTTTTTCAACGTTTGCACTTGCTTGGTCAAGTGTAAGGTCTTCATTATTCATCAAGATGTAACGAGAGATGTTCCAAATTTTGTTAATGAAGTTCCAAGCAGCGTCCATTTTTTCGTAAGAGAAACGAACGTCTTGACCTGGTGCAGAACCATTTGACAAGAACCAACGAAGGGCATCAGCACCGTATTTTTCGATAACGTCCATTGGGTCAATACCGTTACCAAGTGATTTAGACATTTTACGTCCTTGTTCGTCACGGATAAGACCGTGGATAAGCACGTTTTCAAATGGACGGCGTCCTGTGAATTCCAATGATTGGAAAATCATACGTGACACCCAGAAGAAGATGATATCATAACCAGTTACCAATGTAGATGTTGGGAAGTAACGTTTGAAGTCTTCTGCTTCTGTATCAGGCCAACCCATTGTTGAGAATGGCCATAGCGCTGAACTGAACCAAGTATCAAGCACGTCTTCGTCTTGAGTCCATCCGTCACCTTCTGGAGCTTCTTCACCGACGTACATTTCACCTTCAGCATTGTACCATGCTGGGATTTGGTGACCCCACCATAATTGACGAGAAATAACCCAGTCGTGAACATTTTCCATCCATTGAAGAAAAGTATCGTTGAAACGTGGTGGGTAGAATTTCACTTCGTCATCAGTGTCTTGGTTAGCAATGGCATTTTTAGCCAATTGGTCCATTTTAACGAACCATTGTGTTGACAAACGTGGTTCAACTGGCACACCAGTACGTTCTGAGTGACCAACGCTGTGAACCATTTTTTCGATTTCAACAAGTGCACCAATTTCTTCCAATTTTTTAACGACAGCTTTACGAGCTTCGAAACGATCCATACCAGCAAATTCACCAGCAAGTTCGTTCATTGTACCATCGTCATTCATGACGTTGATTTGTGGCAAGTTGTGACGTTGACCAACTAGGAAGTCGTTAGGGTCGTGTGCAGGAGTGATTTTAACCACACCAGTACCGAATTCTGGGTCAGCGTGTTCATCACCAACGATTGGAATAGCTTTGTTAACGATTGGAAGGATAACATTTTTACCAATCAAATCTTTGTAACGATCGTCATTTGGGTTAACCGCAACGGCAACGTCACCAAACATTGTTTCAGGACGAGTTGTTGCAACTTCAAGGCTACGTGAACCATCTTCCAACATGTAGTTCATGTGGTAGAAAGCACCTTCGACATCTTTGTGGATAACTTCGATATCAGAAAGAGCTGTACGAGCTTTTGGATCCCAGTTGATGATAAATTCACCACGGTAAATCCAACCTTTTTTGTAAAGTTGAACAAAGACTTTACGAACTGCTTTTGACAAACCTTCATCAAGGGTGAAACGTTCACGTGAGTAATCTACAGAGATACCCATTTTACCCCATTGTTGTTTGATTGTTGATGCGTATTCATCTTTCCATTCCCAGACTTTATCAAGAAATTTTTCACGACCAAGGTCGTAACGTGAAATACCATCTTCAGCAAGACGTGCTTCAACTTTTGCTTGAGTTGCAATACCAGCGTGGTCCATACCTGGCAACCACAAAGTATCAAAACCTTGCATACGTTTTTGACGGATGATAATATCTTGCAAAGTTGTGTCCCAAGCGTGACCAAGGTGAAGTTTACCTGTTACGTTTGGTGGTGGAATAACGATAGAATACGGATGTGCTTTCTTATCGCCAGAAGGCTTGAAAACATCTTCGTCTAACCATTTTTGATAACGACCAGCTTCAACTTCAGCTGGGTTATATTTTGGTGAAAGTTCTTTTGACATAATGTGTCCTTTCTACAATTTTTTCAATAAGTTAATCAATTCAATTTATCAGGTGCTGCTTATAACTTCTCCCACTCACTTTTTAACAATCCATAACGTAATAAATCACAACGTTTTCCTTGTGCATCCTTACGATCACGGATTTTTGATTCAAGAGTAAAGCCAAGTTTTTCAGCTACACGCTGGCTAGCTTTGTTGTAACTATAACATTCAATTTCGATTTTATGGAGGCCTACCAGATTAAAACCAACTTCTAAAAGCGCACGCGCAGCTTCTGGCATAATACCTTGACCCCAATAATCTGGGTGGAGTAAGTAGCCCATCTCCAACACATCATCAGCATGGCGGTGATTAAAATCAATCGAGCCGATGACTTTATCAGAACCTTTGGGACAAATACCGTAACCAGCTGGAATCTTCTGCTCACTCCAGCGTTTTGGCATAATGTTTGCTAGGTAATTCTCCTCTTCTACCACATTCTTAACAGGCGGAAAACCAGCTGGCCACGTCACTTCTGGCAAACTGGCATAATCAAAAATATCCTTAGCATCTGACACCAAACGCTGACGCAAGTAAAGACGTTCTGTCTCTACCTCAGGAAGTTTATTGTCGTTTATCTGACCTAATATCTTAATCATGGCAATTCCTCCACTCTAGGATAAAAAAATCGCCCCTGTCTTTCGACAGGGACGAACTTTTATAAATCCGCGGTACCACCCACATTCGAGTGACTAGCACTCGCAACTTTGTTATTCAGTTACAACCTTCAGCAACCAGCCTCGACATTTGTGCGGATTTCTCAACAACACCGCTCCCTGTAACAAATGTTCTTCAAGACACCTCTGAATGTTTTTATTTTAACAGATTTGGTCAGCTAACGCAAATGGATTAAGCTTTGAAAGCTACGCCATTTTCTTTAAGTTTGTTAACTGTTGCTGGACCAATTCCTTTAAAGGCCAAAACTTCTTTTTCAGTGTAATTTTGGAAATCAGATACTGATTTAATTCCTTCATTGTAAAGTGTTTCAACAAGTTTTGGTCGAATGCCTTCTACGGCAGAAATCGCTGAAAATTCTTCCAAACTAAGAGTTGCTTTTGAAACAACGTTAGCAGCAGCTTTAACAGTTGAAGTTGCAGCTGTTTTGATGATACCTGCACGTTTTAATTTCAATAAGTACTCTTTTTTTCGATTCTTTTTCTTTGCCATTTTAGTAATTTCTCTCCCCTAAAAGATTATCTGGTAATTCGTGGAAACCTTTGCCGGCTTTATAATTAGCAAATTTGCCTTGGATATAACGGTAAGCATCAAGTTTGCTTTCGTAACGGATGTAAGCATCAGCAGCACGTTCATCCTTATCTTCTTCCACAATCTTACGGCTGGCTTCCATTGCCATCTCATTAACTGTAATTTGTGAATCAACCCAAGCTTCAAATTCTTTTAAAAATTCTTGTTCGTAAGTCATAAATACCTCTCGTCTGATTTCCTAGGTCATATTATAACACAAACCTTGAAAAAATGAGAGCCTTGTAAAGGATTTGTAACATGATTTCCATGAATCCCCTTCCTTTTTTAGAAATTTTTCTGAAAATAAGCTCAGATAGAGCTAAAAAAGAGTCCCTCAGCTTTTTTTCTCACATAAACTTGTCTTTTTCTACTATTTAAAGTAGAATATTAAAAATATTTCGACACACTTTATAAAGGAGATGCAGTATGATTCTATCGCAATTTGACCCAGAAAAAAGAGCCATCATCAATCCCAGCGATATCGTGGCAAGTCTTCCTCAATTTCCAAAAACAGTCGTAACCTGCTTTGCAAGAGCAACCTTTGCTAGAATTTTAGCCGAAGTTCCTCACCGTCAGATCGCTAAAACAAGTGTGGCTAATCTCGAAATTCCAATTTATGAGCTTGACTTTCATGGAGAAAAAATCGGCTTTTTTAACTCCTACGTCGGGGCAAGTAGCTGCGTTGCCGTCTTAGAAGATATCATTGCCATGGGAGCAGAAAATCTCCTTGTCTTTGGAACTTGTGGCGTCCTTGATAATAGCATTAAAGAAACCTCGATTATTATTCCAAGCTCTGCTATTCGCGACGAAGGAACAAGCTATCACTATGCCCCTGCTACTAATGAAATTGCTCTTAATCCAACTTATCGTGAGCGCTTTAAAAACTTTCTTAGTCATCAAAGCATCTCTTATACTGAAGGAAAAGTCTGGTCTACAGATGGCATTTACCGTGAAACACAAAGCAAAATGCTAGCTAGAAAGGCACAAGGTGCTATCGCTGTTGACATGGAATGCTCTGCTATTGCCGCGCTAGCTAAATTTAGACAGATTAATCATTTTCAGTTTTTCTATTCCGCCGACAATCTTGACAGCGAAAAATGGGACCCACGTACCCTTGCAAACGACGCTGACCTTGAAAGAAAAGACCGCATCGCTAGTATCGCCTTACACTTTGCCACCCAAGTCTTCAAATAAGCTCAAAAACTCTCAGCTTTTTTAGCTGAGTTTTTTTTAAAAAATTTTTTTGCTTACGCTAAAAGCCTGATTTTTAGCCATCTTTGACTTTTTAGTCAAAAATAATTAAGTTTTCGCTCTTGTCAAACACAAAATATAGTGCTACTATTTTATCCGGGCACAAGATATTGTGCTTAAATCATTTATTATGACAAATACAAGGCCTTGACTTTGTCACATATAGATACTCTACTGGGAAAGGAGGACTTGTTTCACCTATTTCCAAACCATAATAACTCACCAAACATACATTTACTAACCTTACTCTAGACAGATAGCTTTGCTATCAAAAATACATTTTACACATTACATTTTTAAATAATTACTACAGAATTAGCATATTGGAGGTGCATTACCATCGTGATTATTCTAGCAGGAATGATAGGAGTCGGAAAAACTACCTACACTTCTCTCTTAGCCAAAGAACTTGGCACAACAGCATTCTTTGAACCTGTTGACAATAACCCAATTTTAGATAAATACTATGAAGACCCTGAAAAATACGGGTTTGCTTTACAAATTTACTTCTTGAACAAACGCTTCAAATCAATCAAAGAAGCTTACGAAGCAGACAACAATGTCTTAGACCGCTCAATCTACGAAGATGCTTTATTTACTTACATTAATACCCTTCAAGGAAGCATCAGCGATCAAGAATATAATATCTACTTGGAATTGCTAGACAACATGATGGAGGAAATTGACGGACTTCCTAAAAAAGCTCCTGATTTGCTAATCTACCTCGAAGGTAGTTTTGACCACATCATGAACAACATCAAAAAACGTGGACGTGATTTTGAACAACCAGATGACGAAAATGGTCTAACAGATTACTACAAACTCCTTCACAAGCACTACACAAAATGGTATGAAGATTACCAATACAGTCCAAAAATGAAAATTAACACCGACAACCTCGATGTTACAAAACCTGAGGACTGGGATAAAGTGTACCAAATGATCCGTCAAGAAATGAAATCAATTGGAATTGGAGATTAACATTTTTTGAAAAAAGAACTTTCACTTAAAGAATCATTTAACAACGCTTGGAATCGTTTTGACTTAAAAGAAAAGATTTTCGTAATCTTTGCCTTCTTAGTCTCTCTCGGATTTACCCTATACGGGATGATTCCGACACTCTTTTCAGGAGACCTTAACATCTTACATGTCCTCTCAATTATCATGTCTATCTTTGGTTTTATTGGGACATGGACACTAGCGATTCAATGGCAGCACACCTTTAAAGCAAATGGTGTTCAAAATGTTGCTGGTATCTTAGTCGCTGGTATTCAAGGGGTTTACGGTGAAATGTTCAAAAGTTGCTACTACCTTGCAACCGAATTTATCGGACATTATAACTGGAAAAAACGCCGCAATAACGATGGTGAATTAGTCATTGATAAAAAATTCAGTCTAAAAGACGTGCTTATCGCTGTCTTCTTCTGGACATTTGGCTTAGGATTTATTTCTTATTGGATGGGCGGACAAAAAATCATCCTAGATGCTATCACAAATGGGCTTTCCTTTACTGCCCAACAACGTCAGGTAAAAGGACACCTCGACGGCTACTATATTTGGTTAGTTGTTGATTTGCTTAGCTTTGTCCTTTACCTATCTATCGGTAACCCAATCGTTGCTTTTAGTTACCTAGGTATGGTAGCACAAGGTTTCGTAGGAATTATCATCTGGAAGAAGAGCCAAGGACAAGAAAGTCTTGCTCAAGAAACCGTTGCTTAATATAAATCGAAAATCTGGGACATCAGTCTCAGATTTTTTTGATATCATCAGCAAACATAGTCAAAAAGCCTAACTCAAAAGAGTTAAGCTTTTTTTGTAATCTCATGAATGGACTTAACTGGTGCAACGTCCGCTCCATGCTCTCCAAGCATTTTTTCCATCCAAATCATGTCATACCAACGGTTGAATTTATAACCCGAATCATGAAATTTTCCAACCAATTGATAACCAAGTGCTCGATGGAATTTCTCGCTTCCATTTGTCAGATAGGTATCTTCGACATCAGTTGAAGCAATACAAGCATTAAGATTGAGGATGCCCATTTGAGTTAGATAATCTTCTAACTTTCCATAGATTTGACGTCCTACACCCTTACCACGCGCAGCCTTATCCAGATAAACCGTCGCTTCTGCTGACCAAGCATAAGCAGCTCTAGGATGGAATTTAGAAGCATAAGCATAGCCAAGAATCTTGCCATCTTCTTCTGCCACAAGATAAGGATAAAAAGCCATGATTGAGCGCATACGCCCCGTAAATTCCTCTAAAGTCGGCACATCATATTCAAAAGTAATAGCTGTTTCTTCAACATAATAACGATAAATATCAAGCAGAGCTTTTGCATCATCTAAGCTTGCCAAACGGATCGTAATGGCCATTCTCACAAGTCCTCCAAAAATAATCAACAATTTAGTATAACGGTAAAGTAGCCCAGTGTCAAAATAAACATAACACCACTTGTCAAATTCACGATTATTAAAAAACGCAAGGAGCCCCTTACGTTTCATCATTTTCTTATTTCTTGACTAACTTAACAACTGCTTCTGTCCTTGCCGTATGCGGAAACATATCCACCGACTGAATGTAATGAACATCGTAAACTTTACTTAATTTAACCAAATCACGAGCCAAAGTCGCCGTATTACATGACACATAAACCATTTTAGCAGGTTGATATTTCAAAATAGTATCCAAGAGTTTATCATCAAGACCAGTACGAGGTGGGTCAACAATCAAAGCATCCGCACGATAACCTTCCTTATACCACTTAGGAATAATGTCTTCTGCACGACCAGCTTCATAATAAGTATTGTCAAAGCCCATACGCTGTGCATTTTTCTTAGCATCCTCGATAGCTTCAGGAATGATATCCATCCCACGAACACTCTTAACTTTACCTGCAAAAGCAAAACCAATTGTTCCAACACCGCAATAAGCATCGATAACATGGTCATCTTCTGTCACATCAAGCGCAGCCACAGCCTGACTATACAAGACCTGTGTTTGCTCAGGATTCAACTGATAAAAAGCACGAGGCGAAAGACTGAAATGATAATCCAAAACCTCTTCTGAAATATCAGCATCGCCCCAGATAACCTCTGTTTTTCCGCCGTAAATCTCACTTGATTTTGAACGGTTAAAATTGACAGCAATTCCCTTAATAGCTTCAAATTCAGCCGTTAATTGCTTAATAAGCGGTGCTAAAAAGACATCTCGACTAGTAATAAAAATAATCTGAACTTGTCCAGTAGCTTTTGCTTTACGAATCATTACTGTTCGAATACCAGCTACCTTGCGCTCATCATAAATTGGAATATGATGTTTTGTTAGCAATTCTGCCACACGATTAATAATCGCTTGCGTCAATTTATCTTGAACAAAACAATCCTTGATATCGACCAAGCGGTGACTGCCTTCTTCAAAAAGCCCCGCCTTAACATTTCCTTTAAAAGAACGTGTTTGGAACTGTAACTTGGCACGGTAATGATACGGTACTTCCATTCCAAGTGTGTGCCTAATTTCATAATTTTCATAACCAGCTGGTTTGAATTTTTTCAAAGATTGACCAATCAAATCATCCTTAAACTCTAACTGCTTATCATAACGTAGGTGCATAATCTGACAGCCACCGCATTTTTGATAAATGGGACATTTCGGTTCCACACGAAACTTAGATTTCTTATTGATTGTCAAAAGTCTTGCCTGAGCAAAATTACGCTTAACCGCCGTAATCTGACAAAAAATATCTTCCCCCTTCAAAGCACCTGGAACAAAGACTAAAGTCTTCTTATAAAATCCAATTCCTTCGCCATTGATTCCCATACGCTTGATTTTCAAAGGAATTCTTTGTTTTACTTTCAAATTCATTAGTGACTAAATATAACTCCTACTTCTTTCAATTTTTCTAAAGTTGCCTTACCAAACTGAGGTAAAGCTAAAATATCTGCTTCTGTCCAAACTTGAAAATCCTGCAAATCATAAATATCATGCGCCAGCAAGATTTCAATTTGGTATTCTGATAAAAAGGCTAACGATTCAACTTCTGCCTGACCTGCCTTGTGCTCTGAAAAATAATCATTCAAATAAGCTTGCACATAATTTCCAGCAGTCATCAGTAAAGGTAAAATACGATAAAGTCCTACATAGACCGCTTCTAAACTATCTGGACGATGAATGCCAGCTGAGCCGACAGACATAATATCATCCATCAAAAGCTCGGGTGATTGACAAAAAATAGCAAAATCCTTAACATCAGCATTCAAAACTTCAATCAAATAGTGTGCCATCTCATCATGACCATCTAAAATAGCTCCAACTAACAAAGGAATTTCCAGTAAAATATCATGTTTAACATCAGACTGTTTCTTAAAGAATACCAAAGCCTTATCATATTGAGACGTCAAAATATACAATGCCATCATCTCATGACGACAAGCAAACAAATCCGATGAATCCAGCTCATAAACCGCTTCAAATTGCTCAAGAGCTCTCTGATAAAGTCCATTTTGCTTATAAAGCATACCAAGATTAACTTTTGAAAAATAATAATCTTTCTCAGATATTTCACCCTTCTCATGAAGCTCTTGGTAATAATCCACACGCTTTCTAAGCTCTGTTAAATCCTCAAATAAATTCCAATTTTCAGAGTCTAGCTCATCTTCTTCATCTTCTAAAAAGTCATCATTAAACGGAAACTCTTCAAGGTCATCACTTAAAGACTTAAGCATGCGGTATTCATCTAAATCAACGATTTTACTATCTTTCACCATATCACCTCCCTACACTTTAATCACTACTATTTTAACATTTTTGTTATAATGAATGTATGAAAATCACTAAAATCGAAAAGAAAAAAAGGCTATATCTTTTAGAAATTGATGAAAAAGATAAACTTTACGTAACAGAAGACACTATTGTTCACTTTATGTTAAGTAAAAATATGGAAATTGACGAAACAACCTTAAAAGATATTCAAAGATACGCTCAATTTTCATACGGTAAAAACCTGGCACTTTACCAAATTTCTTTCAAGCAACGTACCGCAGACGAAGTCAAAAAATACTTAGAAAAACATGAAATTGATAGTCAGTATATCCCAGAAATCATTGAAAACCTCAAAAAAGAAAACTGGATTAATGATTCTCAATATGTTGAAACCTATTTATCACAAAATCTAACATCAGGTGATAAGGGTGGCTACGTTTTAAAACAAAAATTACTTCAAAAAGGAGTTGATGCTCAACTCATTGACCAAAAATTAGCTGAATTAGACTTTTCAGACCTAGCTGAAAAAACAGCTCAAAAACTTTTACGTAAATATCAAAACAAGCTCTCAACAAAAACACTTAAAGATAAAATCATCCAAAATATGATGAATAAAGGCTTCTCATACACAGAAGCAAAAGATGCCTTTGAAACACTTGATATCGAAAAAGATGAAGAACAAGAATTCGAACTTTTAAATAAAGAACTTGATAAACAATATCGAAAATTTAGTAAAAAATACGAAGGATATGAACTAAATCAACGATTAACGCAAGCTCTCGCTCGAAAAGGTTTTTCATATGATGATATTAAGAGCGCTCTTAGAGATTATTTGTGAAATAAATTGCATTTCTAAGTGTCCTTTTTCAGAAAATTATGATAAACTATAACAGATAAGTTTAATTGTAGAAAGTTGGTAAGGCATGAAATTACCTAAGGAAGGCGACTTTATTACAATTCAAAGTTATAAGCATGATGGTAGTTTGCACCGAACATGGCGCGACACTATGGTACTAAAAACAACAGACAATGCTGTTATAGGAGTTAACGATCACACACTAGTAACAGAAAGTGACGGGAGACGTTGGGTTACGCGAGAACCAGCCATTGTTTATTTCCATAAAAAATACTGGTTTAATATCATTGCGATGATAAGAGATAACGGTGTTTCATACTACTGCAATCTTGCTAGTCCATACGTCATGGATGAAGAAGCTCTTAAGTATATCGATTACGACTTGGATGTCAAAGTCTTTGCAGACGGTGAAAAAAGACTACTCGACGTCGACGAGTACGAAATACACAAAGCAGAAATGGGCTACTCTCCAGACATTGATTTTATTTTAAAAGAGAATGTCAAAATCCTTGTTGATTGGATTAACAATGGAAAAGGACCGTTCTCAGAAGCCTATATTAATATTTGGTACAAACGTTATCTTGAACTTAAGAATCGTTAAAGTTGCGAGCACTCCGATAGGGGTGCTTTTACACTAAAGAAAGGAGTTACTATATGGCATTTGAAATCAGTAAAGAAAGATACGCCAGTTTTGGCGTAGCAACAAGCCTTCCACACGAAATCATTGATACCTTCTGGGATATCTTAGATAACTACCTAAAAGGTGTTATCCCACTAGAGTCAATCATCAGCTTTCGCTTAACTGAGAAAAAAGGAAAATTAACGATTTGCTACCAAAATCAAAAGCAGCAAACAACTATTGCTTTTGATTATAATTACCCGTATGACCCATTCTTTCCAAATATTGTCTATCTGATTGATCAATCAGGAACAGAAACACTTTTATTACCACATGAACTAGACTAAAAAAGAAGGCTTTCGCCTTCTTTTTAAACCTTTTAAACAAAAATAAATAAAATAGTCCGTACGGGATTCGAACCCGTGTTACCGCCGTGAAAAGGCGGTGTCTTAACCCCTTGACCAACGGACCATATTAATAAATGGGCACAAG